>QCPC01000011.1 GCA_003212695.1 Prochlorococcus sp. AG-436-C13 | reverse complement strand
AAACTTTTTAGAGATATGACACTGGGTAGAAGATTTGAGGACAAATGCGCAGAGATGTATTACCGAGGGAAAATGTTTGGATTTGTTCATCTTTATAACGGGCAAGAGGCCGTTAGTTCAGGAGTAATAGGAGCAATGAAACAAAAGCATGACTGGTTCTGTAGTACATATCGTGACCATGTACACGCATTAAGCGCTGGAGTACCTGCCAAGGAGGTTATGAGTGAATTATTTGGCAAAGAAACAGGCTGCAGCAAAGGTAGAGGTGGCTCAATGCATCTTTTCTCTAGAGAACATCACTTATTAGGTGGATATGCATTTATAGGAGAAGGTATACCAGTTGCACTTGGCGCAGCATTTACAAGTAGATATAAAAGAGAAGTAATGAAAGAAGAGAATAGTAACTCTGTAACAGCTGCTTTCTTTGGAGATGGTACCTGCAATATAGGCCAATTTTATGAATGTCTAAACATGGCTCAATTATGGAAATTACCAATCTTATTTGTTGTTGAGAATAATAAATGGGCTATAGGAATGGCTCATGATCGTGCAACAAGTGAGCCTGAGATATGGCGAAAGGCTGATGCCTTTGGCATGAAAGGAGAAGAAGTTGATGGCATGGATGTTCTTGCTGTTAGGGGCGCCGCACAAAGAGCAATTGAAAGAGCAAGAGCTGGAAAAGGACCAACCTTAATTGAATGTCTTACTTATAGGTTTAGAGGACACTCACTTGCAGATCCAGATGAACTTCGATCTCCTGAAGAAAAAGAATTTTGGTCCAAAAGGGACCCACTTAAACTTTTAGAAAAAAATCTCTCAGAAAACCATATAGTTTCAATAAGTGAACTTAGATCAATAGAAAAAGAAATAGACAAAGAGGTTAATGAAGCAGTCGAGTTTGCTCTTGGAGCAAAAGACCCTAACCCTTCTGAACTAACTAAATATATTTGGGCAGATTAAAAAATTTGATTTTTAAAACTAAATACCACTAGGCAGCTTACGAGTTAAATTTCTTAATTTTCTCAAGGATTTTAATTCAACTTGTCTTACCCGTTCTCTAGATACTTCTAATAAACGGCCAATTTCTGCAAGTGTATGTCTATCGTTGCCTTCAAGTCCAAAACGAAGCTTAAGAACATGTTGTTCTTGCTCACTTAAATGGGTAAGCCACCTGCCAAGCTGTTCTTGATGAATACTTTGCTCTACTTTATCCAAAGGTTCTTCAGCTGAACCATCAGCAATTAAATCACCAAGGAAACTGCGCCCATCATCCCCATTTACAGGTGCATCAAGACTGCTTGTAGTAAGAGCCTGCCTCAAAATTGAATCCAGCTCTTCTACTTCTATTTCCATTTCCTCTGCAATCTCAATTCTATTAGGCATTGCTCCTAATTTATGAGCCAAATCAAGGCTAACTTTTCTAATTGTCGCTAGTCGCTCGCTCAAATGAACTGGCAATCGAATAGTTCGTGATTGACATGCAATCGCACGCGTCATGCTCTGACGAATCCACCAAAATGCATAAGTAGAGAATTTATATCCACGTGTAGGGTCAAACTTTTCTACAGCACGTTCAAGCCCAAGAGAACCTTCCTGAACAAGATCCAATAATTCCAGACCTTTCCCTTGATATTTTTTTGCAACACTTACTACCAATCTTAAATTTGCTTTCATCATTCGTTCTTTTGCTCTTCTGCCTATTCGAATTAAGCGTCTTTCATGAGAAGTGAATTTCTTTGTTTTTTCATTAACCATCCCATCTTCGGTCAGGGTCATCATCACCTGCACTTGATTACCCAATTCAATTTCCTCTGCAGGGGTCAACAAAGGAACTCTTCCAATAGTGGCTAAATACCAGCTAATTGGATCTGTACTTCGTCTTTTTTGTGACTCAGCAGGCTTGGGTGCTGATGAAACCATTTTTCTTTTCCCAAACTTTGTGTATTTGACTTTCCTACGAAAATCGCAAAAGAGGCCAATGCTTCAAAAACCCTTCAGATTCTTGCTTTGAAACGTACACATTTCTCAAGAAAAGCGTCATTAAAGACACTTATTTGTATCAAAACGAACCTTTTCTTGTTGAATGTTCTTTACAATTTTTCCCAAGGTTTTTGCAATTAATGATGGTTTAGTGCCACCTGAGCAAAATTTTCCTGCATGAGAATGCAGCAAAACAGAAAGAGCAAACAACTGATTGTCAAACTTTCTATCTCCACTCAAACCCAAAGCCCCAATCCCAGAAACAAATCCTGATAGAACATCTCCGAAGCCAGCACGAGCCGCAAAAGGGAAAGTATCGGATAATTGCCATGAAGGCCCATTTGGAGTTGCAATAACGCTATTTGCCCCCTTAAGCAAAACAGAAGCGCCAGTTATGTTTGAAGCCAAGGCTGCTGCTTTTAAAGGACAAGAAGCATCAATTTGTGGGAATAATCTGCAAAACTCATTCAGATTAGGGGTTATCCAAGTAGGTCCATTACGCTTACGAAACCATTTCCAGCCATCAGAAGACAAAGAAATTCTATTAAGAGCATCAGCATCTATTACAAGCAAACCTAAAAAATTCTCGAGCAAGAAAGCTTCTTCTCCCCAATTTTCTTCTGATAAATCCAACCCTGGTCCAATCAGTAAAGAGTCAATTTGATCAAAAACAAGTTGATCAAGGCATTTCTTGATCGGAATATGTTTGCTTTGCAAGTGATCAGGAAAATCGTGAAATACAACTTCTGGAACATTTGGCCAAATAGAGTCTGAAATACTTTTTGGCAAAATTGCCTGAATGCTTCCAGCTCCACTTGCTAAAGCACCTTCCAATGCAAGCAAAGGTGCTCCTTTGTATTTATGACTACCTGCAATAACAAGCACTCTCCCTCGTTCATATTTGCTTGCATTAGAAACTGATTCAGGAAACGCAAATGAAGCAATATCTTTAGAAGTAATTTTCAACGGAATATTTTCTCCTGGGAAAAGCAACAATGATTCAGGGATTCCAAAATCAATGCGTACAAGTTTGCCTATAGAAGGAATTGCAGCATCTTGAAGCAAACCTTCCTTAGTTAAGCCCACAGTTAAAGTAAAAGTAGCTTTGGCAGCAGCTATTCCCAAGGTTTTGCCTGTATCAGAACAAATCCCTGTAGGTACATCCAAGCTGATTAATTTACCAGGATTATTTTTTTCCCTTTTTTTAAAAAGCAAACCCAAATCTGTCGGTATTTCCCTAGTTTGTCCAAGACCAAAAAGAGCATCAATCCATAAGGCATCAGAATCAACATCAGGATAAGTTTGTAAAATACAAATGCCAATAGAAGTGCAATAGGAAAGATGATTAGCAACTAAAGCTTTCTTAATCTGGAATGGACACCATAAAGTGACATGAACACCAGACAAGTAAAGCTCCCTTGCTAAAACAAGGCCATCTCCACCATTGTTGCCAGGACCAACCAAAACAAGCACACCATGATTTAAAAATCTTGGATAATGAAAAAGCCATTTTTTCATTGCCAATCCAACTTTTTCCATTAATGCTTCTACAGTCATTCCAGCTGCAAACATCTTTTCCTCTATGTCTTTCATCTGTGAAGACGAAACAATTAAATGTTCTGCATCAGAATTAGGGCCTGTCAAATTTCATCCTCGTATTTCTCCACTATGAAGAAATTCTTATAGCAATGACTATTAAGCCTAAAAACTCAATACTTTTTTCTAAGAGTTATTCTCCAAAAAGCTCGAATAATATAGAGAATGTTTTATTAAAACTGAAGCAAATACATGGGAAACATTCCATTGCAGTAGGTCTCTCTGGTGGAGTTGACAGTTCTTTAACTGCTGCTCTTCTTGTCAAAGCAGGGTGGGAGGTTGAAGGATTAACACTTTGGCTAATGAGTGGGAAGGGGTCTTGTTGTAGTGATGGACTTGTAGACGCAGCAGGTATCTGCGAGCAACTAAAAATACCTCATCATATAGTTGATGCAAGAGAAAAATTTCAGGCAGAAATTGTTGATAAACTTGTAAAAGGCTACAAAGAAGGAATAACCCCATTACCTTGTTCAAAATGTAATAGATTTGTAAAGTTCTCTCCAATGATTGAATGGAGTGAAGAAAATCTCGGTGTAACTCGTATTGCCACTGGCCATTACGCCCGTATAAGACATGCTAATAAAGGTATTGAGAGCGCCTCTCCTTCGAATATCTCAGCGAAGAGACATCAACTATTAAGAGGGATAGATCAAAATAAAGATCAAAGTTATTTTCTCTACGACCTCTCTCAAGAAATTCTTGGCAAAGTAGTTTTTCCACTTGGAGAGTTGAAGAAATCAGAAACTAGAGAAGAAGCTGATCGATTTAAGTTAAGGACTGCTAAAAAGCCCGAAAGTCAAGACCTATGCCTAGTGGACCATCATGGCTCAATGAAAGCATTCTTAGACAATTACTTGCCTCCAAGGAAAGGGGAAATTGCCCTTAGAAATGGCGATGTACTAGGTGAGCATGATGGCATAGAACATTTCACTATCGGTCAGCGAAAGGGGCTAGGCATAGCTTGGAAAGAGCCTCTTCATGTAGTGGAGCTACAATCTGCAACTAATCGTGTAATAGTTGCACCAAGATCTAATGCCAGTAAAAACAATTGCATTGTTGGATCAATCAACTGGGTATCTATTGAGCCAATTATTCAAGCAACTCAAATAGAAGTTCAATTGAGATATAGAAGTAATCCTGTAATAGCAACACTTACCCCTCTTGATCCTTTAGAAAAAGATATTCAAAACAATCGCCCTTACAGATGTCATCTTAACTTTCAATCAAAGCAGTTTTCCATAACGCCTGGTCAAGCCGCAGTTTTTTACAAAGGGGATATTCTTCTAGGTGGAGGCATTATTGAAGCCAATGAAACATAGTTAATCACTTAATCTTTTAGGCTTGACCTTCCCATATTCCAAAAGCTAATAATCAAAGCTAAAATCAATGGCAATTCGCCAAATCGAGAATATATACTACTTTTAGTAGACAAATGTATATCTACAGCGCTTACACCTTCATTAAAAGCAGGAATAAGCGACTCTATATTACCATTGCTTGAAATAATTGCAGTTGGTCCCGTATTAGCTACAGAGATCAAATCTCTAGCTGATTCAATGCTTCTTAGTTGAGCCAATGCAAGGTATTGTCTTTGAAGCGCTATAGGATAAGGATCTAAATTTGCTATAGCCAAAATCCATTGTGCCCCTTCAAGATTAGCTCTACTTAAAGCATTTCCATCACTTATCTCATAACAAATAGCCACTGAGACAGGAGCTCCCTCCTGCCAGGACAAGAGCCTTGACGAGTTCCCTGGGTGAATCCCTCCTACAAACGAAAGGCCGTTAAAGTTCAACCAATCAAACGATGGTATCCATTCGCCTAAAGGGACTAAACGATGTTTATCAATAGCTTTAGAAAAATGTGTATTACCTTTATTAAAGGCAAGTAAAGAACTCCTTTGTTCTTTACCAACCCATCTAAACCCCCCAGAAAGCAATGGGATTGGAGTAGGGAAGCTAAGCTTAGAATTGGGAATCGTCCCTTCAGGTGCCACCATCCAGTCTGCTTTCAACTTTTTGGCATTATCTAAAGCATCTCGAATAGATGTAGGCAAAATTGCCAATCGGTAGTCAGAAAACTTTTCTCTTGTTGGAATATTTGTCTGCCAAACAGCAACACGATTAACACCTGAAGAATTATCATTTGACAAAAGAATCATTCCAAAGCAATGAGAGGCAAAAACAAGCAATATCCCCCAAGAAAATAAACGAAACCAGGGGAGTCTTTTTCTAACAAAAAATAATGTTTTCCAAATCCACCAGCCAATAAGAAGTTGCAATGAAGCCAAGCCACCTTCTCCAAACCATCTAGCCAAACCAGCCAAATAACGATCATCTGGCAAGAAAGCACTTCCCAAGCCAAACCAAAAGAAAGGACTTTTAGCTAATAATGCCTCACCAAGTCCCCATATGATTGACAATACAAAAACATATGAGAATTGATTCTTAAGAGAGCCCTTACGATATTTTTCAAAAAAATTAATTTCGCCAAAAAAAGACCATCCACCTACTAGTACTGCTCCAAAAAGCCCACAAAACAACCAAATCAATATGGTTAAAGGAAGACTAAAAGCTTCTGGGACTCCTATCCATGTCAATGGATGAAGGAATAGAAGCCAAGAGTGACTTAATAAAATAACTATTCCTCCCCAAAGGAATCCTGCAATTGGAAATTCCTTCGACGACCACAGCAAAGCAGTTCCAAGAAAAGTGAAAATTAATCCACCTTGGGAAAAGCCAATACCAGTAAATATTCCACCAAAAACGCCTGCTATCCAAGCCAAATATTGTGCACGCTTAATGGTCATTCTTGCAGCAAGCATAAAATACTTATTAGCTTTCTATTAGTATTAGTTTCACAAAGAAATACACCTTAAAGACAAATCTTCTGCAAGAATTAATTCAAATGAATTGTAAATTACTGTGAAAGAGATCTTCATTAGTTTCTCAATTTTCATGGCTTGCGTAATTGTTGCAATTGCCAGCCAAATTATTTCTCCGACTGAAGTTTCAGCTGAAAATAGAGTAAATACTTTTATTAACGCTGAAGTAAGAAACCTCACAACAGAAGAGAAAATAAAAAACCCTATGGAGCTAGATCCAGAAGAAACTAATCCCATTCTTTTTACTATGGCAAGCAACATGAAGTCAGGCAGCGAATCACTTGGAGGTTCTATCAAGACTGAAATAACATCCTCAGGTCTAAGAATTACAGATATTAAAGTTGGGGACGGGGATGAAGCCAAGCCAGGCAATAACGTTTCAGTAAACTACAAAGGTACTCTTGAAACTGGCAAAGAGTTTGATAGCAGCTATGGGAGAGCTCCTTTTACCTTCCCTCTTGGTCAAGGAAGAGTAATAAAAGGATGGGATGAAGGGGTTGCTGGAATGAGAGTAGGAGGCAAAAGAGAGCTAATCATCCCACCATCCTTAGGATATGGTGAAAGGGGTGCGGGAGGAGTAATCCCTCCAAATGCAACTTTGATTTTTGAAGTTGAATTAATAGGCATTAACTAAATAAAAACTTTCTGTGGAATAAAGCAGAAAACACTCACTAATAGTCATTGGCAAGTAAACTATATGTAAGGTTTCATTAATGCCAAATGTTGAGTTCGGCAATTTTATCAATTTTCAAAAGGCTTCCTGCCCAGAAAGCTCTTGCCCATTGCGATGGCCCCTGTGGTGTTTACGACCCTGCTTCAGCTCGAGTTGCTGCTGAAGCGGTGCTTTCAATGACAAAAAAGCTTTTAGCACTTCAACCTCCCGAAGGTAATGATCCAGCAGCATGGACAACCTATAACAACACCTTTTCCCGATTTGTTGCGGTAAAAGAAGATCAAGCACAAGAAACAAAGAAAGAACTTCTAATTCTTTGGACAGACTATTTCAAGCCAGAACATCTTGAAGCCTTTCCAGATCTTCACAATACTTTCTGGAAAGCTGCTAAGCTTTGCAGCGCCTGCAAAGTAAATGTTGACCAATCAAAAGCTGAAGAATTACTTTCTTCCGTAGAAAAAATCCATCATATGTTTTGGACATCAAAAGGACGATCAGATACTTGGAACACTGCAAGTTAAGAAGAAGTTTTCAAAAAGAAATATTCTAATTTTCTTTTTTAATTTAATTATTGGCACACGCAAATATTGTCGTGTTCAAGGTATCTCAATGGCTCCAACATTAAATGACGGTGATTTACTAATATATAAACCTTTTATTTATAAGAAAGATTGTCTTCAACCGGGATTAATAGTGGTAATAAAGCACCCTTATGAAAAGGGTAATTTGATGGTAAAAAGAATTTCCAAAGTAAAGTCTGCAAGTATAGAAATTATTGGAGATAATGTTGCCAATAGTATCGATAGTCGTCAGCTGGGTGCGATTAACAAACTCCAGGTAGAGGGTATTGTAGAAAATGTAATGTTCTAAAAAACATAACCAGAGGTTTTGTGAATCCAGAAAAAGCCAGTAAAAATTGAGAGAGATCCAGTAAAGCCAAAAATTATAGGCATTGTTTTTTTACCAACTCTCAAAGTTGCTATGGACATCATTAAAACAAATACTCCCATAGCCACAACAGAACCTAGAAGATAACAAACCAAATATAGAAATGCCCCGATGGGAGGCAGGGCCAGGGCCGGTATAACGGCTAGGAGATGACTTGCTCCTGCCAATCCATGCAAAACACCCAAACTGGTTGAAGCATGAGAATGACGACTGTGTATCTTCCTGCCTCTTAAATGGATATGAAAATGCTGATGCTTCTTACCATTCTCATGGTTGTGATGATGGGTATGAATATTAAGACCTGAAGCAGTTCTTATAGTTATGCAACCTACTACCAAAAGAGAGACTCCTACACTTAACTCGGCTATGGTAGACATACGTTCAATTTGGACAAAGTCTTTAACTAATATCGTTAGCAATGAAAGAACAAGAACACCTGTAGAATGACCGAATCCCCATGCCAGGCCATTTTTAAGTGCCAATTTTGGATGTCTAAATGAACTTGGTGCCATGGCGACTAGATGATCAGCACCACCAACAACATGAACAGCACCAGCTGCAAAACCAGTTAATATACTAATCAAAATTTCATCCATTTGCTTAAAAAAAAAGTCTGTCTAAGAAAGGAGTAGTTTCCAAGTGAAATAAGTAAAGGCCAAAGGATATCAAATCAATCCTCCAAAAGCTCTTTTAAAGCTGATCGAATATCACTTTTTCTCATCAAAGATTCTCCTACTAAAACTGCTCTAGCTCCAAATGAAGCAACTTTTGTTAAATCTTGACGAGTAAATAAACCAGATTCACTAACTAAAAGAACATTTTGTTCTTTTAGTAATGCCGAACATTCACTGACAACCTTTTCAGTAACAGTTATATCCGTTTTAAAAGTTTTCAAATTGCGATTATTAACTCCAATCAAAGGGAATCCCTTAATTTGAAGAACCCTTTTGAGTTCTTTAGCATCATGAACCTCAAGCAACACAGACATGTCTAAACTCAACGCAATTTTATTCAAATAAATAAGGTCTTGATCTGAAAGTATTGATGCAATCAACAAAATCGCATCCGCCCCTTCAACTCTTGCTAAATAAATCTGATAAGGATGAATAATAAAATCCTTACAAAGCAATGGAAGATCTACTTGTCTACGAACTTCAGCTAAAACATTGAAGCCTCCTTGAAAAAATGTTTTATCTGTTAGCACAGATAAGCATGTAGCGCCTCCCTCAAAATAGTCGATTGCTATTTGACTTGGATTGAAATTTTCTCTAATAACACCTCTACTAGGACTTGCCTTCTTAATCTCTGCTATTAAAGCAGGAGAATGAGTAGAATCTCTTAATTTCTGCAAAAAGTTTTTAGATTTAGGTAACTTTTCAATCTTTGCTATCAATTTCTCTATAGGTAACCTTTCACGAGCGAGGTTAATTTCTCGGTCCTTCTCCCATACTATCTTTTCGAGAAGATTACGAGGTTCTGCTTCTGCATGTGGTATTGCATATTCTAGATTGGCTACCTTTATTCTGGGATTAGGAGGTCGACGTCGTATTTCCATATTTAGACTATCTATGATTTTAGTACTTGTTGAGCAGCTTGCTTATAGGCAACCTCAACAACCTCACTTAAGGTTGGGTGAGTATGAACTTCTTTTGATAAATCAACTACGCTTTGTTTCCTTGTCAAAGAATTGGCTACTTCTTGTATCAAATCAGCTGCATGCAAACCAAAGATATGAGCACCAAGAATCTCCCCAGAGTCTTTCCGAAAAAGCAACTTCATTAAGCCATCACTTTCCAATTCGGCCAAAGCCTTAGAGTTTGCTTTGAAATAGCTTCGAACGACTCCGAGTTTAAACTTTTCTTCCTCCGCCAAGATCTTTGCCTGTTCTTCAGACAAGCCCACAGAACTTATTTCCGGATGAGTAAAAGTAGCAGCAGGAATACTTCTATAATCAATTTCCCTAGTATTACCAAGGATATTATCAATTGCGACAGTTCCCTGAGCTGCGGCTGTATGGGCTAACATTAACTTTCCTGTAACATCACCAACAGCCCATAGATTTTTCAATGGTTTTCCTCCAACTACAACTCTCATTGAAGCATCTATAGGAATAAATCCACGAGTCGTCTCAACTCCCATACTATCTAAGTTTAAGTCGTTACTCCTTGGGACTCTCCCTGTAGCAACAAGTACCGCATCTACTTCCAATTCTTCGGTGACCTCTCTTGTTTTCACATCCGAAAGTTCAATCTTCACTGGACATCCAGGCTGAACATTAGTAGCAAGCAAACCAGACTTGGCATCAATGTCACGACCAGCAATCAAGCTACGAGAAGCTATTTTGGTTATATCTGGATCAAATGTAGGCATTACTCTATCCAAAGCCTCTATCATTGTCACTTCACACCCTAAAGCAGTATAAACATCGGCAAACTCAAGTCCAATATAACCACTACCAATAATTGCTATCCACCTTGGAAGCCATTCCAGAAGTACAGCTTCATCACTTGTAAAAACTGTTCTGCCATCTGTTTTTATGCCTGGCGGGACAAAAGGATCGGAGCCAGTGGCTATAATCACATCTTTAGCAGTTAATATACGGTCCAAACCATTGGTTTCTCTCAAGCCAACCTTTTGAGCCCCTTCTAAACGACCATGTCCTTTTAAAATTGTTACGCCTGAACGCTCTAGGGTCTTCGTCAAATTATTTCTAACATTAGAGACTAAGTTATTTGCATGAGAAGCAATCTTTTGACGTTCAAAGCGAACAGGAGCTGCATGAATACCAAATAATTCAAGATGATCTGCATCGGCCAATTCTCGAACTTTTCCACTTGCTGCCAACAAAGCCTTAGAGGGGACACATCCTCTATTTACGCAAGTGCCACCCATCTCTCGAGACTCAACAATCGCCACGTTAAGACCATGCTCGGCGGCATGCTTTGCAGCATCAAAGCCGCCATAACCGGCGCCTATGACAATTACATCGAAATCGAAATTCGTTTTACTCACCTTGCTTGTTTGATACTAAGAAATCATTTTGGCTCTTAACCTTTCTAACAGTAGAGGAGCAGCAGCAGATGCAACATTTAACGATTCAACAATTTCATTATGAGGCAAAGTAACGGAATGAGTACAACAATCCTGAATCTTTGGATGAACTCCTGTACCTTCATTACCTAAAACCAATACGGTCGGTTCTCGCCAATCAATCTCCCAGTAAGGAGAAACTTTATTTTCAACCGAAGATCTGGGACTATAAGTGCCGACAATTTGCAAGCCTCTATTTTTTGCCAACTTTAAATTCTCTGACAATTCATTGATTGCCTCCTCCTCAGTGTTGGTAAAACGTTCAAAAGGAAGGTTCAAAACAGCTCCTGCTGATGACCTTAACACCTTCTGCCCCAATGGATCTGCACCTAAAGCCAACCAAACAACCTCAACCTCAGCAGCCAACGCTGTGCGAAATAAAGTGCCTAAATTACCTGGGTCTTGCAATCGATCAAGCGCTAAAACAAAATTCGGTTCATAATTCAAATTAGGTAGGACGTCAACAGACAAAACAGAAGCCACTCCATCAGGATTAATTGTTGTCAAAGCGGCCTTAAGAACTGATTGAGTAACAACTTGAATTTGGGCTTCAAAAGTAATCTCTCCCAAAAGTTCAGCATTCCCTTCAATCCACTTTTGAGTTGCAACTATCTCAACGGGTAGCAATCCAGCCTTCAATGCTTCTTGTAATAAATGAGAACCTTCAAGCAATAAAAAAGATGATTGATATCTTCCTTTTGGACTAGCCAACGCTTGAAGTCTATGCACCAAAGGGTTCCGTCGACTAGAGATCAATGGTAAAAATGATAATGTAATTTTTTTAAACTCCTTAGTATTTTTATTTTGACATAATAATTATCTTATTTAAATTTTTTATTTTATATCCTCAAAAGCCTTTAATGACAATGTAATTAAATTATTAAATTTATATTTAATCCTAATTAAAAGATAGCAATAATTCGGAATCATATGGCTTATTTAAATGTGTAAATCAAATACTCCTCTAGGAAAGAAGCAAAACATTTTCAAGAAATTAAATTCCATCATGCAAATATATTTTAGAGATAACAACTAGCCATATATATATTCATGCAAAATAATTAACAGTAGAG
Source organism: Prochlorococcus sp. AG-436-C13 (assembly GCA_003212695.1). Classification (GTDB taxonomy): domain Bacteria; phylum Cyanobacteriota; class Cyanobacteriia; order PCC-6307; family Cyanobiaceae; genus Prochlorococcus_E. The sequence continues at coordinate 36,195 of QCPC01000011.1, read as the reverse complement.
TTTATCTTTTTTACATCTCTTGGCTCTGGACGCCACCGAATAACTTGTCATTATGGAAGTATTCATGTTTAATATCATTCATGAGAATTGCAGGATCAATATCTGAAGAGCCAATTAAACCTTTTTTAGAGGTTAAAGGGAAAAATGTGCTGTCTGGTCACGTAAAAGTCAGTGGTGCCAAAAATTCTGCATTAGTTCTAATGGCAGCTTCTCTTTTATCAAAAGAGTCTATTCATTTAAGCAATGTTCCAGAACTTACAGATATAGAGGTAATGTCAGAATTGCTCACCTCAACTGGAGCTGATATAAGGCGTACTGGCAATCAACTCCAAATATCAAATAAATCTTTATCTATAACCAATACTTTCTTGCCTTATGAATTGGTTCATGCTCTTAGGGCCAGTTTTGTCTGTATAGGTCCTCTTCTCGCAAGATTAGGTGCAGTTAAGATTCCTTTGCCAGGAGGTTGTCAAATAGGATCTAGACCTGTTGACGAACATATTCAAGGCCTAAAGGAATTAGGTGCTTATGTAAAATTTGAAAACGACTATGTTTTTGCAAAAACAAAAAGTCCTGACAAGAGGCTTATTGGGAAGGAAATAAATCTTAGATGTAAAAGTGTTGGAGCCACAGAGACCATACTTATGGCAGCAACTCTTGCGAAAGGATCAACCATTATAAATGGTGCAGCTCAAGAGCCTGAAATTCAAGATCTAGCTAATCTTTTGAATAAGATGGGTGCCAAGATCAATGGTGCTGGAACTAATCAGATAACAATTAAAGGTGTAAATAGTTTAAAGGGATGTAAACACGAAGTAATTCCTGATCGAATTGAAGCAGGTACATTTTTGATTGCATCAGCAATTACACGTTGTCCTTTGTCAATCTCTCCTCTAGTACAATCTCATCTAAAATCTGTTATTTCAAAGCTTGAAGAATGCGGCTGTTCGATAACAAAAGAAGGTGATGGAGTAAAAGTAATTCCTCCAAAGACAATAAAAGCAGTAAACATAACTACTAGCCCCTTCCCAGGATTCCCTACTGATCTACAAGCACCTTTCATGGCTCTGATGTCAACTGCTGAAGGTACATCCATAATCAGAGAAACTGTTTTCGAAAAAAGAATGCAACACGTTGGTGAATTAAACAAGATGGGGGGCAAAATAGATTTATGTCAAAACAAAGCAGTCATAAATGGAGTAGCTGAATTACGTGCAACTTATGTTGCTGGAGGCGATCTAAGATCCTCAGCTGCTATGGTCTTAGCAAGTCTTAACGCAAAAGGTACATCTAAAATTCAAGGATTAGATCACCTAGACAGAGGATATGAGAATTTCGAACAGAAGTTGAATGATCTTGGAGCTAACATTTCGAGGAAGGAAGCTCTAAATGAAAAAAAGATTATTAATCAGATAAAAGAATCAGTTCCTAAACACAATTTTTATTCTAGGGCCGAAGTGGCCTAAACTTAATAACTAATCCATACACAAGTCAAAATCAAGGGAGCGTGGTGGAATTGGTAGACGCACCGCACTCAAAATGCGGCACCTTCGGGTTTGTCGGTTCAAGTCCGACCGCTCCCACTTGTTTGATGGAAACCTATCAAAGACTCCCTTTGAAAATAGTAAAAGGTAGGGGCAGTTGGGTCTGGGATGAAAAAGGCAATAGATATTTAGATGCAGTTGCTGGAATTGCAACATGCAGTCTCGGTCACAGCGATAAGAAATTATCAAAAGTTCTTATTGACCAGCTTAGAAAAATTCAACATGTTTCAAATCTCTATCACATAGAAGAACAGGAAGAATTAGCAGAATGGCTGGTAAGAGAAAGTTGCGCTGATAAAGTTTTCTTCTGCAACAGTGGTGCCGAAGCAAATGAAGCAGCGATAAAATTAGCTCGCAAATATGGACATATAAAGAAAGGAATTAAAAATCCAATAATTCTATGTGCGAACTCTAGTTTTCATGGCAGAACACTTGCCGCAATAAGTGCTACAGGCCAACCTAAATATCACAAAGGATTTGAGCCTCTAGTTGAAGGTTTTGAATTCTTCAAGTTTAATAATTCAAATGAAGTTAAAAGCTTACAAGAAAAAATCGAAGAGAACGGTCCTAAAATTTCAGCTATTTTAATAGAACCCATTCAAGGGGAAGGAGGTATTCATCCTGGGGAAAAAAAGTTTTTCAAATTCCTTAGAGACCTTTGTAGCAAGCATGAAATTCTATTAATTCTTGATGAAGTTCAATCAGGAATGGGCAGAACAGGGACGCTATGGGGATATGAGCACCTATGCATAGAGCCTGATGCATTCACGCTTGCAAAAGGTTTAGGAGGAGGGCATGCAATTGGAGCTTTACTTGTAAAAGAAAGTGCAAATATATTTAAACCAGGAGATCATGCAAGTACTTTTGGAGGCAATCCCTTTGCATGTAAAGCGGCCTTAACCGTTGGCAAAGAGATAAGTAATAGAAAGATCTTAGAAAATGTAACTAATAGAGGAACTCAACTAAGATTAGGATTAGAAAAAATCATCTCTAATTATTCATTTGATCTAAAAGAAGTAAGAGGTCTTGGGCTAATGCAAGGTTTAGTAATTAAAGAAGAAAGTAACTTAAATTCTTCTATTATAGTAGAAATTGCAATTAAAGAAGGTTTACTGGTTATAGGTGCAGGCAGAAAAGTTATAAGGATAGTGCCGCCCTTAGTTATTTCAAAAAAGGAAATAAATCAATTGCTAAGAAGGCTTGATTCATGTTTATCTAAAGTTACTAATTGAAAAACAATAATTCAGATAGGAATAAATCAATACAGGAGCTAATACCTCCTTTAAAATCAAGAGGTGTAAATTTAGGCCTAAAAAGAATTGAAAGTGTAATAGAGGCAATGGGCAACCCTTGCAAAAATATACCTGCTATTCAGATTGCAGGAACAAATGGAAAAGGCTCAATTGCCTGTTTCTTGGAAAGTTGTCTTATAAAAGCAGGAATAAGGACAGGATGCACAACTTCACCTCATCTAGTTGACTGGTGTGAAAGAATTAGAGTTGATGGAAAGGCAATTTCAAATGAAAAATTTATAGAATCTATTACTACTGTTAAAGCAATATCTCAAGCAGAAAATTTAACTCCTTTTGAGCTTGTAATAGCAGGAGCATTTAATCACTTTTATTTAAATAAAGTTAAGTTGATGATCTTAGAAGTTGGATTAGGGGGAAGACTAGATGCAACGACATCTCATCCATTAAGGCCTTTTATAGGGATTTCTGGAATTGGTTTAGATCATTGCGAATATCTAGGCCAGAGTTTAAAGGAAATCACAAAAGAAAAAGCGGCTATTATTTCTAAAGGCAGCCTAGTAATTAGTTCAATTCAAGAGTCTGATGTTAAAGAAGTTATTGAAGAAATTGTTTTACAAAAAGAAGCTAAGATTAAATGGGTATCTCCTCTCTCTAAAAGCTGGAATCTTGGTCTTGCAGGTGAAATACAAAGAGAAAATGCAGCTGTTGCAAAAGCTATTTTAGAGTCCTTAATAGACTTAGGTTGGGAGGTCAATAATCAAGACATAAAAGAAGGCTTAGCTTCAGCAAAATGGCCAGGAAGATTACAATTAAAACGTTGGGAAGGTAAACCTATTTTATTAGATGGTGCTCATAATCCTCATGCAATCAAACAACTTTCAAAAGAGAGGTTAAATTGGTCTAATTCAAATAAAACTGTACATTGGATAATTGGTATACAAATTCAAAAAGATGCTCCAAAAATGTTGAGGAATTTATTAAAAGAAATTGACATGGCTTGGATTGTTCCTGTACCTAATCATCAAAGCTGGACTAAAAAAGAACTATGCAAAACTTGTCCTGAATTGTCAGCCCAATTACGCGAAGCAACAGGAGTCAGAGAAGCTTTAGAAGTATTGAAATCAAAAAACAAATGGCCCATACCTGCGCCAGTCATAACAGGTTCCCTGTATTTAATAGGAGATCTTATAGCAAGTCTCAAAGACTAACTTTTTGTGGAAGTCCAACCTCTTAGTTTGCCTGGATTTAATATCCCTTTTGGATCAAATTTTTTTTTAGCTTCAACCTGATCAGAATCAATAACTCCTAATCCACCATCTTCAACCGTAATGACATGAGGATTAAACATAATTGCACCGGCCTCATTACAATCATTCATCAACTCATCCAATTTGTGCCGACCTTGCCATTTCACTAAAGGCAAGGCCGCTATTCTTTGAACCCCATACTGCCTAACTGCTTCTAAATGCCATAGCAAATTTTCACCCCATTTCCTATTTAAATTTTCAATTAAATTAATCTCTGGTTGAGGTAAAAGCATCTGCAAATAAGTCCACTCAGAGTCTATTGCTCTCATATGCAATGTAGTGTGATTCCAAGTAAGTTCTCGCAACCCATTTCCAATATTTTCATGTTCAGATCCCAAGTGAAAAAAATCTGCTCCGAATTCTATAGCAAGTTTCTCAATAGTGCTAAGTCCATCCGGATCAACTAAAAGCAACAAGCGGTGCTTACCTTTCGCTTCTCCACTCCAATTAGGCATTGATTCAACAATTTTCTTTTCCAAGAAGCTACATAGAAATAAATTAACAGCTGCTTTAGTACAAGACTTTAGTAGCTCTATTGCACTTCCCAACTCCTTGCAATCCAAAGATATCTCTTGCCAGTCGACTGCTGGACAAGTGGACAACGTTAAAGCAGTAATAATTCCATTGGTTCCATATGAATGATTCAGAGCCTCAGATGATTTTGCCTCTAATTGAATTTTCTGTGGAGACTCTTCTAACGTTATCACTTCAAGTCCAAGTAAGTGGCCAGGGTCTCTGAGAAACCCCCAACGGACAGAGCCAATTCCACCAGAGCCCCCTGCGACAAAACCTGCCACAGAAGCTGTTTGCCAAGTACTTGGTAGCAATCTTAATTGACGACCCTTTTTAAGTAAATATTTATTCAAGTCTCCGAGTAGGCAACCAGCTTCTACAGTTACCACTCCTGTAGTTATATTAAAGTTACGTATACTTTTAAGAGCTGTCATTAGCATTACGACTCCTCCACAAAGAGGGACACACTGTCCATAATTACCTGTACCTGAACCCCTCAAAGTCAAAGGGATTTCGTGCTTCCGACAGAGTCTTGCTATAGAAATAACTGCTTCTACTGAGGAAGGTTTTACAACACAATCTGCACGACATGAATCAAGTTGTTCTTTAAGTATTGGTGAATAATCAAAGAAATCTCTAGAATATCTTTTTTGCTCAGAAGCTCTTTTAAGAATTTCCAAGCCAGGGATACCATTAATCTCGCTTAAGAACTCAGTCAGGCTTGATCTATTAAACATTTTACAAACAATCAATTTTTCAAAGATGTAAAGGTGTCATGAGTTATCCATTGACCATTAACCATGACTTTTCTGCTTGGAGGCGTCGACATAGCGGCAGACCAATTTTCCGCATCTATCAAAATAAGATCAGCTGCACACCCAATTTTAAATGTTCCATCCCATTTAAGATCCATAAGTCTTGCAGGACCTGTAGTAAAAAGGGACAGTCCGAGTCTGTTCCACGGGGCAGAATGAGTAATAGACATTGAAGTTGACATCAAAGCAAGTGGATCAAAATTGCCCGCTGGAAACCAAGGATCCTGAACATTATCTCCTCCAATAGCCACTGTAACGCCTGCCATCTGAAGTTGTTTAATAGGAGCAAGAGGCCGTCTCAAAGGAGAACAATTTTCATCACGTGAAAGCAACCAGAAATTTGTAAGAGGAAGCGCTACGACACTAACGTCATGATATGCCAATCTATCAGCAAGGATTTTTAAAGGTTCTGGCTCAATCAAAGCCATACTACTCAAATGACTACAAGTAAGTGGTACATCTAGATTAATTTGATCAAGCATGTAGAGCAATTCACGCAGGCCTGCTCCTGGAGATAAAGAGGTTTCATCAATATGAAGATCTATACCGCATCCAAAATCATTTGCCAAAGAAAATAATTCTCTTAATTGATTTCTTAAAATCTTTTTTTGGTAAGGAGGAGAAATCACCCCACCTAAAAGGCCATGTTTTTCAGCAACTTTGGAAGCTAAATTTTTACCATTTTGAGTTGTCCAATATTCTATTGGAACCAATGCAACACATTGCATTTCAATCAAAGCTTTCCATTCCTTTTTAATTTCCCCAAAAACATCCCAACTTTGAGCCCCAATCATGTCAAAACTATCTATATGAGTACGAATTGCTCTTATTCCATTTCTCAAAGCCAAATTTAATGATTTCTCAGCTCTTAATCGAACTTCTTGAGTAGTGCGTTGTTTATACTCTTCTAAATTTGCATTCATTGCACCTTCATATGTACCCAAGAGGTTTGGCGAAGTTCCCCAAGTAAACGCTTTATCAATATGAGCATGAGGTTCAACAAATCTTGGTAGCATCAAAATCGAAGGCATATCTTCATGATCTTTGATTGCTTCAATATTTTTGATAACACCATTTCCAAGTTGAATACGCAAAGGGACAAGTCCCTCAGGAGTTATTTGAAGATTCAAAGGATCTTTATCACTTGATATCAGGCCACGTGGAACAAACGCATCAAAGATTTGAATTTCAGGAGATGTCTTTCTTTGCGCAAACATTTATATGAATCAAGTGAGAATTGGTAAATTTGTATATATACGCGGCGGGCGTCGCCAAGTGGTTAAGGCAGCGGCTTGTGGCGCCGCTATTCGGGGGTTCGAATCCCCTCGCTCGCCCTTATTTAATAGAATCTTATGAAAGATCACAAGAAAAAGTGATTTGTAATGAGAAACTTAGAAAGTCCTTTGTTAAAACTTTAGATTTTCATTGTGACAGCAATATCAACTCAATCGGAAAAAATAAAAAAAGATTTTGAAACCTCTAATCAGAAAAGAGGAACTTTCTGGATTACCACTTTTGGCTGTCAGATGAATAAAGCCGATTCTGAGCGCATGGCTGGAATACTTAAGAAGATGGGATACAAAGAGGCAAAATCAGAAACAAGTGCTGATTTGGTCTTATATAATACTTGCACAATTAGAGATAATGCTGAACAAAAGGTTTATAGCTATTTAGGGAAACAAGCGATTAGGAAAAAGACTTCACCTAACCTGAAGCTTATAATTGCAGGCTGTGTTGCTCAACAGGAAGGAGAGGCTCTTTTGAGAAGAGTTCCCGAACTAGACTTAGTAATGGGACCTCAACATGCTAATAGATTAGAAACGCTTCTTAACCAAGTTGACAATGGTCAGCAAGTAGTTGCTACAGAAGAACATAAAATACTTGAAGATCTGACTACAGCAAGAAGAGAAAGCAGTATTTGTGCTTGGGTAAATGTAATTTACGGATGCAACGAACGATGCACCTATTGTGTAGTTCCTGCTGTAAGGGGTAAAGAACAATCAAGATTACCAACAGCAATAAAACACGAAATAAAAGATCTAGCTGAAAGAGGTTTCAAAGAAATAACCTTATTAGGTCAAAATATTGATGCTTATGGAAGGGATTTACCAGGCATTTCACCATCAGGTAGGAGAGATAATACATTGACCGATTTACTATATTTTATTCACGATATAGAAGGTATTGAAAGAATTAGATTTGCCACAAGTCATCCACGTTATTTCACAGATCGTTTAATTAAAGCATGTGCTGATTTACCTAAAATTTGTGAACACTTTCATATACCATTTCAAAGTGGTGACAATGAAATCCTTAAAAGAATGGGTAGAGGATATACAATAGAAAAATATAAAAGAATTATTTATAAAATTAGAGAGCTTATACCAAATGCATCCATCAGTGCTGATGTAATTGTTGCTTTTCCTGAGGAGAGTGAACTCCAATTCGAAAATACAATGGAAGTAATTAGAGAAATAAAATTTGACCAAGTAAATACTGCAGCATATTCACCCAGACCTAATACACCAGCGGCATCATGGCCAGGGCAAATTGCAGAAGAAGTAAAAATAGAACGTCTAAGAGAAATAAATTATTTGGTTGAGAATACAGCTAGGGGAAGGAATAAACGCTACAAGAATAAAATCGTAGAGGTACTAGCTGAGAATATAAACCACAAAGATAAAAATCAATTAATGGGAAGAACAAGGACTAATCGGCTAACATTCTTCCCAAAATCAGGTCCTGATAATCTTTCATACTTACCAGGAGATATTGTTAACATAAAAATCAATGAAATTAGAGCATTTTCTCTAACTGGAATTCCAGTAAATAAATAATTTAATGATTAAGGAATTTACAACAATTGGAATAATTTTTGGAGGAGTCTCTGAAGAACATCAAGTATCTATAAACTCTGCTAAAACAATAATTAAGGCCCTGAGTGATAGTTCTAATTTGCTCAAATATAAAGTAACTAGTATTTATATTGATAAAGAAGGTAAATGGCATTCCAATCAATTTGCAGAAGAAATTCTCAAGAAAAATCTTATCCCAAAAGAGTCCGAACCAGCCAATAACTTTATTCCTAATTCTTTCGATGATTTATTTTATGAACTAAAGCAAATAGATATTTGGTTCCCTATACTTCATGGCCCAAATGGTGAAGATGGAACAATTCAAGGGTTATTCAAATTAACTCGAAAACCATTTGTTGGTAGTGATGTTTTTGGATCGGCTTTAGGAATGGATAAGATTGCAATGAAAGCTGCATTTTGTGTATCAGGTTTACCTCAAGTCGAATATTTACCAATACACAATGCAGCTGTATTAAGTGAAAAAGAAATAAGTAATTTAATTCAGGAAATAGAACATAAAATAGGATATCCATGTTTTATAAAGCCAGCAAATCTTGGTTCTTCTGTTGGGATTAGCAAGGCATATAACAAAGCAGAGCTTATAGAAGGTTTTAAAATTGCAAGAAAACTAGATAAAAGAGTATTGATTGAAAAAAGTGTTAAAGCAAGAGAGCTTGAATGTGCTGTCCTTGGAAAGAAAAAGATTATTTCTTCATGCGTTGGGGAAGTTAATTATAACTCAGACTGGTATGACTACAATAGCAAGTATTCTGCAACCTCGAGTAAAATTACAATACCAGCTTCAATCCCTGAAGAAATATCCAGAAAAGTTAAAGAGCTTGCTCTCATTGCTTGTAAGGTCATTTCAGTGGAAGGGATGGCAAGAGTAGATTTCTTCTACCAAGAAGATAAAGGGAATTTATGGATCAATGAAATCAATACAATTCCAGGGTTTACTTCTCAAAGTATGTATCCAATGCTTTGGCAGGCTTCTGGAATAAATATTTCACAACTTGTGGCAAGGCTGGTAGAAAGCGCTAAAGAATAAATTAGTTCTATATGCATGGTTCTTACAATCACTTTTTAATATGATCCATGGCCTGCTCTGGTTCCCTTTACTTCTAGTATTTGTGCTATTAACAGCGCTTGGTTGGCTAGAGAGGAGAAGACAAAACCTTTATCTTTCTTGGGCAAAAGATTCTGAGCTAGCAAAACTTGATGAATCAGGTGCAGCTCGATTAAAAGAAGGAATTATTAGCTGGAGTTGTTTTGAAGCAGGAAGTTTTTGTGAGAAAGATTCCTTTGAAATCAAAAAGCTCGAATTAGTTGAACTAATGGCGCTTAGCTCTGGTGAAGCCCCTTTGACTAAAGAATCGCAAGGGCAATGTCGTTTAAGGCTTATTGGGAGCGGTAAAGAAATAGATGTTCCATTTGCAGATGCTGATCGTGCCAGACAATGGATGAATCAACTTATGGGAAAGGCACGTTGCGATCTATGAAAAGAACAAAGAGAAAGAAACGTTCTAGAAATAAGCTAAATTTAAATTTAACAAAGGTATGGCAAGTATTTGCATTTTCATTAATTTCATTATATCTATCAATGCTTTTCACTAATAATGTAATGGCACCTATTAGCTCTAAAAGTATCAATATCAAAGGAGAAAAAATTCTTACTAAAGCAAACATCATTAAGGCTCTTGAACTAGAGCTACCTATATCTATTCTAGAAATTAATCCTAAGAAACTTGAAAGAAACTTGATATCAAATTTACCCATTAAAGCTGTTGCAATAAATAGGAGAATGATTCCTCCAGGTATAGATATAAAAATTCTTGAAAGAGATCCTATTGCTTCTGCATTGAAAATCGGTGAAAAGGGTCAGAAAAAAGGGATGATTGACAAAGAAGGTAATTGGATAGATTTTTATCATTCAAAACAAATTCCCTTAGAATTAGATCCTTTAGTTATCGATGGATGGACAAAAAGCAATAAAGATAAAATAGTGCTGATTTTGAAAGAACAGCGCAAACTTGGTCTTTCATTAAAAAGAATAATTTTTGCTCCAAATGGAAATATTAGTCTTCAATCTCAAGACTTTTTATTTATACATCTCGGCAATCAACCGTCGCTGTTAAGTCAGCAATTAGAAGTTATTGCTCACTTATCAAAAAATCTTCAAAATGAATTAATTTCAGGTTCAGAGACCGTACTTGACTTAAAAAACCCTTCAAAACCTAAGTTATTCTTAGAAAAGAATAGGAATTAGACAAAAAAACAATGCCGCTTCAAGCTTTTATTTTAAGATCTAAGCTTTGAGAAAAGTCAGTGAATTCTCATTTTTCTCTTAAAGAAAAAAGAGACTTTCTTGAAAAAAGCAACAGAAATCTCTAGCCAGTTCATAATGCACAAAAAACAATTATTCAATTCTGAATATGGTGATGGGTATGGGAAACAATTCTGGTTCTTCTAATAGAGAGGTTGGCATTCAACCAAGCCAGTCAGCACGAATTGAAGTAATTGGTGTAGGCGGGGGTGGTGGCAACGCTGTAAATCGAATGATTCTTAGCAATCTGAAAGGAGTTTCTTACAGAGTCCTAAACACAGATGCTCAGGCATTAATTCAATCTTCTGCAGAAAATAGAGTTCAACTTGGGCAGACCCTGACAAGAGGTTTAGGCGCTGGTGGCAACCCAAGTATTGGAGAGAAAGCTGCTGAAGAATCAAGGGCTGACCTACAACAAGCCTTAGAAGGTGCAGACCTGGTATTTATAGCCGCTGGAATGGGAGGAGGCACTGGCACTGGTGCTGCACCAGTAGTAGCTGAAGTTGCTAAGCAAAGCGGCGCTCTTACTGTTGCAATAGTTACTAAGCCATTTAGCTTTGAGGGCAAACGCAGAATGCGTCAGGCCGATGAAGGTATAGCAAAACTTACAGAGAGTGTAGATACACTAATTGTTATACCTAATGATCGATTAAAAGAATCAATTTCAGGAGCTCCTCTGCAGGAAGCATTTAAAAATGCAGACGATGTATTAAGAATGGGAGTAAAAGGAATAACAGACATAATTACTTGTCCAGGGCTTGTAAATGTTGATTTTGCCGATGTTCGTTCAGTAATGACAGAAGCAGGTACTTCATTGCTTGGCATAGGTATCGGCTCTGGGCGTTCCCGTGCAGCAGAAGCTGCTCAAGCAGCTATAAGCAGTCCACTGCTAGAAGCAGGTCGAATCGATGGAGCAAAAGGGTGTGTAGTGAACATTACTGGGGGGGATGATATGACACTTGAGGACATGACCTCTGCGGCTGAAGTTGTTTACGATGTAGTTGATCCGGAAGCAAATATTATTGTCGGAGCAGTTGTTGACGAAGCACTTGAAGGAGAAGTACAAGTAACAGTTATTGCAACTGGCTTTAATGGTAATCAACCCTATAGGAACAAATCAGCAGGAAGCAAATTATCTAATGACTCTCTCTATCGCCAGTCAAGCAATAAAGAGAGTGGAGCAAATATTCCTGAATTCCTAAGGCTTAGGCAACTTAGACGAGATTAATTAAAATCAACTCTCTTATTAGGTGACCCGGAATCCACGCCAGCTGCAAGCATCCCTTTTGGCTGCTACCTTCCGGTCCTGACCAGATTTAGGCGTCACTGCCGCATGGGTCCGAGTCTTCTAAAGTTTAGCAATCCAAACCCATTAAGATCAAAGCTAAATGCTTCCAAAGGAATTAATTCAATTAAAAGAGCTTGGCAAGCAAATCACAATTCTTACTGCTTGGGACAGCATTTCAGCAGCAATTGTTCAAGAAGCAGGAGCTGATGTTGTTCTTGTTGGTGATTCATTGGCAATGTTTATTCATGGTCATTCCACAACATTGCCAGTAACTATTGAGCAAATGCTTCATCACACTCAAGCCGTTGGGAGAGGTCTTTTAAGAGTTGGGAATAAATATCCTCTAGTAATTTGCGACCTTCCATTTCTTAGTTATCAATGTGGCGAAGATAAAGCCGTAGAAGCAGCAGGAACCTTGCTAAAAAACTCTTGTGCAACTGCTGTAAAAATTGAAGGTGCTGAGCCTGAGGTTTTAGCTGTTATTGAAAGATTGATTCGAATGGGTATACCAGTAATGGGACACCTTGGATTAACTCCACAATCAGTAAATATTCTTGGTTACCGCAAACAAGCTGAAAACAAAATCGAACAAGACAAATTAATCAAGCAAGCAATTGAGATAGAAAAAATTGGATGTTTTGCATTGGTTTTAGAACATGTCCCTTCATTATTTGCAAATAAATTGAGCACTATTTTAAAGATACCGGTTATAGGTATTGGTGCAGGAGAGAACTGTGATGGGCAAGTAAGAGTAACAGCTGATTTACTTGGTATGACTAATAAGCAACCACCTTTCGCTAAACCATTAATTAATTTAAGGAATCAATCAATAGAAGCTTTAAAAGGCTGGGTCAGGAAAAAGAAGAATCATGTAAAGACTCCCACCAAATAAGGATCTCAACAATTATCTGATTACTAAGATCCATTCCATCTGGATCTGTCAAATAAAATCTATAATCTCTTTCTTTTATCAAACCAATTTCAATTTGATATTTTAACCTGTTTTTTAAATTAATTAAATCTTTGTCAATTTGAATATCATTCCAACCTAAATCTTTTAGTAATTTCTTTAAATTTATACCTTCTCTTCTTCTTAATCCAACAATAATCAAATCATCAAAAGTAATTAATTCACTTTGATCAATTAATCCAAAAAATTTGTTAAATCCTTTTAATTCTAATAATTCAATCCATCTTCTGTATTTTTCACGCGTTCTAGGTCTAGAAAATCTTTTTCCCCCTAAACAGCTAGTAGCTCCTTGACCAAAACCCCACCAATTAGATCCACTCCAATAAACTCTGTTATGCCTAGAAGGATGACCTGGCAAAGCATAATTAGAAATCTCATATCGAGAAAACCCTTCTTTTCTGAGCATTTTGCTTGTCATCTTTGATATATCAGCAGCCTCTTCGTGATTAGGTAAAGACAACTCTCCTCGACTTTGTCTCCATGCAAAAACAGTGCCTTTTTCGATAGAAAGATCATAAATCGAAAGATGAGGAGGTGAGAAAGAAATAGCTTGTTTAATTTGTTTTTTCCAAGAATGCAAATCTTGTCTAGGTAAATTTTGTATTAGATCAAGACTCCAGCTAAATATTTTCCCTTTCTTAAAACTCTCACTAATCAAAGTGCAAGCCTTATTTAAATCTTTTGCAGTATGTCTTCTACCTAAGTCAGTTAAAACATGATCATCAAAGCTTTGTCCACCTAAGCTTAATCTATTAACACCAGCATCTAAAAAGCCCTTTAAAGAACCATCATCAAAACTTGCAGGATCAACTTCAAGCGTTATTTCAGCTCCATCTTGCAAGCCAAAATGATCTCTCATTAAATCCAACAATCTAAATATTTGATTAGAACTTAAAATAGAAGGGGTGCCACCTCCGATATAAATTGTTGACAACGGTATTCCTTTTGGAGCTAACGCAATCTCTTTATGTAGAAGCTTCAAATATGAATTAACAGAAGAACTTCCAGGGGCATTTTCTCCATGAGCTTTGTCTCCCAAAGGAACAACAGTAAAGTCACAGTAGAAACAACGTCTATGACAAAAAGGAATATGTAAATAAGCGCTTTGTGGATATTTCACAAGTTGACTTATAAATCAATACAGAAAGCTATGCATCTTCCACTAAACCAATAGATTAAAAAAGAATACTTTTCCATAAATCAAACCCAAGTTCCAAAACCAATTTCATGGTTGAGTTCATTGTCCTAAGTTTATTTTTCATTACTGGTGTTGCTAGTGGTTGGATTGCTGTTGATTTATATTCTTATCAAATTCTAGAAAGATTCTCATCTCCAATAGAAGCACGGTTATATCTAGCTGGCATTTTCGGACTTTTTTCCCTATTAATAGGAATATTATTTCAACAATTAAGAAAAAAACTTACCCAACAAATTAATACAACACCAACAGACCTTCTTGTAAGCAGAGCAGTAGGTCTAATTCTTGGTCTATTAGTAGCAAATCTAATTCTTGCTCCAATACTTCTATTGCCCTTACCAGAAAAAATATTTTTTGCAAAGCCTATTTCTGCTGTACTTAGCAATGTATTCTTTGGGCTGCTTGGATACAATTTAGCAGAAATTCACGGTAGAACGTTTATTCGCCTTTTTAATCCGAATAGCAGCGAGGCCTTACTTTTAACGGAGGGAATACTTACTCCCGCAAGCGCTAAGATAATAGATACAAGTGTAATAATTGATGGTCGGATTAAAGCCCTACTTGTCTTTGGATTAATAGAAGGGAAAGTAATAGTTGCTCAGACGGTTATAGATGAATTACAACAATTAGCTGATTCAAGTAATAACGAGAAAAGGTCAAAAGGTAGAAGAGGGCTAAAAATATTAACTGAAATAAGGAAAACTTTTAGCAATAGACTGGTAATCAACAGCACAAATTATGATGGTTCAGGAACTGATGAACGGCTACTTAAATTAACAGAAGACCTCGGAGGTACCCTTATAACAGCTGATTACAATCTGTCTCAAGTTGCAAAAGTAAAGGAGCTAAGTGTTCTCAATCTAAGTGACTTGGTTATTGCTCTTAGACCAGAAGTTCAACCTGGAGAAAAATTGCAATTAAAAATTGTCAGAGAAGGTAAAGAAGGTAATCAGGGAGTAGGCTATTTAGATGATGGAACTATGGTTGTTATAGAAGGAGCTAAAAGTTTTTTAGGAAAAAGACTTGAAGTAATTGTCACAGGTGCCTTACAGACTTCAACTGGAAGAATGGTTTTTGGCAAACTTGAGAAAAGTCCTCCTACCAACAAAACAAAAACCACTTCTAGCTAGATATAGCTAAATTTTATTCCTGGACAAATTTGTTCTATATGACTGTATCTGCACCCTACTACGGCGATTCAGCCGTAATGCGTACTCCCCCTCCAGACTTGCCATCGCTATTACTAAAAGAAAGGATTGTTTATCTTGGCCTTCCTTTATTTTCTGATGATGATGCCAAAAGACAACTTGGAATGGATGTGACTGAATTAATTATTGCTCAATTATTATTTTTAGAATTTGACAACCCTGAAAAACCCATCTACTTCTATATAAATTCAACAGGCACAAGCTGGCATACAGGAGATGCAATTGGATTTGAAACTGAAGCCTTTGCCATTTGCGACACAATAAGCTACATCAAACCCCCAATACATACAATTTGCATTGGTCAAGCAATGGGTACCGCAGCAGTTATTTTATCTGCAGGTTCAAAGGGACAAAGAGCAGCTTTACCTCATTCATCAATAGTCCTTCATCAGCCAAGAAGTGGAGCAAGTGGACAAGCTACTGATATTCAAATTCGTGCAAAGGAAGTAATTCACAATAAACAAGCCATGCTGAAAATTCTTTCAAAAAATACAGGCAAAACTGTGGAGCAATTATCAAAAGATTCAGACCGGATGAGTTACTTAAACCCACAGGAAGCTGTTGAATATGGACTAATTGATCGAGTCTTAAAAAGTAGAAAAGATTTACCAAATACAAAAAGCTGAAAGCTTTTCACCTCTCAAACTTTTAACTTTCCATTTCTTTCTAATCATGCCAATTGGTACTCCAAGCGTTCCCTATAGACTCCCTGGCAGTCAATTTGAACGATGGGTAGATATCTACACAAGACTAGGGGCTGAAAGGATTTTATTCCTTGGTCAAGAAGTAACTGATGGAGTTGCTAACAGCTTAGTTGCTCAAATGCTATACCTGGACTCAGAAGACAGCACAAAGCCCATTTATTTGTATATAAATAGCCCTGGAGGCTCAGTGACAGCAGGTCTAGCCATATATGACACTATGAAATACGTTAAAAGTGATGTAGTGACTATTTGTGTAGGCCTTGCAGCTTCTATGGGAGCATTTCTTTTATCAGCAGGTACTAAAAGCAAACGTCTTGCATTGCCTCATAGCAGGATCATGATTCACCAACCTCTTGGGGGAACATCTCAAAGGCAAGCAAGCGATATTGAAATAGAAGCAAAAGAAATTCTAAGAATTAAAGAAATGCTGAACCGCTCCATGGCAGAAATGACAGGTCAAGATTTTGAGAAGATTGAAAAAGATACTGATAGAGACTATTTCTTAAGTGCCAGTGAAGCCAAGGAATATGGTCTTATAGACAAAGTAATTTCTCATCCAAATGAGGCTTGATTTTTTTGATTAGAAATTTTCCAATTTCTCCATCAATACTTTTCATTCGTATCAACACAAAACCCACTTAATATTTAAAAAATATTTTTAGAAATCCGTTCTTATTTATAATTTAATTTTCTTAAGCTAGACCCTAAGAAAGCTCTTAACAAAATCAGAATGGCAAAACTTTTTTACGACTCAGATGCAGACCTCAATCTTCTTAAAAACAAGACAGTGGCAATTATTGGCTATGGCTCCCAAGGTCATGCTCATGCACTAAATCTTAAAGACAGTGGAGTTGAAGTTGTAGTAGGCCTTTACGAAGGCAGCAGGTCTTCCAGCAAGGCAATTGCAGATGGTCTTGAAGTATTAAGTGTTTCTGATGCTTCTGCAAAAGCAGACTGGATAATGATTCTTGTACCAGATGAATTTCAAAAAAATATATACAAAACAGAAATCGCTCCGTTCCTCAAACCAGGGAAAGTTCTGAGCTTTGCCCATGGATTCAACATTCGTTTTGGTTTAATTGAACCTCCATCATTTGTGGATGTAGTAATGATTGCACCAAAAGGTCCT
The DNA here is from genome assembly GCA_003212695.1 of Prochlorococcus sp. AG-436-C13. Taxonomy (GTDB): domain Bacteria; phylum Cyanobacteriota; class Cyanobacteriia; order PCC-6307; family Cyanobiaceae; genus Prochlorococcus_E. Next base: position 19,088 of record QCPC01000011.1, on the reverse strand, counting down.
GGACATACCGTTCGCTGGGAATTCCAAAATGGCCAAGGCGTTCCAGCTTTATTTGCCATTGAGCAAGATGCATCTGGCAAAGCTAGAGAACTTGCAATGTCATATGCAAAAGGGATAGGTGGTACAAGAGCGGGAATACTTGAAACAAATTTCAAAGAAGAAACTGAAACTGATCTATTTGGTGAACAAGCTGTACTTTGCGGTGGGCTGTCTGCGCTCGTAAAAGCAGGTTTTGAAACTCTAGTTGAAGCTGGTTATCAACCAGAATTGGCATACTTCGAATGTCTGCACGAAGTAAAGCTAATTGTTGATTTAATGGTGAAAGGAGGACTGACCGCAATGCGTGATTCAATCTCTAACACTGCAGAATATGGAGATTACGTAAGTGGCCCAAGACTTATTACTCATCAGACAAAAGAAGAAATGAAAAAAATACTATCTGATATTCAAGATGGTACTTTCGCAAAGAACTTTGTAGCTGAATGCGAAGCAGGGAAACCGGAAATGAAAAGAATTAGAGATCTAGATGCCTCTTTGCCAATTGAAAGTGTAGGGAAAAGCCTTAGATCAATGTTTAGCTGGCTTAAATCAGACTGAATATTTCCAATTTACTAATCATTGGAGCTGTCTTCACCGATCTTTTGATTGGTGACCCAAGAGTTTTACTTCATCCAGTAGAGCTCATGGGATATCTAATAAATTTTTTAAAAAAACTAATTGAATCAAGTTCAAATGCAAGTATATTTTATCTAAGAATTGCAGGTACTATCTTAACCATTACAGTTGTTATAATTAGCGGCTTCTTTGGTTGGATTATAGAACAATTGTATGTAACTAATTATTTATCATTACCAGAATTTATACCGCCTATTATATTAATATTTGCTTTGTCTAGCTGCTTAGCTGCAAAAAGTCTTAAACAAAGATCTCTAGAAGTAATTAATGCTCTAGATGATAACTTATCAGAGGAAAGCCTATTATTAGCAAAAGAAAAGTTAAGGAATATTGTAGGCAGAGAAGTAGAACATCTTGATCGTGAAGGGATTCTTCGTGCAACAGCTGAATCAGCTAGTGAAAATTCAGTTGATGGAATATTTGCACCATTATTCTGGATGATGATAGGATCAATTCTCTGGGAAGTTTCAACTTTTTTACCTGGTCCATTAGCCTTAGCATGGGCCTTTAAAGCAAGTAGTACTATTGATTCAATGATTGGATATAAATTCGGCAATCTTCGCTGGATAGGAGAATCAGGGGCAAAGCTCGATGATATCCTTACATTTATCCCATGTAGATTAGTAGTTATAACTTTACCTTTAATTAGTAATAACTTAATAAAAGCAGGTAGCTTAATAAATAAGGCATATAAAGATGGTTCTAAAGACCTATCTCCGAACTCTGGCCTTTCAGAATCTATATTTGCTTACTGCGCCAAAATTAGAATGGGAGGTGTAAATATCTACAAAGGCAAGTCAATTTACAAGCCAATAATTGCAGGCAGAGAACCTTTAGCAAAATATCAAAGTATAAATAGAATCTTCATATTTTCTTTAAGGCTAGAGATCTTTTGGATTCTACTTTTTACTTTATTAAAATTTACTTTTCAATCAATTATAATCTCATAATTCAAAAGAAATTAATATTAAAATTAATTTAAAAAACTTAGAGAATTGGAGGCAAAAGAAGGATTAGAAAGAATAGCTACAAAAAGAAACCCGAACATAAAAGAAATAGTCAACAAGTAACGAACATAGCCTTTTAATCTAGGCAATCTAAAGTAGGACAGAGTCATAACTACTAAAGCTATTATTCCTAAAACAACAATATAAATTTCAGTAAATTTACTTAATGTCAAATATAAAGTGTAATCAATATTTAAAAAACCTAACGGATGAACATACAAACTTCCATAAATATGCTTAGAAAATAATAGTCCACAGTATATAGTTGAAGCTAAAATACTATTAATAAGTAAAAAAGAAACAGGTTTGGTTAGCCTATTGATAGTTCTATTAAAACTGAAAAGCAAAATAGCGACAAAAAAAGTTGAAAAAAGAGGAATAGAAGGAATTAAAACCGCAGAATCGACTAGAGTGAGCATTAACTTAAGTGCTTCGCATCTTTAACATTAGCCTGCTTAAGAGTTTGCTAAGCAATTAAAAATAAAACAAAACAATCAAATGCAATGTATACATATCTATTAATCCTATTTATAACCATTTTAATTTCACTTGTAAGTTTCAGGTTATTTGTTGTGGAAAAGTCCTATTATCTCACAAAGAGCAAAAGAATAGTCAAGAAAACAAGAAAAAAATTGCTTAGGAGTAAAAAAAGAAATAGGATTTCTTAGATATTAATAATTAAGAAAGTCATGAGCAATGATCCCGAAAACTATAAAGCACAATTTAGTAGTGAAATAAAACCAACTAACTATGCGGAATCTAAAGAGGACTCCAAAATTAAATGGCTTGATAATCAAAATAATGAGGTAGAGGAGGTTTTTGGCTTTAATGAAAATGCAGAATTGGTAAATTCAAGAGCAGCTATGATTGGGTTCCTGATGTTAATACTGACTGAACTGGCTTTTGGAGGTGCACCAGTCACATTATCTATCTTCGGCATTAATTAATACTAAATTAATTAATAATAAGCTAATAAATGCATTAATATTTATCAATTATTATTTGATAGAAAATGAACAAGAAAGATTTATTTGGAATAGGTTATGTATCAATCGCAGTATTTATATGGGGTTGCATTGGTTCAATAATCGATTATCCACTATTAATTAGAAATATTTATTTACCAGGTTCTATAGGACAAGCTATAACTTTTACTGTTACAGGGATCATAACAGCTTCATTATCAATAGTAATTTTTAAAAAATTCTTTAGTTCAATAGAAGATTAACATCTAATTTATACTTAATAACTATATCTTTTTAATACATCTGCTGGTTTATTAGATACTTCAGAATTAAATAATATCCACTGCCTGGTCTCAAGATCATGATCACAATCTAAGCTAGAGATCTCACTACTAAAATTTGACATGTCAAAATGGCATTGCTGATCTGCTTCAAAAGCAGATCTATAATCAGGTTTAAAATAAATAATCCCTGAAATTGAGATTAAGGTTGCTATAAGGAAAATAATTAAAGCCTTCATCCTGAAAAGATTTTATGTTTTATATTTTAATCTGAACGAGGCTATTATCAGTATTTTCATGAACAACAAGTGAAGCCAAATAGAGTGCTAAAAAACAACTATTTTCTAGTCATAGAATGGATTCTCTTGAATTAACATTAAAATAAGCGTTTCCAAAAATCATTAGCAGGTATCTCAACTGGCACTGTGCCAGTTGAGATACCTGCTCTACGTGCATTAAATAATCCAAGAAAAAAGAGATAATACGTTTGTGAGGAGAATAGATTCTTCCACGGAGTCGAAACTAGGAAAGACGCCCTTGGAAAAATCTAAAAAAAGGCCTTGTTCTACAAGGCCTTTTTTATTTGATATACAACCAAAATTAAACTTAGGTTCATTTAAAAAATTAATAAATGCCCTAAGGCTATGAAAGCAGTTTGAAGCCTATTTTATCAATTGCGACCTATGTTATAGATAAATTCCTGAAAAGCCGGGATTTTAAAATAAGCTAAGGAAGCAATTACAAGAAGAAGATTTAAGCCTAAAACAATAGATCCTATAATAATTCGCTGTCTTCTGCTTGGTGTTTTATATTCCAAGCTTCCTACCTTCAGTAGGACCTCCTCATTGGGAACAGCAGCGTTTGTATTTTTTCCATTTGATGAATTCCTTAAAGAACTCTCAGGTTTTCTTGATTTACTAATCTCTTTAGAAGAGGCATTTTTTTTATTCATTTGATCAAATTCAATTTTTTACTATAAGAATTAGCAGTAAAAGCTATTCCAATTAAGATACAAGCCTAAAATAAAATAATTCACAACTAAAAATCTTTCTTAATAACTTCGATTTAATTCAAAAAGAAGAGGAGCAAATTCTTTTTAGTTCATCAAATTTTACAAAGTCATTCTTTTTTTTCTTTAAATCAATCAATACCATTAATAATTTAGATTCTAATCCCAACAATCTTGTATGACATGAATAGTTTTCTTTAATTGAGCTAGATAACTTATAAGCAGAAATTTCATCTAGAGCAATTTTGCACGATTGTCTTTTCTTAGAATAAAAGCATTCAGATGAAAAACTTTTAATCGTTTCGATTGCACCAGCTTTTGATGGTAAGCCAGGAAAACAAATTTCTTTTGCTAAAAAACAGCCAATTAAGATTTTCTTGTATATCAAAAATAATGTTTTTAAGTATATATAAAAATTATACTTGATCTAAATATGGAAATAAATACCAAAAAACAAATTTTCCAAGAGAGCAGAATATCTATTTCATTTTTAATAGAGTTTATTTTTTCCCAAGTAAAAAACATCCAAATAAAACATAATAAATAAATTATTATGTTTTATTTGGATGTTTTTTCTATCTGAAAACTAAAGATAGAAGTCCGAAGCTCATTCTTATGCCTTAATTAGTTTATACATTAGAGACCCTTTCAAATGAGTCTCTAATGTATAAGCCCAACAGAAAAAAGATCAGCCTTGAACACGATCCTTAAATAATTTACCTGCAGTAAATGCTGGCACTCGCTTAGCTGGGATCTTGATTTTTTCTCCTGTCTTTGGATTAAGTCCTTGACGTGCGGAGCGGTCACGAGGTTCGAATGAGCCAAACCCAAGTATGGAGACTTTTTTGCCTTCCACTACTGAGTCAACAATCGTCTCTATGGCAGCATCGATAACAAGGGCCACGTCTGTCTTAGTTAGCTCGGTACGAGCTGCAACCAAATTAACTAAATCTGCTTTGTTCATTGGAAAAGTGTGTTGTAGCAGAGAGCGAAAGGTGAAAAAACTCAAAATGAGTTAAACAACAAACACTCGATCCAGCTAATGGTATGGAGCTAAAGCCATTGTGGCAATAGCAAAAGTAAGCTGGCGCAAAGCTTTATACCAAACTTTGAGGGATATTTAACTGTTTTCTGCAAACCTTACAGATTTCCAGGACAGCAAATCACCTCGACTAAGACGATGATAACCTTCACCAGAAGCAAGTAATAGACTGGGATCTGAAGGAAGCCATTTGTGTAATTTTTTTATACTGTTTTGCTGCATAGTCCAATGAAACGTCATTCGAGTGCGCACAGAACTCATTTGTTTTTTTGCAACTGGAATTAACAAACGTCCGCAGAACACCACATTCCAAGGAGAAGAAGCATATCCAACACAGCTTCCAGGGGTTGGACCTGGTGTCCACAGGACTCGTAACCCTGAATTGGTAGTAAATTCATCTGAAAATATTTTTAAGTTCTCTGTATCAGGTAACAAATAAGCTTCTTGTTCTTGAATCAAAACAGGCCAACCCAACTCTTTATTTAAAAGAGAAATGTTGCCATGACCATTACGACTGGTCAGCAGAATCTCAGGAGAAGATCCAGATGATATCTTTTTCAAATCATTTATAATTTCTGGTGTAACTTCAGGGCAATCAATAAGAACAGGAACTGGATGAGAGTCCAACCACCACGAAACAACTCCTTTAGGATCTTTTTGTGGAGGGAAAACCCAAATTCCTTCCCTCACTTTCTTTAAAGCACTACTTAAATCATCTGAAGAAAATCTAGACATGAACTTGCTAAAAATAACTATGCCATTAGCTTGGGATTAGTGCTTACTGTCTATTAAAATAAAAATCCAGTGAGCGATACTTATCTTGGCACTTCTTGGCCGTTAGGAAGCACAATAACTAAAAGAGGCGTTAATTTCTCTGTACCAGCACCAAATGCCTATTCTGTAGAACTACTCTTGTTTGAAGATGAGAATGATTCCACTCCTAAGGAAATAATCCAGCTAACGCAAAACCATAAATCTGGAGATTATTGGCATATTGAGATTAAAAATCTTGTAGCAGGATGTCTTTACGCCTATAGAGTCTTTAATAAAGAAATCATAGGAAGTCACAACACTGATTCCGGGAAAATACTACTAGATCCATGTGCAAGAGAGATTTCTGGCTGGAGTAAATTTAAGCGCGAATCTTCAAAAAAAGAACCTCAAGATTTAAGTACATGTCTAAAAGGTGTTGTAAGTGAACGAAATGAGTTTAATCTCAATGATCATCCACGTCCGAGACATCCTTGGCACAAAACAATTATTTATGAGTTACATGTAGGAGGTTTTACAAAGAGCTATTGCTCAGGTTTAACTGATGAGAAAAAAGGTACTTTTATAGGACTAATTGAAAAGATTCCATATTTAAAAGATATTGGAATTACTACAATTGAGTTACTTCCAGTCTTCGCATTTGACACTTCAGATGCTCCATTAGGTCTTGAAAACTACTGGGGATATAGCCCCATCAATTGGTTTACTCCTCACAATGGTTTTATATCTAAAGACTTAAATATGAGCGCTAGGGATCAATTTAGAGACCTTGTTTCTAATTGTCATGATAATGGAATTGAGGTTATTTTAGATGTCGTATATAATCACACAACTGAAGGAAGTAAAGATGGTCCCATAATTAGTTGGAAGGGATTTGCAGAAGAAATTTTTTACCATAAGAATGAACAAAATGAATTCTTAGATGTCACTGGTTGCGGAAATACAATCGCCGCAAATCAACCAATTGTTAGGAAAATCATTCTTGAATCGATGAGATGCTGGGCCATTGAATTAGGCGTTGATGGATTTCGTTTTGACCTGGGAGTTGCATTAAGTAGAGGCAAAGATTTGGCTCCACTAGATTCTCCTCCAATATTTGAAGAAATTGAATCTGATCCTCTATTAAGTGATTTAAAGCTTATTAGTGAGCCTTGGGACTGTGGGGGACTATATCGCTTAGCAGATTTCCCTGCAAAACGTATATCCACATGGAATGGCCATTTCAGAGATGATCTTAGGAAGTTTTGGAAAGGGGATAAAGATAGCACTTGGGCCTTAAAAGATCGCCTTATGGGTAGTCCAGCTATTTACAAAAACAATGTTTCTTCTGTTCAAAGCTCATTAAACTTCATAACTTCTCATGATGGTTTTACATTAATAGATTTGGTTAGTTTTGATAAAAAGCACAATTTATCTAATGGAGAAAATAATAGAGATGGAGAGAATCATAACAATAGTTGGAACCATGGAATTGAAGGGCCAAGTACAAATGAAAATTTAAACTCTATTAGAAAGAGACAACAAAGAAATCTTTTGTCAGGTTTACTTTTGTCGCCAGGTATACCAATGCTTTTAATGGGAGATGAGGTAAGTCGTAGTCAAGGAGGGAATAATAATACTTGGTGTCAAAACACCTCCCTTGGATGGATGATATGGGACAAGAGTCAATGCGATAATGAATTAAGAATCTTTATCAAGCAACTTATAAAAATTAGAAGCAATCTATGGAAATTTTTCAGTCCAGAAAATAACCCAATTTTAAAATCTTCTTTAAATGATGATGAAAATGTTTTTTGGATTCAATGGCATGGTGTAAAAGTCAACTCACCTGATTGGAGTAGCTGGTCACACACAATTAGTTATAGCGTAAATGAAAGTAGCAATGGATCTGTTGTATGGCTAGGTCTCAACGCATATGACCAATCAATGAAATTTGAATTACCAAAATCAACATCCAATTGGATGAAGGTTATTGATACAACTAAACTTTTATCAAAAGATCTTAAAGTAGAACAAATGACGGAACAAAAAGAGATTGAAATAGAAAGTCGAAGTCTTGTTTTAATAGTATCTAAAGAGTATTGCGAGTTTCTAATCTAAGTAAATTGAAAACTAAAAAAAGCGGGCGGCGGGAATCGAACCCGCATCATCAGCTTGGAAGGCTGAGGTTTTACCACTAAACTACGCCCGCATTAAAACCAAAAGATAATCAGTCCTTTATTAGGATCTAATTTTCTATTAGCACTTCTCCATTATTACCTTGTGCAGTCCCTTTTAACGAGAAAAAGAAAAACTAAAGCTTTTAGAGATGGTTCTCGAAGAAGACTTATGGTCTCTTATGGTCTAGGAGATGCTGGTACTGGTCTGGCCGCTACACAGCTTGGAATATATCTTTTCCCTTTCTTTACATGTGCAGCTGGGCTGCCTGCATTTGTTGCAGGCTCTTTACTAATGGTAATAAAAGTTTGGGATGCCATAAACGACCCTTTAATTGGATGGCTAAGCGACCATACAAAATCTAGATGGGGGCCAAGACTCCCTTGGATGACAACAGCAGCGGCTCCGTTAGGAATAAGTCTTGCTGCTGTTTGGTGGGTACCCCCAGGAGATACAACTACAAAAACAATCTATTACGTAGCCGTTACCATACTTTTGATGACAGCATACACAAGTGTCAATCTGCCATTTGCTGCTTTATCCACAGAAATAACGGAAGAAACATCTATCAGAACCAGATTAAACGCAGCAAGATTTACAGGGTCTATCCTTGCAGGATTAAGCGGGCTAATTGTTGCAGCAGGGCTTATTTCTTCTGGTCATGATGGTTATCTTCTTATGGGAAGAATTACAGGGTCAATTGCAACTATTAGTACATTAATTTCTTGTTGGGGACTTGCTCCATTTGCAAAAAAAGCAAGAAGACCTTCAGGAAAAGCCGAGCCTATAACTATACAAATAAAGAGAGTTATACAAAATAAGCTTTTCCATAAAATCATTTATCTTTATCTTCTTCTGTGGTGTGGTTTACAGTTAATGCAAACTGTTTCCCTTATATATTTACAGCAAGTGATGAAAATTTCGAATGGTCTCTCTGCTTGGATTCTAATCCCTTTCCAAATCAGTGCTTTAGTTGGTCTTCAGTTTTGGAGTCTTTATTCAAACAGGTTTGGAAGAATAAAAGCTCTTATGAAAGGTGGTTCCATCTGGATTTTAGCTTGTATAATTACTATTTTTATTCCTCCTATCTATCAAGGTGTTTCTATAAATAATCTTTTTTCACTTAGTTCTATTGATTCTTTTAAACTAATAATATTATTAATAACAATATTATTAGTAGGATTTGGCGCTTCAACAGCTTATTTAATTCCTTGGTCTTTATTGCCAGACGCTATAGATGCTGATCCTGATAAGTCAGCTGGAGTTTATACAGCATGGATGGTTTTTATTCAGAAAATTGGAATAGGTCTCAGTGTATTCCTCTTAGGTGTTTTGCTTACATTCGCTGGCTACCAGTCTTCTACAGAATGCATTGCTATAACTAATGCCCTTGATCAGCCTGCAAGTGCGTTAACTACCATTCGCATTTGCATGGGGCTAATACCGTCATTACTAGTGGCGGCAGGATTATCAATAATGAGAGGATGGCGCAGTAACCATGATCAAAATCAGGTTATGGACTTATGAAATCACCACGTTGGTTAAAACGACTTTTAAGTAGCATGATTATTGGAGGTCAAGCAATTGCATCTATAACTAAAGGTCATTTCAATAAATCAGATTTAACCGATCAGCTCATGGAAGCTGGCCCAGCAAGTTTTCTTATAGTTCTAATAACAGGAGTTTCTGCGGGAACAGTTTTCAATATTCAAGTAGCTGCAGAGTTGAGCCGTCAAGGACTTGGTTCAGAAGTTGGAGGCCTTCTTGCCATTGGGTTGTCTAGAGAAATTGCTCCATTACTTACAGCAACTCTTCTTACAGGAAAAGTTGCCACTGCCTATGCGGCGCAGTTGGGAACAATGAAAGTTACTGAACAAATAGATGCAATTACGATGCTAAAAGCCGACCCAGTGGAATACCTTGTCGTACCAAGATTAATCGCAATGGTGGTTATGGCTCCTTTGCAATGCCTTTTGTTTTACTCAGTAGCTTTATGGAGCGGTCAAGTTAGCAGCACTATCTTTTATAACATTCCTGCAGATGTATTTTGGAACTCAGTTAAATCATGGATGGATGGTTCTAGTGACCTCCCATTTATGTTGATCAAGTCTATTGTATTTGGACTTCAAATTGCTGTAATAGCATGTGGATGGGGTCTAACTACTCGAGGAGGCGCAAAAGAAGTTGGCACTAGTACTACTGGTGCCGTTGTAATGACATTATTAACTGTTTCTCTTATGGATGTCGTTTTAACTAAAGTACTATTTGGCTAAATAAACATGTATTCTTCCTCCTAAATGGACAAGTCAGAAGAAATAGTGCTAAATCCAATGCACAGGTTGCCTATCCTAATAGCATTATTAGGTATAGTTATTTTATTAGCGCCAATAGCAAATTTTATAGGTATTGGAATATCTACTTTTGGTCTATTCTTATTAATTCAATCTTTTACACTAAAGATTAAATTCACCTCAGAAGATTTTGTTGTTTTGCAATTAGGGAAAGAAATAAGACGCTTTCCTTTTAAGAACTGGATTTCATGGAGAATATTTTTCCCTCAATTACCCGGCATCCTTTACTTCAGAGAAACAGCAAGTCCACATCTTTTGCCAGTTCTATTTGATATTGACACTTTAAAAAATCAATTAAAGAAAAGAGTTGGTTCTTTAGAAATAAAAAAAGAATGACAATAACTACTAAAAATCCAATCTTTTCTATATACATCAATTTATGACTGAAAAAGACCTCCCACAAAAAACTGATTCAAACCCAGCTGAAGATATTGAGTCTAAAAAGGTTTTAGAAAAAGAATTCTTTGAAGAGGAAAAGAAGTCGGATCACAATCCCAACGAAACAACTAATTTAAATCCAGAAAAGTATGACAATGAAGAAGATTTTTTCAATCTTGCATTAAGTGAACTCAAAAAAAAGCGAGCTTTTTTAGAAAAGGAAATAAAAGAGCTTGAAGAAAGGAAAATAAAAATAGAACAAGAAGTATCAAAATCTTTTACAGGCCAATCTGATTCAATAGCGAGAAGAGTTAAAGGATTTCAAGATTACTTAACAGGAGCACTCCAAAGCTTAAGCCATTCAGTTGAACAGCTTGAGCTAATTGCTCAACCAGTAGTTGTCACCCCATCACCTCTTGACAAAAATAAGTCAAAAGAAGAAACAAACGATCGAGAAAAGATTGAACCAATTCAAGCGATAGCAGATACATTCAAACCAGATAGAGAGTTCATTCTTGAACTATTAGGACAATACACAGAAGGGCCAGATTATTACGCTGATCCTTGGAAATTCAGACGAAGTTTAGAGAATGAAGATACAGAAATACTTGAAGACTGGTTTTTTAATATGGGTGGTAGAGGGGCTCAATCAAGCAGAGGCAACAGGTCAAAAAATGTGCTTGTATCTGCGGCTTTAATATCTATCTTGGGAGAATTATATGGGGATCGTTTTCAAGCTTTGATCTTAGCAAATCAACCAGAAAGACTTGGTGAATGGCGTAGAGGTCTTCAAGATGCTTTAGGCCTAAATAGAGAAGATTTTGGTCCCAATAGTGGGATTGTTCTTTTTGAACGTTCAGAACCACTAATTGAAAGAGCCGATAGATTAGAAGAGGGAAATGAAGTGCCGCTAATTCTCATAGACGCCGCAGAGCAAAATATTGATATTCCAATACTTCAATTCCCTATATGGCTTGCTTTTGCAGCTAATCCTGATGAACTCTATCTTGAAGAAAATCTAGATTAATGACTGATTCAACAATTCTAATCAATCTATTATCTCTTTTTATAAGCTATATGCTTGGTTCTTTCCCAAGTGGATATCTTGCAGGGAGATGGATCTCTAATATAGATCTCAGAGAAATAGGCTCTGGTTCTACAGGTGCAACAAATGTTTTAAGACATGTAGGCAAAGTTCCCGCTCTAATTGTTTTTCTAGTAGACGTTGGGAAGGGTGTTTCGGCCATTTTAATTGCAAGAGCATTTGAAGTAGATGAAATATGGCAAATAGCTGCAGGTATTTCATCATTATCAGGACATATCTGGCCGATTTGGTTGAAAGGCAAAGGAGGGAAAGCTGTTGCAACTGGATTAGGAGTCTTTCTTGGTATTTCCTATCAAGCAGGACTTGGATCTCTAGGAATATTCCTTATAATCTTATTGATCTGGAGAATAGTATCTTTAGCAAGTATATGTGCTGCTATAAGTTTGCCAGTCTTAATATATTTAACCTCACCAGGCAATATATCTACCTCTTACATCCTTTTTAGTCTAATTGCAATGACATTGGTTTTATGGAGACATAGGAGCAATATAATGCGCCTTAAGGAGGGTAATGAACCAAGAATTGGCAACCAAAACTAATTAAGTAGCAACTTCGAGCATATTTGATAAAAAGCATTTGCAGGATCATCGGATTGAGTAACTTCCCTACCTATGACTAATTTAGATGATCCTGAGTTCAATGCTTCTAATGGAGTTAAGACTCTTTCTTGATCATCAAACCCAACTCCAATCGAACGAATGCCTGGAGTAATCAATTGAAAAGGTTCTGGGAAAATTCTCCTCAAACTATTCACCTCCAAAGGAGAGCAGATACATCCCCCAATACCTGAAGACAAAGCAAGTTTGGCCAAAAGATTGACTCTGTCAGGCAAAGATTGACTAATAGAAAGCTCATTCTCAAGGTCTTTTGAGCTCCAACTTGTTAAAACAGTCACAGCCAAAAGAGTTGGAGGTGGAAGGCTCACACTTCTAGCACCTTCAATAGCTAACTGATTTGATTCCTTTAAAGCTTTTTGACCAGCACATGCATGAACTGTAATCAACTCAGCACCTGTCTTAGCAGCATGATAACAAGCTCTTCCCATAGTACTTGGAATATCATGAAACTTTAGATCTAGAAAAACTTTCTTTCCAAGCTTTCTCAATTTTAGAATTACATCGGGGCCTAAAAGCGAAAATAATTCCAACCCAACTTTAACCCAAACAAGGTTGGGTAATTTCTCTATCAAAGAAAGCATCTCAGATTCTGACATCCTGTCTAAGGCAAGAATCAGTTGTTCCTCAGGTTTAGATAATTCAATCATTTTATTGTGATTAGGTGAAATTTTAAAGAGATATACGCCTAAAAGTCTTTTTCCCTAATTGCAAAATTTTCCCTAATACTTCTTTTTTATCAACAAATTCCAAATTAGGATCCAAGATTTTCTTACCATCGAGACGAACTCCACCTCCTTGAATTATTCTTCTGGCTTCGCTACTGCTAGGACATAAGCCAATAGCACTCATAAGATAAAAAGCCTTTACTGGAAAATTTATATTAGACAATGATACGAGAGGTACATCTTCTACAAAATCATTAAAACCAGAGGTAATTTTTGAAGCATCTCTCTGAGCAACAATAGCTGACTTCATTCCATGAAACTGAGCAGTCACATTTAAAGCCATATATTTTTGAAGTTCTCTTGCCTTAGAAGGAAAATCTTTTATTTCGCAATCAGTTAATAAGGTCAAATAGTCTTTGACTTGATTATCAGGAACCTTCTCTAATTTGGAGTACATTGAAAGAGAGTCTTCTGCAATAGAAACTGTATTACCAAGACTTTTGCTCATCTTCTGAACTCCATCCAAACCAACAAGAATTGGCAATAACAAACCAAATTGAGGTGTCTGCTTAAAGTGACGCTGAATATCTCTACCCATTGCAACATTAAACTTTTGATCTACCCCACCAATCTCCACATCTGCCTTAACCGCAAAAGAATCATAACCCTGAAAAATAGGATATAAAAACTCATGCAAAGCTATCGGGACCCCTGATTCATATCGTTTTGCGAACTCATCTTTTGCAAGCATCTGTCCGACAGTTGACTTGCTAAGGAGATCAATGGTCTTTGCTATATCAAAATCTTCCAACCATTCGCTATTTCGCCTTATTTCTATTCTTCCTTTAGTTTCAAAATCAAGAAGAGATTTATCCTTAGTCTTACCAAAACCCAGTTGCTCAAGATATGTTTTCGAATTCTCTTCAACCTGCTTAGAAGTTAACTGAACTCTTGTCTTGCTTTTCCCTGTTGGGTCTCCAATCCTTGCAGTGAAGTCTCCAATTATTAAAACAGCAGTATGCCCTGCATCTTGAAACGCCCTCAATTTCCGAAAAAGGATGCTATGACCTAAATGAATTTCAGACCCTGTTGGGTCAATTCCAAACTTCACTCTCAGAGGTTTTTTTTTCTCAAGAGACTCCAAAAGCCTTAACCGAAAATTATTATCTTTGTCTGAATCAGAGGTGGCTAATGGGAACAAATCTGTTATTCCTCTAGCAAGCCAATCAGGCAAAGCAGTTAATTGCTCATGCATACAAAACTTCCTCTAAGAAAAGTATCGAATATGTTCAAAATAAATTTTCAAGATTGTTGCTGATCCAATTCAGCTTTCATTCTATTCAAAGTTAAGTTCATTTGATCAAACATTTGATCAGGAGTCATACCAAATTGGCCAAGTTGAGTCTTCAATTGCTCTACAGTCATTTTTGCCTGGAAATCCTCTGAAAGTTCAAATCTCTTCATAAAAACCTTATAACGTTCCATTAAAGACTCCATTTTCCTAATAAACATTTTTTTCCCTTCTCGATCAAATTTCCCATAGTCTCCACCTAATTGCATAAGATTCTGATAATCAGTGAAAAGATTTTTCGCCTCTTCTTGCACAATGTCAGATTCAAAGAATGCCATATGCCTATAGTCCGGTAGATAAAGTACTTTTTAAGTAATTAGGAAGTCTAAGCAAATGTGTAGTTTTACCAAACTTGCCAACATTTACAAAAAGTTTCTTAGATTCCTATGAATAAATTATAATATTTTTTTTCATGAGAACTATCTAATGGGAGTAGTGATCACCAAACCATTTAAATAGTATGAACCTCTCAAAAGGTCAAGGAGAATTATTTAATCAAAAAGATTATTTTGATTATTCAATTTCAGTAGACAAAAGACTTTCCTTTAAGAAAGAGGAAATAGAAGCATGGCAAATGAGAATTCATACCTATCAAGCATTGCATTTTAAAAACGTTGCTGGAAGTGAGCATCAAAATTCTTTTTTTGATATTAATGATGCAAATGAAGATTCTTTGATTCCTGACATACTAAACCTAACTCCTTTACCACTTAATTTTTGGCAGTGGCCAAAAGGTCATCACGATGGTCCAGCAATATATCTGGTTATGGACAAACTTACAAAATTTAATTCTCATATTCTTCTTTATATAGGTGAGACTATTGCAGCTGAAAAAAGATGGAAGGGAGAACATGATTGCAAAAGCTATCTTCAGGAATATTCTGAAGCATGTCAAAAGGTAGGTTTAACAAATCAATTGAGCATTCGTTTCTGGAAAGATGTACCTAAAAACACAAAATTCAGGAGGGAGCTAGAAAAACAACTTATAAAAAAATGGCTTCCAGCTTTTAACAAAGAGACAAGAGGAACTTGGAATACACCTTTTACTAATGAAATTAAGCAATAAAAACAGTTAGCATTTGTAAAAGTTCTATGTTGTAAATGAAAATCACTGTAAATCAAAAAAGCCTAAGTGAATGGTCAGGGCAAGTCCTAGTCATAGGATTAGTAGAAGGCAGTATCGAAAATCAACTGAAGAATTTAGATGGAATTTGCGATCTAAAGTCTCTGGCCTTATATGCAAAAGCAAGAGATTTTTCAGCAAAGCCAGGGGAAATAATAAAACTTGATTTTTTAAATAGTTCTCCAGAAAAACTTATATTAATCGGTTTAGGAAAAGTTGAAGAACTCTCAATCAACAATCTAAGAGAAGGTGCCTGTCTCGCCTCAAGATCAAGCATTGGTTCAACAGGAAAAATTGGAGTATTCTTTCCGTGGGAGGCATTTGAGTTATCTGTTGCCGCTAAGGCAGTAGCTGAATCAATTAGATTGTCGATATTTAAAGATCTACGCTTCAACAGTGATCCAAAACAACAAAGATCTCCTCAAGAACTTGATTTAATAGGTATTCCAGAAGATGCAATTCATTTTATTTCGCAAGTAGATCCTATTTGCTCAGGAGTAGAGCTAGCGAGAGAACTTGTTGGAGCTCCTCCAAATGATCTAACCCCAAGCACATTGGCAAACAAAGCTATAGAAACTGCCAAAGAATTTAACCTAGATTATAAAATCCTTGAGCGTTTGGACTGTGAAGCGCAGGGAATGGGAGCTTATTTAGCAGTTGCTAAAGGCTCTGACCTTGACCCTAAGTTTATTCATCTAACCTATAAGCCTAAAGGAGCTATTAAACGCCGAATCGCAATAGTCGGGAAAGGACTCACTTTCGATTCAGGAGGTTACAACCTAAAAGTTGGTGCATCTCAAATAGAAATGATGAAATATGACATGGGTGGTAGTGCCTCAGTGATTGGTGCAGCACGCGCTATTGGTGAAATCGCACCTATTGGTACAGAAATACATTTCATAGTTGCATCATGCGAAAATATGGTTAACGGCTCAGCTGTACATCCTGGAGACATTGTCACGGCCTCAAATGGCAAAACAATAGAAATCAATAATACTGATGCAGAAGGGAGACTAACTCTTGCAGATGCACTGGTATATGCATGCAAACTTAAGCCTGATTCAATTGTAGATTTAGCAACATTAACTGGTGCATGCGTAATTGCACTTGGGGAAGAAATTGCTGGACTATGGGTTAATGATGATGATCTAGCAAATGAATTAGAAAAAGCTTCTTCATCCTGTGGCGAAAAGCTATGGCGCATGCCTCTTCAAAAATCATACAAAGAAGGTTTAAAATCTATGCTTGCCGACATTAAAAATACTGGCCCTAGAGCTGGGGGTTCCATAACTGCAGCACTGTTTCTTACAGAATTCATTGACGATGGAATCTCATGGGCTCATCTTGATATCGCAGGCACATGCTGGGCAGACAAAGACAGGGGATTAGATCCTGCTGGAGCGACTGGTTTCGGAGTAAGGACCCTTGTAAGTTGGGCATGTCAATAGATAGAGGTCATAAATTATAAGAACAATATTCTCAAATTTTAATCAATCATATAAACAAATAAAAAATATATTTTTTATTACGATCACCAAAATTTTTCCATGGCGTTCAATCCCCAAACTTCTTTTAATCTATTATCTCTTTTACATGCAGATCGGTAGAAATTATATTTAATTGAATTTTTTTTAGCAAAATCTTGATGATAATCTTCGGCAAGCCAAAATCTATTGCTAGGTTTAACAACAACACCTATTTTATCAATATCAACTGATAATTTAGATGCTACCTTTTCAAGGCTTTTAGTTGCTTCAACTTTTTGGGAATCATTCAAAAAATAAATAACAGGTTGGTAAGAATCTCCTCTATCGCAAAATTGTCCATTTGAATCAAAAGGATCAATATTAATCCAATAATTCTTTAATAATTCTTGAAAACTTATTTTAGAAGAATCATATGTAACATTAACGGCTTCTTTGTGACCTTTATGATTTCTATAAGTTGGATGTTCAGTTAAGCCTCCAGTGTAACCACTATCAACAGAAAGTACTCCAGCTAAACCTTCAATATCATGTTCTAAGCACCAAAAACATCCGCCTGCAAAAACTGCCTGCTCAGTTGATGCATTAGCAATAGGTACAAATGAAAACAAGCAAAAGCAAGTTAGAAATACAAGAAAAGTTCTTAGTAAATTAGAAAACTTCATTTTATGGACAAATCTAATATCTCTTTTGCAGCTCTTTTAGTCACACCAGGATTTCCTAATTTTTCTTTAAGAATTTTATAGCCATCTAAAATTCTTAAACGTTCTGTATTATTTTCTAATAAAGGCATAGCACTTTGAACAATTCTTTCACATGAAAGATCTTTTTGTACAAGTTCAGTAATTAATCTTTTTTTTAACAATAGATTCACGGGAGATATATGGTCAACATTAAACTTAAGTATTTTCTTTGCTATAAATGCGGTTATCCTACTTACCTTATATACAACAATCTGAGGGACCATATGTATAGCCAGTTCCATATTAATTGTTCCTGACTTCGTAAGTGCAAGCTCAGCAACTTTAAAAAGGCATGGTTTTAATTTATCAACATTATTTGTCGAGATAACTTTTCCATTCACACCAAACCGTCTTAAAGCTTTTTGAAGGTGGATTTTAAATTCCTCTTGAGCTGCTGGCAACAAAACAAAGAATTCAGGATTCTTTTCTTGGATCAATGCTGATGCTCGTAACAGAGTCGGCAACAAATATCTCAATTCTTGAGCTCTTGATGCAGGCAAAATCAATAAAAACCTATTAGAAGGGTCAACCCCAAGTTTTTCACAAGCTTCTTTACGATCAGGCAATTCCCTAAGATTATCTAGCATTGGATGACCCACCCAAGAGACATCTCCACCTCTAGATTTGTAAAAATCAGCCTCTTGTTTAAAGATCGCCAAGATTTTATCTGTAAATCTAATCAAATCAGTTGATCCACTCTCTCCCAATCTCCAAGCCCACTCCTGAGGAGCAATGTAATAAATTATAGGTAATGATGGAAGCAACTTTCTAGCCTTATTGCCAAGGCGAATATTTGGCCCCATATAATCAATCAGAACCAATACATCAGGGGGAGAATCTTCTATTAGTTCATCAGCTATTGATTGAGCCCTTAAGGTTGGAATTAAATAAGGTATTACTTCCCAAAAACCTATTGCTCCAATAGAGGATGTATTTGCAATTAATTCAGCTCCTGCGGCCTTCATAAGCGGTCCTCCAAGAGCAATGATTTCCAATTGAATACCTCTTCTCTTGGACTCATCTATCAATGCTTTTACTAAAAAGCTTCCCTGCAAATCACCTGATACTTCTCCAGTACTGATAAGCAAACGCATCTTTATCTATTTTCAGAATTAAGGGATGGCATTGGTCCTCTTCTACCATTACCTATAGAAGCCTCAAGAAAACAACAAAATTCTTTAGATGCTTTTAGCAAATGATTTTCCTTTGCTAATTCCAAACCTTTTTTGAAAACATGGTCTGATCTATAAATTAAATTCCAAATCTCATTTAATTGATTGAACTCTTCTGGGTTTTCAGTTGCAAGACCTCTTCGCCTAATGCCAACTCGATTTAATCCACGAACCCTGCCAGGGTGTCCTTCC
>QCPC01000010.1 GCA_003212695.1 Prochlorococcus sp. AG-436-C13 | reverse complement strand
GACTTAACTATCGAAGGTACTTCTTATATTCCTTGCAAAAAATCAACAACTGAAATCAAATAGTTTATTTCTCGACGCAAAATTTCATCTTCTGTGATTTCATAGTTATATTTGTCTGTTTATAATTTTTTGACTTTAAATTAGCTTCTTTTACTTAATTAATCCCTACCGTGAGCTGTTCTCAATCCATTTGAAAAGAAGAAATGAACACCATTATTACCAGAACCCAAATTTTTTATGAGTTGACTGGTTGCGAATCTAGATTGAGTAGAAGCATATAGAGACTGAGATGTTTGTGTTCCCACTCCTAAAGAAGTGGTCTTTGGCTTAGTTACTGAGGCTGCAGGCATTGGATTGGATCCATCTCGTGATACATCCAGAATAGCTTGAGAACAACTATATGACTGTTTTACTTTCCTCATTATGGAATACAAGGACTACCTAGTAAAAAAAATTGGAATGGTTTTTCCTTAATAGGAAATGGCAATATGGATCTAAAGCATTCTCTCTATTGATTAGTCAGCCTTTAATTTATAGTCAATGTATCAGTTAATTCTTGGATCCAGAATATACTGAATGGTAAATATAAAAAAACAATAAGATTATTCAACCTGCAATAGAGATAATAAAAACTATAACTCCTTGAGCATTAGCTATAGTTGCTAAATATAAAAAGAAGAGTTTAAAGATCTGCTCAAGCTAGTCAAACTTTATCTATCACTCAACAACTGAGATGTTCCAAGAGTAAATAATCAATCTCAACAACTTTTATTCTACTTGCAAACAAAGTATCACCTCAGTTTTTGTAGGAATAAAAGCTATATGGTAGAAATACTTGTAATAACTACTGGGGTAATTAGGCTGAGGTTGAAATGCTTGAGCGTTAAGGCGCATTTACTCTATGCTTTAAATCATATAGAACAGGTTCAAGGCCTAGGTTGATTCTTTCTTATTATTAGCTCAAGGCATTAGAAAGGCTTTTAATCTACTAGCTCTTTCGGCAAAAAACATGGAGCATGTCATGAGCAGTCAATTCAACGCCTCGTTAAACGAGAGACCATCCAAGTACTTATCAACAGAGGAAAATCGTGGTAGGCGCTTAGCGGAGATGTACAGAAGGTTCAAAGCCTTACAAGCCAAACGATTTCATTTAAGAAATGAACTAGAATCTATAGAAAAATATTTATTTTCACTTGATAGTCAAATTAAAAGCTATGAACACCACCAACAGATCAGTTTCAATAGATAATCAATTAGGTTAAATATAAATAGTTACAGAGACAAATAGAATATAAATTCCAATAAAGATTCTTAACGACTATTCGGTAACTTCTTTTTTCTTCTAGCCTCATCATTATCCAGAGTAGTTTTTATTAAATCCTGATAAGCACCTGTAGCAGAACTATATCCAAACATTATTAGAAATCCAAGTCCAGAAAATAATATCACTCCTATCTCGAGAGAACCCAAGTCAAGAGCTACAGAAAAGAATATTGGCATAAAGAAGAAATTACTAAGTTATGTTTTAGCACTTGTTAGTTTTTAAGGCATTAATAAAACAAGGCTTGCAATAAAAAACTTCAGTGAAAAAGAAACTCTTCAAGAAGAACTCAACATCGATGCAACACTTTACGCAATATCTAAAATCCATTCGCCTATTTCTATAATATAAGTTGATCATGCCTAAGACAAATGAACAGTTTTTATGTTGGATTAGTAGTCCTAGTTGGCATAGTAGCTACAGGCTTACTCCTAGGTGTTATTTTCTCAAAGTCAGCCAAACCAAAAGATTTATTTGAAGCTATAGACGGAACAAAATTTTCCCGTGAAAAAGATTGTAATGAATATGAGTATTTATATGAAAGACTAAAATTCCTCTATGAAGAAAATTCATCATCCAATCAAAGCAAGAAAAACGTTAGCATTGGACTAAGCAAGACCTTTGTTCAACAAATAAAAACTGATGGTTTTGCAAATCTAAATATACTAATTAGCAATAAAGACCAATTCAAAAAGTTAGTGGAATTATTTGATGTCTCAGAAATGCCTAGTAAATAAGAGTCAATAAATTCTAAACAGAAACCCATTTATAACTTTTGACATGTATTGATGCCTATAACGCCCTTACCTACATCTGGCAACTATGCTAGTTAAGACTCTAGAAATAGATAAGCTATTAACAGCTTATCTACCTTTACTGCTAGGTGGTAGTCTAGTTAACTATTTAGTCCTAAAAATAGTTTCGGCAAGTCATTCATTCCAGGGGGAATTTATAAGAATAATAAGTCCTATAAAAACAGCCTGAGAGCAATCGAATAGAAAAAAGGTTTGACTACCTAGATTTTACTGGTAGAAATAAGCAACACATTAAAGCCATGTTTCATTTCATAGCACTCGATATTTTAGCTTTGTTGTTATTGACTATCAGCATAATTCAACTCAGTTCTAAGAAATCAGAAAAAGCTAAATAGATTAATAAGCCTTAGCCCTCATAGCTGCTATTAGAACTATGAAACCGAACCAGATATAAAAAAAACTCATCACTTACCCTCTCCTCTGAAGCGCATAGCAATGTGAGGGAGTTGCGGTTCGAACACAGGTCCTAGGCGAGTATTCGCCACAAAACTTTTATACCCAGAGTCCCAAGACATATTCACGAATGGTCCTATGTACATTCGTGAATGCTTTTGAAGTGCTTTTAAGGCCATAGAATAAATTGATGGAATCATTTTGACGAAATTATCGCCCTCTCTTACCATAGTACACCAGTACTATGGTAAAGGCAAACGTTCTCAGGAAGGGCTGGTATTGCCATATTTTTGTAGCTGTTAAAATAAATGTATTGGATCTTGCTAAAGCAAAGATTCCTTGCCCTTACTCTCGCTGAATAGTGAAAAGACTAATCAATTGGCATAAGTCAATGCTTGAGCGTGCGCAAAAAGAAATGGGATTATCTAATTACACTTTATACTGGATGGCTTTTCTTGAAGGCGCTTTAGCGATGTGGATAATCATGAAGATTGCTAAATCTATATAGCGGCAAACCATATCTTTTCAAGGGGAAATAAGTTATTTTTTGCATAAACTTCTTTACAGCAATGGCAATCGACCAAGAAGTAACTCCTCCTTCCAGTTCGGTAGGCTTCAATGCAGCTCGATTCATTCCTAAAGGGGCTATACATTGCCTGCTAGGAGTTGGCGTATTAATTATTGTTAGCATTTTAAAAGCCATTCTTCCTTTGCTTCTCATGTCTTTGCTTCTTGCTTTTATCTGGAAGCAGGCAACTGATTAATTAGATTTATGTATTTGACTTTAAAATCCAAAAAGATTCAAAATGACCATTTAATGGTGCAAATAATCTAACTTAATTTATTTAATTCAATTTCCCGGAATAGGCAGATACACATGTTTTTAGCTGAACGTCTGTTTTTCGAGAGCCAGGAACAACTAAAATTCCGCAAGGAGCTTTTGAGAACACTACAAAACTAGCAATCAAAAGCAAAAACTGAAGCCCAATAAGCAGTTAAAAGAAAAGCCATAGCGAACAAGAATTACAATTAATAGATATTTTTCATCCGCAAGAATATGATTTAGACTGAAGCGATAATTATGCTGTTTTTTTCAAGTAACGTAAAGGAAGAAAATCAATTCAAGAGAAATATAGATATATATGATATTTAGTGTTGCTATTAATAGATAATTTATTCTATTCAGTATAGAATTTAAGGCCAATTCAAGAAAGATAAAAGAGAGGGTATCCTTTATTTCCAATAGGTTTGAGAACAATTTGCTCAACATCCAATATCTTATGATGCCAGCTATTCACACTTCGTAATATTACCTGTTATACTTCTTTACAAGCCAAACAGCTCTGTTCGGCACTCCTTAAATCTATTTTGTCTAGATGAAAAAAATTTCACAGCAACCAAAAGTTGAGCCTGAAAAGCTTATTGCAGAACGAATTAATGGCTGGGCTGCAATGATGGGATTTTGGGCTGCCATAGGTGCCTACCTAACTACAGGTCAAATCATCCCTGGGATTGTTTAGTAAAAATGGAATTCAATCCTTTCAAACCTTTTCAGCAATTTATTCAGGCTGCTTGCAAAAAAATCTATGCCTAATTAATTGCCAGCAAAGATTGCTCAATGAATAGGGCAACTATTTCTCTTGTCTAATTTCAATCGTTTTTATTCCTAATTAAAGATGGAATAGATTACTAGGAATCAAGACGTTTTCTGGATATGTTAAAGCTAAAGAATTAAATCCCTTTACTTTAATTCACTCTTGTCAGATTCCTATCCTTTGTAGGTTTTTAATCTTTGACACTCATTCATTAACCATTCCCTAATTACTTTTTCATCATGACTCCTGAAGCAGAAAAATTTAATGGCTGGGCAGCAATGCTTGGTTTTGTTGCAGCATTTGGTGCTTATGCAACTACAGGTCAACTTATTCCCGGTATATTTTAGATATTCCTTTATCTAATTACAACATTAATTTTACAGATAACTAAAGTAAAGTAGCTATATAAACTTCAATTGAATTTGACGAATCTATTTTTTTAGAATCCTTTAAACTTAATCAAACTCTTCTTTAAGTAAAATTAAAAATTACCAGGGAAGAATTTTTCCATTCGAGTGCCAAAAAGTACCTGAATTCTCTACTGAGAGTAAGTCTATTCTTGAAAGAAGGCCCTCAACAGATTCTTTTGTTGTAATCCCATTAGAAGTAAATCCTGTCATCCGAGTACTAACTAATCCAGGGTGCAGAATAGCCACAGTGATTCCTCTGGGCTCTAGATCAACTGACAGAGACTTCCCAGCCATACAAAGAGCAACTTTAGACATTCTGTATCCATAAGACCCGCCAGAAGTATTGTCGTCTATAGAGCCCATTCGACTTGTCATAAGTGCAATTTTTGAACCTTTTCCCATATTTCCAAGAAATGCATGTATAAAACACAAAGGACTTAATGCGTTTACCTCAAACTGACGGATAACACTTACTGGATCAAGATTGGATAACGAATTAAATTCTGCTATACCTGCGTTTTGAATCAATACATCTATATAAACTCCTTCTAATCTATCTTTAAGTTTAAGAACTGATTCTCCTGAAGAAACATCAACTCCCGATTCAATTCTTACTCCCAGTTCATCCAACTCAGGGGAAGAAGATCGGCATGTTGCAATCACCTCCTCCCCTCTTTCTTTGAGTTGCCGACAATACTCAAGACCTATTCCACGATTTGAACCTGTTATCAAATAATTAGCCAAAATAAAATCCATATCTCTTTTCAAAAGTTTAATTCAACTTTAGAAAAGAGATACCGATATAACAAAAGGCTAATGCCTAATCAAAAGCTAAGAATCTATAAACCAGCTTATAAACAGGTTTAGTGTGATTTATTAACTCTCAAAATACTAACTACTTCTCAAATCAAAGCTATTGCAACTCCTAATAATGTCGTTGCAGATAAAAGTATATTTTTCCAATTGACTTCATCTCCTTCAGATCTTGCAAAAAAAAGTGCTATCACTGGCGATGTGCTTAAAAGTGTCCACCCTAATCCGATAGGTAATATTTTAAAGACATTTTGTTGCAATAAGATCCCTATGTTTGTCCCCCAAAATGATGCGTACACAAGATTAAATCTATTTTTATATGGCAATTTTTTAATTAAATTAATAAAATTATATTTAATTAAAGGAAGCAATCCAATAATACCACCAAACAATCTAATTTCTGTAGTTTGAAATGGATTTAGATCAGAGTTTACTAGTACTAATCTTGATAAAGTCGCTGCAACAACAGCACATAAAACAGAAAGCAAAGCAAATGCAATGCCTTGATTTTTATTAATGTTAGTTATTATATCTTGATTATTTATTTTTTTCTGCAGCGAAACTCCTAACAAAGAAATACTCACTATAAACACTCCCAACCACATTTTAAATGGTAGAGTCTCATTCAAAAGAAATGAGCCCAAAAGAGCTGCTATAATAGGTGAAGCCGACTCAAAGGTAAGGGTCCTTCTTGTTCCTAAACTCTTTAATGAAATTATATAAAAAGTATCACCTAACGCAATTCCAATAATTCCACTTACAAAAAGAATTAAAATCTCTCTAACGCTAGATTCGAAATGAAAAGTAAAGAGGATTGGTGAAAATATAATAAATGCAATTATATTTTTTATAATATTTATCTGTGAAGCAGATAAATATTTAGTCTGCTGTCTCCATAAATAACAAGCATAGGTCCAAGAACTAGCTGCTCCTATAGCAGAAAAAATACCAATCAAAACTTAAAAAATCCGCTGCATTAAATTAATCAAACTCATTTAGCTCAACTAGTAGCACAATAATCCTAATATTATTGATGTATAGAGTTTAAATTTACTTACCTGACTCTTCGACTTGTTCAGTATTCTCTTGGCTTGCTTTATCTTTGGAATAAGGGCAATCACCACTATCTCCCCAACCCCATGAGGCAACAGGAGCTGTACTAATTGAAAGTGCAAATAGGAATGTGTAAATTTTTCTCACTATGAATTTATAATTACAACCATATTAAAGAGTTAGCAGGAAATTAGTTAATGATCTTTATTTGTATTTATATCCCTTAGCTTACAAAGTTGATCTAAAGATGGTCTTCTAGCCAAAGGAAGGCGCAATTTTGCCCAAATAGCATAAATCTGATCAACAAAACGTCCTAATACTGGCCAAGTCGTTGGAGTATAGACCCAACCCAAACCAACTAATCGATATACCTCTTGAAAAACCCTAGTACCTTTAAGGATCTCTCCAGAAGAAGTTATTGCATGAATTTCTCCCATTGCTTCTCTATAGCTAATCCCACTAAAAAGATCTGGTTCGTAACTTGAAGAATCAATATCTACAAAGACTATAGATTTAAATACATCTCTAGAGCGAAGAAAGGAGATCTCTCTTTGGCATAGAGGGCAGCCACCATCAAATAACAAAATAAGTTTTGTTTGTTCCACAATAGAAATAAATAACTTCGCTAATGATTTTGATTTAAAGGTAGCCAAAGATTAAACTATAAATATATTTCTCTAGATATTTAGTTTTTTTTCTGATAAATATTTTCATCATCATGACAATAAATTAAAGCAAACAATTAATCCAAAAATTACTTTAGAAATATTCAGACCATAAATTGTTCTTTCCCCACCCTAGAGCCACCAACATAAAGAATTTGATTGCAGCGTTATTAACAAGTCATCTAGACTAGCGGTTGTAATATTTGACCAAGTCAAAAATCAAATAAATTATACCTATGCCTACAAGGATATACGGCAGGCGAGGATATTTTATAAATAGGTTCTTAAGACCTACTTTGGATTTCAATTCCTTCCCTCCTTTAGGAGCCAATCCCTGATCTTTTCTTCTTTTAGCTTCTCCCATAAATCAGATTGTTTTTGAAGCTTTCTAGCTGTTTTTGAAAGCATTTATTCAATTAAAGGCAGAATAAAATCAAAGCAACAAATTAATAACAAAGATTTAGCAAACTTAGATACTTATATTTGTAGTCATTAAAAAGAGCCCTCTAATGAGGGCTCTTAGCAGAAAAAGCTTTGCGAACTCAGCTTTGATACTGCTTACCACGATAAGTAAGAACAACATGCTGTTTAGCAGCTATTTTCTTGTTCTGTGTGTAAGTTTTCCCTCTGTAAGTAAGAGACATTGATTGTTCCGTGTTGGCTCAAGTCCCCGTTCCATGGCTTGAGTCGAACTGCGGCTCGCAGCTATAGCGAGTTGAACGTTTTCTGTAGCTATTGCTACTTAATAATAATAACAGGTCAATATTCTTAATGTCGTTCGTGATGATACAAATAAACTTTAAGGTAGATAAACCAGCTAGTAACAAATGCAATGCAACTCAATAGTCCTCAATGGTATTAGAAGATAAATTATGTTTGAGACTTTGTTTATTTAAACTTTTTGTCTAGTAGATGCAATCCATCCAAACTTTGTTCGATACATTTTTCCAGTCTTCCCAGGCAATCATTTGAAAAGTTGATTGAATTAAATTCCTAAATATTTCTGGTCGTCTTCTCTGTTCATCCAACTTATCCAGTTTGCTGAAATCTCTTTTGGGCAAACAGCTTCACAGTCAAGATTGTTGCTACAGCTTCCAAATCTTTCGGAAATCATTTGTTGTTTCATTTTTGAAGCGCGTTCTGACCTAAGAAACTGTCCTTGAGGTAATTGACCTAAATGTGCAAGCTTTGCAGCAACAAATAAACTAGCCGAAGCATTTCTGCAACTTGCAATACAAGCTCCGCAGCCGATACATGTTGCCGTTTCAAATGAAGAGTAGGCATCATTTTGACTAACCTTAAAAAAATTTGCATCTGGTGCTTCTCCAGTATCAACTGAACAAAATCCACCTGACATAATCAACCTATCAAGAGAAGATCGATCAACAACAAGGTCCTGAATTATGGGGAAAGAGTTTGCTTTCCATGGTTCAAGAATTAGTGTCGCCTGATCTCGAAAGTGACGTAAATAAAGTTGACAAATCGTAGTTGCATCTTTGGGACCATGAGGTTGACCATTTACAAGAAATCCGCAACTACCACAGATTCCTTCACGACAATCATGGTCGAAATTTATTGGTCTATTACCATTAAAGATTAGTTGCTCATTAAGATTGTCAAGCGCCTCTAATAAAGATAAATTCGTGGATATATCTTTGAGAGAATATTCAACAAATTTACCTTCACTGGATTGAGATTCCTGACGCCAAATACGAAAATTAAGAGAAATTCTTTTTATCATTTATAGCTACGTTTGATTGGTTTAAGAAGGCTAAAGGATAGATCTTCTAAATGCTTGATTGAATCCGAGCCTGCCACATACTCCCAAGCAGCAATATGTGAATAATTCTCATCATCTCTCATCGCTTCACCTTCTGTCGTTTGATATTCTTCACGAAAATGAGCTCCGCAGGACTCTTCTCTAGAGAGTGCATCAGAAAGCATCAATTTAGAGAGTTCCAGAAAGTCGGAAACTCGCAATGCCTTCTCTAATTCAGGGTTTGGGCAATTAATTTTGGCAGGTATTCTCACCTCATTATGAAATTTCTGCTTTATTTTTTCAACTTCTTCCAAACCTGTAAGCAGACTACTCTTATTTCTAATAATTCCACATCTATTAATCATTATCTCCCCAAGCTTTCGATGAAAGATATCAACGGGAATTTGACCTTTGACATTAATTAAATCATCTATTCGCTTTTCAGCATTTGCTACAGCATCTTTGCATGCATTATCTATTTCTTGTGAAGGAATTGAGAAAATCTGACTTGCCAACCATGAATTAATAGTCAAAGGAGCAATGAAATATCCATCAGCTAAGCACTGCAATAAGGCATTAGCACCTAAACGGTTCGCACCATGAACAGAACAATTCGCTTCACCAAGTACAAACAATCCTGGCAGGGTACTCATTAAATTGTAATCCACCCACAGTCCTCCCATTGTATAATGAGGTGCAGGATAGATGCGCATAGGCATTGAGAGTGGATCTTCTCCTACTATACGCTCATACATCTCAAGTAAGTTGCCATATTTAGATTTAATCTCTTGAATACCTTTCTTTAAGATTGCATCACGCAAATCCAGGTAAACTGAACGGCCATCATCACCAACTCCAAATCCGGCATCACAAAGCTCTTTAGCTCTTCTTGAGGCAACATCTCTTGGCACCATATTTCCATAACTTGGGTATAAACGTTCTAGGAAGTAATCTCTATCTGATTCAGAGATATCAGAAGGATCACGTTTTTCAGAATGGTTCTTAGGGACCCATATCCTTCCATCATTCCGCAAGCTTTCACTCATTAAAGTTAATTTACTCTGATATTCTCCTCCTGCTGGAATACATGTGGGGTGAATTTGAGCAAATGATGGGTTAGCAAAAAATGCGCCTTGTTTATGAGCTCTCCAAATAGCACTGGCATTAGATTTGATTGAATTTGTAGAAAGGAAATAGACATTGCTATACCCCCCTGTTGCAAGAATTACAGCATGAGCTTTACAAACCTCAAGCTTCCCATTAAGCAAATTCCTACTAATTACTCCTCTAATCACACCATTGAATTTAATAAATTCAAGTACGTCTCTACGAGGAAGGAGTTCGACTCTTTTGTTCTCCACCTGACGCATAAGCGACTGGTAAGCCCCATAAAGAAGCTGTTGTCCAGTTTGTCCACGTGCATAGAATGTCCTACTGACAAGTGCACCACCAAAGCGACGCGTAGAGAGCAATCCATCATAGTCTCTAGCAAATGGAACTCCTTGAGCTACGCATTGATCAATAATAGAACTGCTAATCTCTGCAAGTCGTCGGCAACATGCTTCTCTTGCTCTAAAATCACCACCTCGTAGAGTGTCTACAAATAGTTCATTAACTCCATCAAAGTCATCTTTTCGAATGCCTTGTGCAGCATTAATACCCCCTTGTGCAGCAACAGAATGAGACCTACGCGGACTATCATGATAAGTAATAAGTTTCACTTGAAAGCCTTGTTCTGCAAGGGTCGCTGCAACAGATGATCCTGAAAGTCCACCCCCTACAACAACTATTTTCAATTCATTCCTCTTCTCTAGAGGAATGGAAGGGTAATCTTTTTGGATTCTTCCCCATGCACCATCAAGCTTCCCTAAAGGTAAACATGGGTCAAGGAAAGAACTCATTATTAATTAATCAAAAACAGATGTTCTACCAAGTAAAATTGTCATTAAAACAAATCCAGTACTGATTATCACAGACAAAGCACGTCCAAGACCTCTTATTAATGAAGAGTTTAAAGGGGTTAAAAATCCAAGACTTCTCTGAGACGATTCGATACCATGAAAAAGATGTAAAAACAAAGCTAATGAGCCCAAAATATAAGCAACAAGATTTCCTGAAGAAGCAAGAATTAGTTGCAATGTAGACAGCTCGGAACCATCAGCTGGACGGGGAAAGCGAAGTTCTCCTAAATGTATGTAAAGAAAAAATAAGAGCACAATTCCTCCAATTGGTTGGCTTCGAGCAGCTAAAACAGCTAAAGAATCTTTACGGCGAGAAACCAAATTTGAGGTATTTCCATTTTGAGAATTTTTTATAACCTTCGTTAGAGTTAAAAATACGTGAGTCAAAGTAATTGCACCCAACATAAACTCAGCAAAAACTAACCAAGATGTTGCGTGCAATGCTTTGGCATAAAGCTCAAAAGTAATTGGAGCTATTACTCCTAGAAGTAAACCAGCCAAATGAATAACTAAGAAAAAGACTAAAAGCAAGCCAGAAGTAGCAAGAAAGATCCTAGTCAAACTCTTTGAAAAATTTACTCCCTCCAAACTTTACACAAAAACTAGTTATATATTCCTGAACGCATATTGAATCTTCCAGGTTCAATAATGAATATCAAAGCCAATAGGCTACGAGAACTTAGCAAAAGGAAAGACAAGGCAGCAACAGCCACACATATAGAACAATGAGGGAATCCCATTAGTAACTTTTAATTCCTTAATTCTTTTCTAGCTCTTTTTGCTGCAATTCCTAAATCTTCAACGAAATTTGTCACGTTAATACTAATTATTCATGATCTTCTAATTTAATGAAACGGAGTTGCAAGCCAATGTATATAAGTAACCATCCTAAAAGTGGTGAATAAAGTTGCCAGTGATTTAAATCATGTGATTCGATAACTTCCATTTTCGGCTACTAGTCCTCCAACCTGTCAGCATAATCCCTAAGAATTTCAGCCATTATGTGCGGTGGAATTTCTTGCTGATATTCTTTGCATAAATCAAAGAATTTTTCCAGAAATTCTTTCCTGGGACTTTCAGTCATTTTTCGTTCTTTTGGAAAAACTTCTGGAATATCCAGACTAAATACATACTAGAGACTATAAACAAAATTAGACTAAAAGTACCCGCTACTGAGTTTGCCTCTACTAATATTGGCATTTAGATCTTCTGCTCAAGTAAAAAAATATAACCTAATCAAGGAGGTTGCGCTTAAAATTAAACTAAGATCTAAGTATTAATAGCGTCCTATTCTGACAAGTATTTCTACTGTAAAAGTAAATACATCGATAACCAGTAGTTATATGTATTTTATTTCCACAAAGACATATCAGATTTACCAGATGATCTCTGCATCCAAGCTATTTTCCAAGTCCCATCAATTTTTTTAAATATTGATGTTACCGTTGGCAGGTCATCGTTCGGTGTGCCCTTATAGGTGAATTTTGAGCCAAGCGTAAACACACACATAGCAGCATCTCCTCCAAAAAAATCAAACTTGTGAATCTTAGTAATCTCAGAACTTTCTAAGACTAAATCTCCTGAAGACCACATCTTTTCAAAACCTTTTGCATCTATTGGATTTCCACTTGGTCTGATAAATAAAAAATCGGACGTAGAGTTGTCTATAAAAAAAGAACTCATTCTATCTGCAGAAGCAAATGCCTCCAAGATTGAAAGAATTTGATTCTTGTCTGACATTAATTAAAAAGATTGATAATCTATAGAGCATTGCATATTGCTCAAAGGAATTGCCTATTAAGAGGACTCTTTTCATACTCTGCTGACAAAAAGCAAGAAAATGATGCAACGCTAACGCTGTGAAAAGCCAGACACTCAAAGTTCTAGAAAATTCTATATCTCAAAATCTAATGAGGAAAATCACTCTGTTAAATCCACTGATGGAAATCAATTAATTACATCTAATGATACTTAAAACATTTCCAAAACTGCTAAATCAAGTTTTCACTAACTTTGAAGTCTTATAAAGGTGATGAGTTTTTTAATGTGCCCATTTCAAGTCCCGTTAATTCTCTTAATTCTTTTTTCAGCCTTTTAGCAGGTTTTTTATTTATAAACCTAAAACTTTGAACAACGTTTACTCCATCATTGTTTTGCCCAACAACAGTAAATAAGGAACTCCGCCCATTTCCTAGATTCGAACCTATCTTTGCTCCTCCCAAAATTCCTCCTGACATTGCTAATGGGCAAGATACCCCTGAATAACAAGCCGTGAAACCAACTACAAAGCCTACTATTCCTCCAAGCGCTCCTCCTCCTGCTCCCAAACCAAGATTATAGGAATCTCTTCCTAAATCCCATTGAGAAATTTTTTCCTTTGAGATAAAACCTTTTGGACCAGAGAAACCTTTATTAGTAATTGTTATTTGACAATCAACATCATCGCAAAGAGCATCATATTCCCCTGCATTGGCTGCTGATATTAAAGTCACACCTAAAACAAAAAGCCAAGAAGAAAGAAATGAAAAACATAGAAATGATTTACGCACATTAAAATCAAAAGTAACCAAAGCATGCCAGGTTTTTTGAAAGAAACCACTTCATCAAAAGCTATGAATTGAAACCCTCAATAAAGGAAACCAGGCAAAGTCAATTAGATAGTATGAGATTGAGCTTTTTTCGGACCTAAACTTTGAATTCCTAATTCATCATTCAAAATTCATAGTTGCAGATATTAAATAAACTTCTAAGTTTTAAAATGTTCTTATATATTTAATCAAATAATGAAAAAAGAAAATCTCAAGAGGATTATTCAGGAACTTGACACCTTACTAACTGAATTAAAAAGTGAAGTCTACTCTGACCCAGAGGCTTTCATTCATCCATGGTATGAACAGACAGGTACGGCACCTCACAGCATCCCTAGCGATGATGACGATGGTTATGCAGATTAATCAAACGTCAAAGCCTATTTTGCAAATGGCCTGAAAGAGAAAAATTATTTTAAAGTTGTTGGATTATCTATTTCTCATGATCCCATAGAACATCTATAAAAATTTCTGCAAAATAATTAAAAATCTAATATGTTTACTATGGATTTATTTCCAAAGAGTTTTTGAATGACAAGAATCAACTTAATAAAACCCAGTGAATTATCTGATCAACATTTAGTAGCTGAATATAGAGAAATTTTCATGGTTGGTTCCGCACTCCAACGCTCAATTAACTCAAAAAACTGGGAAACAACTAAAGAATGCCTACCTAAAGAATTCACCTTGAATATTGGACACGTGAAATTCTTTTATAACAAAGGCAAGTATTTACATAAAAGATATTTAGAGCTAATAGATGAAATGAAAAGCCGAGGCATGCAACCCAATCCCAAACGAAAATTCAAAAAGGAGCAGTGGCCAAATGAATTATATAAAGATTGGAAGCCTACAGCACAAGACTGTAAACTGGTTAAAAAAAGAATCAAAGAAAAAATCAATCAAAAGCCAACTTGGTATCGTTGGACGAACCAACAAGTTGATAAAGAAAAATAAATCAAATCTCACCTCCATTACAAAACCTCACAGAGTCAGGAACAGACCTGCCTGTATCTATAGTTTCTTCCACACAAGTATTAAAAAATTTAGAATGGTATTTCAATGGCTGCAATTTGATAGCAATCACAATAAGCGCCAGTGCTGCCAATCCTCTTGAACCTAATCCTGCTACTGTAAATGCATACCAGAGTATTCTTCTGCTTTTATTGGAAGAACATTTCTTAGATTTCTTACCCATTAGTTAAATCAAGTAATTAACCAAAGCTTAATACAGGCTTATTGCATGTGTCACAAAATAAACAATTTCAATATTTTTAAAAGAGCTTTGCTAAAAAATATAAAACATTGCATTTAATCTTTAGCAAGGATTTTTTTTAATTTAAACCTACTGACTATATTTAATTGCTGTACATTTATATCAC
Source organism: Prochlorococcus sp. AG-436-C13 (assembly GCA_003212695.1). GTDB lineage: Bacteria > Cyanobacteriota > Cyanobacteriia > PCC-6307 > Cyanobiaceae > Prochlorococcus_E. Next base: position 42,961 of record QCPC01000010.1, on the reverse strand, counting down.
TAAATTCTATACAATTAAGAACTTATATTCCTTAAATTCTGATATATCTAAGAAACAAGGAAACAACACAAATAACACTTATAAGAGGACCAGGAGCTAAATTAAAAAGAATTGCAAGTATAAAACCTAGCAGTGATATTGTAAGTCCAACAATTGAAGATCGCCCCATAGCAATCCATAAAGACGGGGCTTGATTTAATCCCCATAAAGCTGGAGCAGAAAGTAAAGCAATTACAAGAATTACCCCAACCGCTGACATTGAGCTAACAATAACAAGAGCAGTTGTAAAACCAAGTGCTAAATTCAAAGAAGACACTTTTATACCGTTTGCGGCAGCACCTTCTGGATCTAATGCTACATGAACCAATTTGTCGTAACCAAAAATCATCAGACAAAGAAATGTTAAAAATGAAATAATTGTCCTGGCTAAATCTCCAAAGTTTGTAGTCAACAAATCTCCAAATAAAACAGCTTCTAAATCAACTCTGATACCGAGTAAAGGTATAATAAGAACTCCAAATCCAAGTGATCCTGCAAGAGTTGTATTCATCACTGCTTCATAGTTTTCATTTTTTTTATTCGTCAAACTTTCTGCGATCAAAGCCCCTAACAACCCACTAATAATTCCACCAATAGAAGGATCAATACCAAGAGCCATTGCCATTGCCAACCCTGGGAGGACACAATGAGAGATTAAATTAACTTGCAGAAGACGTTTATGGGTAATTAATACAGTGCCCATTGCCGGACAAAGCACTCCTGAGGCAATTGTTATAAAGAAGGGGATTATCCACCAATTTGTATTGATAAAAGACATCAAGCAAATGATTCAGTATGGTCGGTAAAAGAGATCAAAGAAAGATCTTGCCAATGAATAGAAACCTACCTGAAATTAGCAAACGTCAAAAGCGATTGCTTGCAGAACTAAAAAAATGTGATGACGAATTGAGTGGTCAAGATGTGCATAGACAATTGCACCAAAGTGAAAGTGCCATGGGATTAGCTACTGTATATAGAAATTTGCAAGTACTTGTAAAGCAAGGGTTGGTCCGTTCTAGGCATCTTCCAACAGGAGAGGTTCTTTATGCTCCTGTTGAAAGAGATATCCATCATTTAACTTGTGTTGATTGTGGAGAAACTACCCGTTTAAATAGTTGTCCAGTAAAACATATCAATTTGCCTCAAAAAAATTCTAAAAACTTTGAACTCTTGTTTCATACTCTTGAGTTCTTTGGTCTTTGTCAAAACTGCATTCAGAAAAATAACGCTTAATTGAATGTGGGGAATTATCCACAGCAATGATTACCCATAGAGTTTATTGAATCGAGTTTTTGTTGCACATCTTTAGGAGTACCATTAGCTAAAACCTTCTTATCAAGAGCTACAACCCTGTCATAAGCATTTAAAGATTTGCCCCAATCATGACTACTCACAAAAATTGTTAGCCCAGCATCCGCTAACTGGCGAATAATTATCAAGAACTGTTCTCGTGCAGGAGGATCTAATGCAGAACAAGGTTCATCAAGAAGAAATATTTTTGCTGGTCTCATTAAAGTTTTTGCAAGCAAAGCTCTTTGTTGCTGTCCCCCAGACAATGCATCAAGTCTCCTTTGAGATAATTCCAGTATTCCAACTCTTTGTAGGGCAGCTTCTAATTCACAACATGTTGATCTTGAATGATTAACTCGTCCCAAAGCAACTAAACCTTCAACGGTAATTGGAAAGTTCCAGTTAATGGTATTCCTTTGAGGCATTAGAGCAACTTGCTCTCTAATATCAATTAAAGGATGACCATCAATACTGATATGTCCTTTGTTTGGCTTGGTTTCCCCCTGAAGAAGACGAAATAAGGAGGATTTTCCCGCACCATTTGGACCAACAAGTGCAGTCAAAGTACCCGTATTCAGCTCAACTGAGACCTGGTCCAAAACAGGCTGACTATGCATTGAATAGGAATATGTCAATTTTTCAGCAATTAAATTGGCCACTAATCAAAGCATTCCCTAACAAAACGATACTATACTTGGCAAGCAAGAATGAAAATCATTATCATTTCTATGATCTTGAATCCCTGGTTGATGTCATTTTTTTCAAATAAGTCAAGTCACAAAAAATCGTTTGTAAATATAAAGATTTTAAAGGACTCTCTTTTAGCAGGAGCTGTATTTTTCACAGGAATCAATCAGGTTGTGCAAGCTGAACCAAAGTCAATAGTTGCTGTTGAACCATTGGTTTGTGATTTAGTTTCAGCAATTGCGTTGCCTTCATCCCCCGTCACTTGTTTGATTGATAGAAAACAAGATGTACATGATGTGAAAATTTCTCCGAGGCAGGCCCAAACTCTTAACAATGCAAGTCAAGTCTTTACTCTTGGGCAAGAGATGACTCCCGCAATGAAAAAATGGCTGGATAACCCCATAACGGTTGTTGTCGGTGTAAGTGCAATAGAAATTGATGACCACGATGATCATGGAGATCATTCATCTGCTAAACATGATGACCACGATGATCATGACGATAATTCATCTGCGAAGCATGACGACCACGATGATCATGACGATCATTCATCTGCGAAGCATGACGACCACGATGATCATGGAGATGAAGCTTTTGAATGGGCTGGTGTCTTTGAACTTTCACCAGGAACCTACAAATGGTCTTTTGCAAAAGTCGATGGAGACTATGCGGATCCTGCCATGAAAATGGTCATCCTTAAATCTGCGGATATTGAAGCATCAGAAGAGCTTGCTGAAGAATTATTAGAGTCCAAAAATTCAGAAGTTAAACGCAGCAATGACACACTTGTTGCACAGGAAAAAGCCTATGTTCTTACATTTAATGAGAGAAAAGACAGCACAACATTCAATGTAGAAATCAAAAAAGCTGGTAAATATGCTTTCTTTACTGAGCATATGCCTTTTGAGTTTGAAGCCGATGAACATTTCTTTAAAGATGTTTCAGGCGATGATATTGAACCGATAGCTCAAGTCCCAGATGAAGGCGGTGATCATCATCATCATGATCATGGTGGACTAGATCCCCATGTTTGGCATGATCCTCATAACATCATCAAGATGGGAAATGTCATTTCTAAAAATCTCAACAAGAAAATTTCATTCTTTGATAGAGAAACTAAAAAAGTTTTAAAAGAAAGAACTCAAGCTGTTAATTCTCTTTTAGAAGATTTAGATCAATGGACTCAAAGACAAGTAGCCACAATCCCTTCTAATCAAAGGACGATAGTTTCTAAGCATAAAGCTATGGAATACTACGGGGATGCTTTTGGTTTGAAAACTATTAGCTTATTAGATTTTCTTGGTCATTCATCGAGCCTTAGGCCTCAGACCATTTCCAAAGTAATAACAGAGCTTAGAGAAGAGAATGTAAAAGTTATATTTCCAGAGCAAAAACCTTCTTCAAAGCTTTTGAAAAACTTAAGTAGACAAACTTCTACCCCTATAGCAAAACAACAGATTTTTGTTGATGGCTTAATGCCTACAGGAAATACTATTTCTGTAGCTGTTCATAACACATGTACCATCGTTAACTCTTTGGGTGGTTCCTGCAATAAGAAAGCAGGTAATCAACTAGAAAATAGGTGGGATTCATTAACTAAACGTTAATTTAAAAATCCTAATCTTCTGTTGAAGTTTCACATTCAACTCTAATTAAAATGTCTAAATCTAAAGGCTTCGAGACCTATAAGGAATATTGGGAAGATCAAGCAAATTTCATGGACCAATCTCCATGGAACCCGCAAAAAATCTTAAAGTTAACTCTCTCAAATGATTTTGAGAAAAATATTGAAGAACTTAAATTTTCAGATCACTCCATTTCAAAAGAAGATGGGAAATTAATCTTACAGTTAAAAGTTCCCTACAACTACTCTGAGCTTGATGATTTTGAAGGAAAGGCTATCGAACTCTTGGGCATCGATAAAAATTACTTAATCGATATGAACTTGACCAATTCTAATTGTACTAAAGACTTAACAAAGACAAAATGACTATCGAACAAAAAGTACCTGTCACCATCCTTACGGGCTTCCTTGGCTCTGGGAAAACAACCCTCCTTAATAGGATTCTGAGTGAAGAACACGGTAAACGAATCGCTGTAATCGAAAATGAATATGGTGAAGTTGGTATTGATCAGGGTCTGGTCATTAATGCTGACGAAGAAGTCTTTGAAATGTCCAACGGTTGCATTTGCTGCACCGTTCGTGGAGACCTAATTCGCGTATTAGGCAACCTCATGAAGCGACGAGATAAATTTGACTATGTGTTGGTTGAGACAACAGGACTTGCTGATCCTGGACCTGTTGCTCAGACATTTTTTATGGATGATGAAATCCGTAATGAATTTTCTCTTGATGGCATTGTTACTCTCGTTGATGCGGCTCATATTGATCAGCAACTCGGTCGCAGTGATGAAAGTTCTGAGCAGGTTGCATTCGCAGATGTCCTTGTCCTAAACAAAACGGACTTAGTCTCTGATGAATCTCTCGATATTCTTGAATCACGGCTACGCGATATGAATCGGATGGCTCGTGTTGTTCGTAGTAAGCAAGCGGAGGTATCTATTGATACTGTGTTAAACCTTAGTGCATTTGATCTAGATCAGGTTTTAAAGCGTCGTCCCACTTTCCTTGAGCCAGAATATCCATTCGAGTGGACAGGTGTTTTTTCTCTTGAGAAAGGTCGTTATGAACTTAGCCTTGAAGAAGGTCCTGATCCCACGATGTCGCTGGTCGTTCTGGAAGATCAGGGGGTTGACGAAGCAGCTCTTAATGCTGGTGCTGAATCTTGCGTAAGACTTTACGCTGACTCTGCGAAACTTCTTCATCCTGGAAGCACAGTCCCAATTGAAAAACATGTCAGTCTTCAGCTTCAGTCTAATGGGCGTAAATCTTTCTTTTTAGAACTTGATAACCCTACTCATATTGGGCTTTTCACCCAGCACACAGCAGAGGAATTTGATATCAAAGTATCCCGAGTTGATACTTTAATTACTACAACTGAAAGTGATGGCAAAAATGATGCTTTGGTCCAACCTGAAACTGAGCGGACTTGGGTGGCAGAGCATGAACATGATGATGAAGTGGGCTCAATTGCTATTGAGCGAATAGGTGATGTCGATCCAGAAAAACTCAATAAGTGGTTGAGTCGACTCCTGTCAGAAAAAGGTGTAGATATATTTAGGACAAAAGGGTTTATAAGTTACGCGGGTGAATCCAGGAGAATGGTTTTTCAAGGGGTTCACATGCTCTTCACTGCTCAGCCAGATAAAGAATGGGGGAATGAACCTCGCCATAATCAATTAGTGTTTATCGGTAGAAATCTTGATGAAAAAGAAATGTGTAGGGAGTTCGATAAGTGCCTGGTGTAGAAGGATTTAGTCCCCAGGGGATGCTTCACGAGGGCTGGAGTGCTGAAGTTGAAGACTATGCCATAGTTTGTGGGTGGATCTTGGGTGGCAAAGCACTCTTAGTAGGTGACGTTGCAGGTGGACTTTATTTATTTGAGGGTAAAGCTGGAACCCCCCTTTGGCAGAAAAAAGAGGTCCATAAAGGAGGCCTGCTCGCATTATCTATACACCCAGATGGAGATATTTTTGCAACTTCAGGACAAGATGGACGTGTTCTTATTTGGAATAGCGAAGAAGGTGAGTCAACTAACGTAATAGAGCTTGGAGACGGTTGGGTCGAACACCTGAGATGGTCAGCAGATGGACGTTTCTTGGCTGTAGCCTTTTCTCGCAGAGTGCATGTATATGGGATTGATGGTCACGAACATTGGAAATCAGGGGAACACCCAAGCACTGTTAGCTCGATCGCTTGGTCAAAGTCGAATGAACTAGCAACTGCATGCTATGGCCGAGTAACTTTTTTTGATGTAGTTCACGATGAGGTTAATCAGAAGTTTGAATGGCAAGGCTCACTTGTTTCTATGGCTCTTAGCCCAAACGGTGATGTTGTAGCCTGCGGCAGTCAAGATAATTCTGTTCATTTCTGGCGTCGCTCAACTAACGAAGACTCTGAGATGACTGGTTACCCAGGGAAGCCAAGCCAGTTATCTTTTGATCAAACCGGTACAGTCCTCGCTACTGGGGGAAGTGATGTCGTGACAGTTTGGAGCTTTGAAGGAACGGGCCCTGAAGGCACTGTCCCTGGACAATTATCTCTTCATGCTGAATCGATTTCTAGTCTTGCTTTTTCAAATCAGGGAATGCTTCTTGCTTCAGGAGCTAGAGATGGTTCAGTTCTTGTTTGGTTTCTCAAGAGTAATGGTCATGGTGACCCACTTGGTGGAGCATTCGCAGGAGAGCTTGTCTCCGCAATTACCTGGCGACCTGATGATTGTGCTTTGGCAGCAGTAAATTCAAAAGGAGGCATTAACGTTTGGAATTTTAAAATGCGTACTAAATCTTCCCCTAAAGGATTCTCATGATATATTTTCATAGAAAAGTTTCCTAAATAATTCAATGTCAAAAGCAGATAATCATGGAGAGCAAAACGAGAAACTTGGTATTCCTGTGACAATTATCACAGGTTTTCTTGGTTCAGGAAAAACAACACTTTTGAATCATATTTTAACTAATCAAAAAGGCCTAAAAACTGCCGTACTCGTGAATGAGTTTGGTGAGATAGGTATTGATAACGACTTAATTGTAAAAACAAATGATGATATTGTTGAACTAACTAATGGCTGCATATGTTGCACAATTAATGGAGAATTATTAGATACTATCTATAAGATATTAAGTAAGAATAAAGATATTGAATATTTAATAGTCGAGACCACTGGCTTAGCAGATCCTTTACCAGTTGCAATGACAATCAATGGGGCCAGGGAGCAATTAAGACTAGACTCGATAATTACTTTAATTGATGCAGAAAACTTTAATCAAGATACACTGCACAGTCAAATTGCTAGATCACAAATTATCTATGGAGATATATTATTAATCAATAAATGTGATTTAGTTAGTCAAGAAAAAATAGGTTTTATAGAGTCAATAATTTCAGAGACTAAAACTGATCCAAGAATTCTAAAAAGCACAAAAGGAGAGGTGCCTTTGGCCCTTTTACTCAGTGTTGGATTATTTCAATCAGATCTGATAGCTCAGAGCAATACTTTCCATGACCATAACCATGACCATGACCATGACCATGACCATGACCATGACCATGACCATGAAGAATTATCGATAGAAGGATTTACTTCATTTTCCTTTAAATCTAAATATCCTTTTTCATTGAGAAAGTTCCAATATTTCTTAGACAATCAATTACCATCTAGTGTATATAGGGCAAAAGGATTACTTTGCTTTGATGAAAGTGAGCTAACACATATATTTCATTTAGCAGGGAAAAGGTTCACAATGGATGATACAGAAAAACATCGTAAAAGAGAAAATAAGATTGTTCTCATAGGTAAAGATCTTGAGCATAAAAAGCTACAAATTCAACTTGAAGCTTGTATTTATTATGATACTAATAATCAGGAAGATTAAATAGTCAGTCTGATATCAATCAAATCCACAAAGCAAAGTTCTATTATGAGTTCGTAAGAATTTAATCTAAAACGAGTAGGTAGAGCGATTATGAAAGAGGCAAATAGGAAGGGAAATGGAAATAACACGAACGAAATAAAAGAAAATAAAGCAAGAAATGTGTAACTTGGGAGAATACCTTTCTTACGTTTCAGTATCGATGAATGAATTCCGAAGAAGGCTACTCGATCAGGTAACCAATAACAATCTTGGTGTGCAGACATCTCTTTTCAACAAGATAAGTGGAATAACTATATTTTTATCGATTTTTTTCGCAGTATTAGTGACAGAGAATCAGATTGATTATAAATTTGGGGACCAAATAGATCTAATAGATTGGATTATTGGAGGCTTATTCTGTATTGAATATTTATGCCGTTTATATGTTGCTCCTCTTCAAGAGAAATACGGCAAAGGTTGGAAAGGAATCGTGAGATACCTTTTTTCTCCAATGGCAATTATTGATGTTATTGCCATTATCCCTTCATTTATTGGTGTTCGCGCAGAGTTGAAAATCTTAAGAGTTATCCGTTTACTTAGAATTTTAAAGATAGGACGAAATGAAAAGTTCAAGGAAAGCATATTTCACTTCAACTTTGCGCTTAAGTCAAAAAGTCAGGAGCTTCAGATTTCAACAGTTTATACATTATTACTCCTCCTAATAAGTAGCACATGCATGTATCTAGCGGAATCTTCTATACAGCCTGAACTCTTAGGATCTATCCCTCGTTGCTTATGGTGGTCTGTTACGACAGTAAGTGCCGTCGGCTATGGAGATTCAATCCCAGTTACAGCAATAGGGAAAATAATTGCATCAGTGACTTCGCTTATGGGGATTGGTGCTATCGCAATTCCTACTGGCATACTTGCAGCTGGATTTAGTGAATCCATTGGTATACAAAGCAAAGGATATAAGGAAGTTGATGATATTTAAAACTTAAAACTGAATTCGCTTTAAGAAGACCCCTCGTAGTTTATAAGCGACGAAAGAAATTCCTGCTATTAAATGAAGAGGCTAATATGAGATAAAAGAAACTTGATATTGATACTTACTTGAAAAGAAAAATCTTCATCTTAACAATTAACCACATAGCTATAATGAGGTAGGCTTTCGGATTCCAAGAGAACTAATCATGTAACTGGTTTTGAAATCATAATTGCTATAGGTATAGATCTAGGATAATGAGATGTGTGCTAAATAATTAAGACAACCAACCATTAAAAAATTAAATAAATATTCTTCCAGAATAAAAATAATTAACTAAAAAAGAATTCAATCTCCTTTGGCTTTAGACCTTCCCAACCAGCATCGATAAGCCGCTGATTAAGGATGTTTTGCTCATAGTGCTTTGCTCCAGTTCGCACAATACGATTCCGCATTGATTTTTTCACTCCACTCCTTTTTCTTACCCCTTCTTTATCCATAACCTCTTGGTAAAGATTGAGCATCTCCGAAGGAATTGGACTGCCGTCAAGGTCTAGTCCTGCATCAATAGCTTTATCAATTGCATCAGGTCCAGAAAAATCCATTAGCCAAAAGCATTGAATTCTAATCATATAGATAAATCCATCAATTCTCAATCCATACAAGCCTCCTAACAGCATCATTCTTCGGATACATTCACAAGCAATAAAAACAAAAAGAATTAGGAGCCAAATATTCTTATCCCAAAATAAAAATATTTATAGCTCTGATCTTTAGAAAGTGAGCAATACATCAATTCATTTTTATAAGAAGAGATAAGCCAGGTTTATCTCGAACTCAGAAGATACAGCTACAGCAATACAAATTAAATTTTCACTACCTAAACAGCAATCAGAAAGAGAACCTAAGCTCTAATCAAGAATCAGGTGCTTAGCAATTTAAATACCGATGCATTTAATTACCAACCAACTTAAAACCTGAACCACATGTACTTGGTTTCGCTCCTTCTGGTGTGCTAATCAGGAATCCACCACCACTCAAATCACTGTAGTAATCAAGATTTAAATCTTTCAATAAGCTCATTTGCTCCTCAGGCGCAAATAAAGTGACTCCATCAGTTCTTGCAATAGGAGTACCAGCTTGGTTACCGCATCTAAGTCGAATATATAACCAACCTTCACCAAATCCATCAGGCAACAAATCAATATGCATTTCGCCTGGAGTACCTCCAAAAGCAGATTGTCTTATTAATTCAGCAGCAGCAGTTTTGGAAACAGTTAACTTACAAATCATCTAGCATTTTTAACTATTACTTTTGAGTTTAAACCAAATCGCAGAGCTTTGTCTAAACTTATCAACGTCGACTTGCAATATGGTTTTTTTCTTCTAAGCATAAATATTTATAAATCATGATTCATGTTAGATTTTTAAGCCAATTACTTGTTATTTCTTTTTAATTTAAAAGCTAAGAAAAGGAATTATATCAGGACATATCAAGAATCAGTCTTCAAGATATCCTTAAACATGTATAAATAAAATAAAATTATTATCAGTGCTCATTGACAATAAAAAATTATATATCAGCCTACATGGAATATGATCTCAGCTCAGAATATCCAGAAGAAATTTAATATTAAAAGCAGATTAAAGATTAAATTAAAAAAGATATCGGAAAGTGGAATATTGAAATAACAAGAACGGGGTAATTAAGTCTTTAGTAAACTTTGCTAGTCCTACTCTTTTACTTAGTCATTTACCAATTTAGATGGAACCTTTCAACAGCACAACAGAATATACTGACAAGAATTTAAGCCCTCTGAAGACCCTAATAGCCAGTTCCATTCACAAACTGTACTTCTTCAAGATCCTTCCATATGATTGAACCAATCCGCTGGTCAGCGAATGCTTAGAAGCCATCGATAGCAATGGGTTAAAAGCAATCCCTTCATCCTATACAAACTGTTTTAAACCTTACATTGAAAACATTCAAAGCATTCTGGATAGTTCTTCTTTTCACAATTCCTTTACCACTCATCGCTCAAGTTAGCTGGAAGGAACCAGAGAGTATAGATACAAAAGAAAGCAAAGTGTCAACTGCTAGTGGGCAAGCTGTTGTTGTAACTGCCAATCCATTAGCAAGTGATGCAGCTATCAAGACCCTGGAGGATGGTGGTTCAGCAATGGATGCAATTATCTCAGCTCAGACTGTGCTTGCTGTTGTTGAACCGCAAAGTTCAGGATTAGGAGGTGGGTCTTTTCTTTTGTATTGGGACCAAGCAAAGAAATCTTTATACGCATTTGATGGCAGAGAAACCGCCTCAGCTCAAGTCGAAGAGGATATGTGGATAACATCTGAAGGGAAAGCAGTTCCATGGATACATGCAACCAGAAGTCTTTCTTCTATAGGAGTCCCAGGTACAGCAGCGTTACTTTGGGAAGGACATCAACAATTTGGACGTTTACCTTGGGAATCGAATTTTGAGAAGAGTATTCATCTTGCCAAAGAGGGATTCATACCAAGTCCACGCTTTCTTAGATCAATCTCTTTAGCAAAGAAATTAGGAATTAAACATAGTCAACCCTTTAAAGACCTCTATCTTCCAAATGATTCTCTCCCCGCACAAAATATTCCATTTCGCAACCAGAAATTAGGAGCGACCCTAAATCTACTTGCGAAGGGAGGTATCAATGAATTTTATCGTGGAGATATAGCCAATGAAATTATAATTGACCTCAAACTCGGACAGAACAGCAACAAAGAAGTCCAAACAATCACTCATAGGGATTTAGAAAGTTATAAAATTCAAAAACGTCACCCGATCTGTAGCAAATACAGATCTTGGAAAATTTGTTCTGTTCCCCCTCCAAGTGGTGGTGGAGTTGCTGTATTACAAGCTCTTGGAATATATGAGCGTCTCTCCGATAAATATTGGTCAAAAGACACACCAAACAGATGGCATCTTATAGCAGAATCTTTAAGATTTGCAGATGCTGATCGTTCTCACTGGATAGGAGATCCTATTGATTGGCCAGTTCCTCTAGAGGGGCTACTAGAAGACGAGTATATTGAAGATAGGGCCAACGCTATCAGAATTAATTCTAAAACATTCAGTCCTTTACCAGGAGAACCAAAAGGTAGTGAATTATTAGATCTAGCAAGTCAGCCACGCACAGCTGGTGGAGGAACAACTCACTTAGTTGTAGTTGATATATATGGAAACGTCGCTTCCTACACAAGTTCAGTCGAGACCGTTTTCGGTAGCAGGCATTTGTCTGGGGGCATGGTATTAAACAACCAACTAACTGACTTCTCATTTTTATCAACCATATCTGGGAAACCCATTGCCAATCGAATTAAGCCAAATAAACGTCCTATGAGTTCTATGTCTCCAGTCATAGTATTTAGAAATGGCCGTCCGGTTATGGCAATTGGATCACCCGGTGGATGGCTTATTCCCCATTACATAACAAATGCATTAATTGGGGCACTAGATTTAGGGCTTTCGCCAAAAGAAGTAGTTAGTCAAGATTTGCTGTCTGTCCAACCAAATTACACAGTACTTGAAAAAAGTGGTAACTGGTCAAAAGTCGATGCCAATATCCATAAAAGGCTTACAAGTCTTGGTCACCAAATTAAATACACTGATTTTAGTAGTGGACTAGCGCTAATCAAATGGCATGAGGGAAACTGGCATGGTGCTGCTGACCCAAGAAGAGAAGGAAAAGCAGTCAGCTTGCATGTACAAAAAAAAACTTAAAATAAGTTGCTAATATAAAATCTAAATGTACCAGCATTTTCATTGAGATCCAATCCTCAATAGAAAGCTAACTACTGCCTAATAAAAGAGAGTATTCGCCAAAACACAAAATCACAGTAGTTCGAGAACTTCTGCTCTGACAAGAAAAGACTCATTAACTAATTCAAAAATAAGAATGGCACTACTGAGAATACGATCCCTGAGACAACCAAGAGAATTACAAAAGAATAACTAGGTTTTGTATTTGTATTTTCTCTTGGCAATTCTTTAGTCATTTATTCTTATCTGTTCTAGCTTCCACTCGATCTATATAGGCCAATGACTTTTTAACATAATCCATCCTCTTCTGAGTAGCCAAAAGAGTACGTCTTAATTCATACCTTCGAACCTTACGCCATAAGCGCATCACAGAATCAGGTATTGGTTTGTTTATGGGCATTAGTCTTTAGCTCAAATACCAGTTTGGATCTAGAACATCTCTTGCTACAAAATAAATAGCTGATCCAAGAAGAGCTGAAAGAGCAATAATTTTGAACAAAGCCATTACTACCTCAACATCTATTCATCTATTATGCCAACCAACAAGATTAATCAAAAGACTTTGGAATATTCATCTCTCAACCCCAAGAGATTTTGCTTTTAGATTTTCGAAAATGGCAAATGCAATAACACCATCACCAGCTTGAAATGAATATTTTATTTTTTATTGAATTCATCAAGAGGCTAAAAAGTAAAGGCTGTTACGACTGCGGTAACAGGCACTATCCCTAGCCTTATGCCCTATACGAGTCACAGGATAGGCGCTCCTACCCCAAAAGAAAGCCCAATCAGCCAAGTCATGTATTTAACGTCGTTCTACAGGATTTTATTGTGTCATTTTCTTAATTCAATTCTCATCAGAGTAACTTAGATTTAAATTACATTTTTGCTTAGAAAAATTTATAATAGCTAATAAGGAACATATATGATCTCAACAATTACATTCATTTTTGGTGTATTAATCGGATGGTACTTGGCTTTATGTCGCCAAGTACAAATCGAGAAGCGAAGAGAGAAAAGGAAATTTAGTGAAGAAATTGAACTAAGAGCTACTCCAGATACTTACCTTTCCAAATTTGACATTATAAGAAAACGTTATTATGAAGCTAAATTTAAAAAATTAACGGGCATCATAATTAATCAAAAAGGTATACCAATGACTAAAGAAGAAATTCAATTAAGGAAAGCATCAGAGAAGTAACAAGCTTTCATGATTAATATCGATCAATCATTTCTTGAAACATCTTTCTAATACTCTCGTCTTGAATATTTATTGTTAGAAGTTGTTTTCTTAATAATCAAGAGCCATACAAGTCCGGAGGAGCTATAGACAATTGATTTAGATATATCTAAGAATGAGAGACTTAGTAAAAATCCTGATACTTTATGATGCGAGTCAACTACCAGAAAAGACAAAGAATACAATAAATAGAAGCTGAAATCTCATGCCAACAAAATTTTAGCAAGCTATTTGAGATCCATTTGACAGTCATAACAATGCAAAAAGGACTAAGCTACCAAGCAATGAGAAAAGATCATAGGGTTATAACAATAAATCTTGGGGACTTGGGGAATAGTGAATTTTTAAAAAGAAAATATCTTAGCGTTTTGGAAAGTTTTACAGATTGTAGCCTTTTAAGTAAATTCATGATCCTATTTATTCATAGGGATCTAGCTCCAATCAGTGCAAATAGTTATTTGATAACCAATCAGATGTAAAGCAATGATCGCATTGATCAAATTAATATGCATCATTGGAGCATCCATCTTTTATTGCTTAATTAAATCAAGATGCTAAACAATCTCAACTTAAACAGTACTGATAAAAGCGCACTGAAGAGTTGAATCGATAATCTTTCACGGCTCATCCAGACAATCGAACACCTTGCTTCACACTCCTTAATATTTTCTGTTATATTTTGTTACATCCATCAACTTTTTACATGGGTCAATTAAACATCTCAGTCATAGACGTTGCTTTCGGGAGACCGGCAATGATTGGCTTCATGCTTCTTTTGGGCACGTACCTCGTGACTGGTCAAATTATCCCTGGCACTTTCTAATGAAAACTTCCACAACCTCATCCAAAATCGAAACTAACAAGATTTTGGCAGAAAAGATTAACGGAAGGGCTGCACTTATTGGCGTCATTGCACTTTTAGGTGCCTATTCATCAACAGGTCAAATCATCCCTGGTTATCTCTAAACAACTAGATCTCAATTACCACTCACTTTATTTTCATGACTCCTGAAGCAGAAAAATTCAACGGCTGGGCAGCAATGCTTGGATTTGTTGCCGCCTTTGGTGCTTATGCCACTACAGGGCAAATCATTCCCGGAATCTTTTAAGCATTTATTAACAATGACATCTTCTCCTTGTATAACTACTGAATCAGGTAATCGGCAAAATGCATTTCCTGTTGAAGCCCAACCTGAACTCATAGAAAACTATGCAGGTTATATCCAAGAAGCTGAAAAGGCTAATGGACGTTGGGCAATGGTTGGGTTCATCGCCTTATTAGGAGCCTATATTTCAACAGGTCAATTAATCCCAGGCATTTTTTAATGAACAACGACTATTGGGCAGTCGCAGAACAAACTAATGGTCGGTTAGCGATGATTGGTTTATTTGCACTAATAATAAATTACGGTTTCTTAGGCTGGATTATTCCTGGAATTTACTAAGTCACTAAGTACTAATTTTACAAAATGTAGCCATACAAAATTTAAAATTACTGCTAACTGCTTTCGGTGCTTGTAGAGCATTGGTTGTCTTGTTAATAAGCATATTGGAACAGTTTTAATCAATGCCAACAATCAAACCCGTTACCTCATATATGTTCCTAATCCTTCTCAAGAAAAGTTAAAATGACTCAAAAACTTTCGATAGTGCTAAATTCACCATTTCGCGAATTGGTTGAGTTTGGTTTCTTCTGTCTAATCGGTTTTACCGCGGGATCAATTGGGGCGTTATGAATTTTTCTTCATTACTTCTTTTGAGCTCATGGGCAGGCTTGTTTTACATAGGAGCTTTTCTTTGGAGAGGCCTTTCAATAAAGCGATCTGCCAAATAATTTCAACTACTTTCTACGCAAAGAAATTTTAACCATTAACTATTTAGTTTAATTTAAGGCTATGTCTTTAGGAGAACTTCAAGCATCTACAGAAAATGTCTCGGCATGGAAAGCTATTATTTGGTGTTTTTATCCAATGGCAGTCCTAATTGCTCTTGAGCTTCTCGCACGTAGATTAGATGACGATGATGATCAAGATGGAAGCAAGATGATTCCTACTTTGCATGGTGTCAGATAAAACAATTTGTTCGTCCATTATCAACAAAGAGTTTTAAAATTACAAACACCAGCAGAAGAGCAGGTCCAATAATTGGATGATGGACTAAATAAACACCTCTTGTAAGTTCACTAAATTCAAACAACAAAAGCACATACTCTTTTTAAGCCCTGATGAGACAGGGCTTGTTTATCTAAAAATAGAAGTTAAGCCACTACTTTCTTAGTAGTATCTTTAATTTTATCAACCGCTTTCTCCACCGTTTCTTTAACAGTTTTACTCCCAGATGAAGTCAGAGTTTTTAATTCACTTTTAATAGCTTTCTCTCGTTAAAGCAAATACTTTCTTTGCTTCTCATAAGTGTCCTCTAATCTTTTTATTTGATCAACTACTGAATCAAGTTCTTCTTGATATTGTTGAGCCTTAAATTGAGCCATCTCGCTATCAGAAATGATGTACACAGGACGATAGAAAGAAGGGGAGAGCTCAAAACGAGTAAAAGAATACATGGCTAGGAATGTTAACGACATATTCACTATGAGCCAAGTAGTTATTTTAGATGGTGGTAGAAACCATAGGGAAACATGCAGTATATATACCGAACGTCGGTCTCTACGATATAACCCTAGTGTAATAACCGAAGCAAATAGATCCTTAACTAAGACTACTCCCTTTAGCAGCAACCAAAGGTGTCATCTTTATTTGAGAAGCAAAGGGAAGAAAAAATTTGAAATTCTCAATATTTTCGATGAATGATAGAATTTACCCAACCATCAATAAAGCCATCTAACAATTTAAGTTATTAAAATAAAAACAACTAAAAAATGATTTGGACAACACTCTATAGAATAGTCATGATGATATGTTTCCTTTCTTAATATCCTCTATCTCAACATTAGAAAATTTTACAAATGAATCGTTAAATGACCAAAGAATTTAGTCCAAAAGATCCATATGAAGTTCAGGCCGCTTGGGATACAGTCATGACTGCTATTCAAGAAATTAGAGCAGATCAAAAGTGGCCAGATAAATACATTGCAAAAACACTTAGAGGTATAGCAGCCAGTCTTGAAGAACGACCCTGTTGCCAAGAAGAAGAATGACTGAGAAAAGATCTTCTGATGATTTCTGGCCGATCGCAATAACTTTATTATTCGCCGTTATTGATATTTATCTATTGGGTGATGACTAATCCTGATTCAGATGAAACCTTACGCAAATATCTCTATAACCCGATACTCACCCAAATAAGAAAACTATTAAACACTTAATATTAGCTCATATTTTTTAAACTTTTATAAGGTCAGCTTTTCTGCTCTAGCTTCATCCCATGCAATTTGATTATGATAGGGCTATGCCAAATAGTATTACCAAAATCATTGTCTTGGCGATGGTATCTTTACTCCTTGCTTCTACCTTTGGCGGACTTTTTTTCTCTGTTCTTAAAACATGAACACCAATTGGGAGGACACTTCGTGGCAAGAAGAATTCTTGGGAATGAAGGCACATAAGCCTTCAGAAGTGAAACTGCTAATTGAAGGACCTAAAGGATTTATAGAAGCTTGGAAACTTGGTACATTACACGAAGAATACAAACGACTAAAAAAAATTAATTCAACCAAAATCAATTTTTAATCTTCTCTTTTAATGGAGAGATATCAAAAGGATTATCTTCTAAACTTTACCTACAATAAAAAGTACAATATCCAGTATATCTGGAGACTATTTATAATGAAATACACCATCATCAGAAACGATGGGGAAGAAGACGATATAACCTCTCAGAGCTTTGAAACTTACGACGATGCATATGAAATTTTAGAGGAGGTTTATGGAGACATTTGCTGCTCAGATGCTGATTACCAAGACCGCCCTTACTATGAAATTATTGACTTGAAGGAGAAATTAGAATAATGACAAAGCCCATGATATATTGCATTCTCACAAAGATGAATGCCATTTATCCCAAAACTGGAAGAAAAGAAAGTTGCTTAAATGAACTTGCTAAATTTCATTTTGTAAGAGAATGGGGTATCAATACATGCATGTCTGATCTTTTCTCCGTCATTTTTTTCCATAAGTATCACCATCATAACAATTATCAATAACTACATTCGCATTATTCGACTCCTTCTTAGTAGGTGTTTCTTTGATTGTTATAGAAAAATTATTTTTTTGTTCTTGAGATGAACCATTGTTATGACAATGATAATGATCTAGCTATCGATCGTTATGGCAATCCTGTGCATTAAGACCACCACCATGGGCAACTACCTTGGGTGCTGGCATACCAATCGCCATAGTATTCCAACCAGACACACATCAAGTAAGCAGAAAGTTTTTTTATTCCTTATTGGGCTACAAATTTTCTTGCCTTGCACAAAGGATTCCTTAAGCCTAAAAGAGAAACGAGCTGGAGAAACAGATCTTATCTCTATTCTTAAAGGACTATTGACATTTAAAAAAGCTATTGGTGGTACTTACGAAAAAAATGACAAGTTCGTAATCTTTAAACAAGAAAAGGAGACAGGTCATGAGATTCGGTGAGGAACAACAAATTAATATTTATCATGCTTCAAGTCTGAGTTTTCCTCCATAATCCAAAAGTTTTTCACAATTATTCCACAGAGCAAAATCCCAATGCTCCTGCTTTACTGGATCCTGTGGAAAAGAACAAATGATGCAAACTTGATTTTAAGACGCCTGTCATTAAGTCCCATGTTTTTCTTAAAGAGTATCTGAAAGCGAGAAAATCCTTTTAGAGCCACATTCTCAAGATGAGACGACTTGATAGGGGAGAGTATAAAAACTCTCTTGACTAGCAATAAAGAAGAGGTGGATAGTAAAGATATCTAGAGAGGTGAGAGAGATGAAACCTCAATTTTGTAAAAGAGAAAAAGATTTACCCCCTCTAGGAAGCAATATAAATATGAGTTCTATTGTTAGCTTTATCTCAGAGGTCCCTGATCCTATAAAAACGTCTATGGAAGGGTTTATCGAAAGTCATCCGAATTGGGATCAATATAGATTCATTCAAGCTGCTGTCGCCAGGTTCCTTATACAACATGGAATTGAATCGAGATTAATTACACGAATATATATCGACAATGTTTTTCCTAAAAAGCTTTCGGAGGGAGAAGTGCTGTGAAGTTAGAAACAGAAATGTCAAATGTTCTTTATGAAAAAATGAAGGACTTCATCAAATCAAATCCAAGGTGGGATCGAGACAAAGTTATGAGTTCGTCTTTAGCTAATTTTTTATTCCAAAATGGATGTGAAGATGAGGAAGTTAAAGAGAAATTCTTAAAAGACTTGTTTTAATAACTTTCTGAGTAGCATCCATTATCACTCTAAGGTTCCTGGAGATCCATATACATTGCTGAATTAAATCACTAGCGAATGAAGAGTAAGCATATAATAAAAAAATGGTTCTCAGAAATTGATAGAAATTTACTTGAACTTTGTTCTAGCTATTTATCTTTTTCTTCTAGCAAAAAATAATGATCGACAAATCTGCAAAATGGATTACATCCCTACGTGAAGAAATTCGAAAAGAATGTGGGCACGGATGGATGGTTCGCGGCATAGGGAATGGCCATGTCCAAAAGGTTCAACTAACTATTAGATACAAAAATGGTGAACGAGACAGCATTATTCTTGGACCAAAGGCAAAGAGAGATCCGGATTTTGTTCCATGGGTAGGAACAAGTGCTGGATGGATATTACACGTTTCTAAAGATATCTCAATAATAATGAAATCCCAAGAGAAGAGTTTAGCCGAAGCATATGAACTACTAAAACAAAAGAAGAAATCTGATTCCTATCGAGACCTCGACTGGGGAAAACTGTCTAGAAAGTTCAAAATACATAAAACAAGTAATGGAAAGAAAAGTTCACGTGTATGGAATCGAAACTACCGCACTACAATTGATCGCACCTTAATTATTCTCATTAATCAGCCAAAGGCATCTAACGGTTACACAGTTTTAAAAACACTTGTCGAGCATCATGGTGGGGAGCCTGGCTCAGCTAGCAGAAGACTACGGATCCAATATGCAGCAGAATTTCTACGCTTTGCTTTTAAAAATGGTGCAGACAAAAGTTTTTTACCTCCAGATGATCTAACATTATTAATAGGAGAAAAAGCTCCTATTAAGAAACACAAAAATGATGCGAGTAAACCGATATCTTCTTAAACAGACTTTATAGACAGCACCTATTCATTTCCCGTAAAAAAAACATTTTACTGACTAACGATAAAAACTCGTGATACCAATTCAAGCAATATCTACAAGGAAAAACTATCCCTCAACTAAACCTCGCGCAAACTTCTAAGGATAAGGCGATCAACACTTAGGAAGATTTGATTCATCTTCGTTCCTTTTAACTAAAGGGTTCTGATAACAACATCTCTCAATAATAGGAGCTATTCCTTCCTCTAATTCTTGTAGCAGCTCATCTTTAAACGCCTCTCTATTCTCAAGCGTTGGTGGCTCGTACCCTGATTCTTGAACATCTATTAAAAGAGCCAAGATAGTTCTATGAAAAAGAGGATGGCGTAAAGACATTTCTAACAACAAGAACAATCGCTATCTCCTTCGGCTCCAGCTTCGAGAGCTGGGTTTTCGAATGCATCTGCAACATCTCTAAGCATTACAGAAATAAATTCAGGAGGACATTGAAGTTCATTAATATAACCAGCACATTGCTGGGCAATCCTCTGCATGGCGGGAAGAATTATTTTATCGACTTGCTCATCTGTTGGTTGCCAAGTCTCTTCGCACTTTTCAGTCATTAATCAAAAAGCATTAATCAACCCATCATGCCGCTTTTCTATTTAATTTTGTTTGGCATATAGATCAGTGTTCTCATATAAGAAATAACAGAAGAAAGATGAAGCTGAGATCAAAGGGTTAGCTAAATTTTACCCAAGTCTTACTTTTCGCTGAAATCCATAACTATAACTAACCTTCTAAATTAGTTAATGAAGAGTAGCGTTAAACCAAAGCAACTAATTAGAATCAAGAGCTATGAAGGTTTTTCCCCAATAGCTACAAAAAAGGTGAGTCTATATTCATACCTATGGTTCTTCGTAATTCTTGATATCTAATAATAGCAATCTAAGCCTTATCATTATGATTTAAGAATCCATATTAATTCTTGGACTACTTTCCTTCCAACCCCTTTTACAACTAAATCATATAAAACACCAGCCATTTTATGACCTTAAAAAGATATAAGACTCCTAACAAAAAATCATTTTCACCAGATTGCAGAATAAATTGATTAGGAGGTTCTAATGGAGATCATCCATTGGAGGTAATGGGGAAAAGCGGTGAGAATCCGCTGCTGTCCCGCAACTGTGAAGTGTCGATATAAATCGATATCAGTCAGAACACCCGCCTTATTTCACAATTCGACGAGGATCGGCCTATGACGTTCACCTCCTTTGAACGTAATCATTGTCTTGCAATTTTAGTTACATTATTTTTTTACGCACTTTTTTTAGCTGATCCTGCCTTGGCTCATCACCCCTTTGGGATGGGAGATAGTTCTGATCTATCAGTTTGGCAAGCTCTATTTAGCGGTATAGGTCATCCATTACTTGGACCTGATCATCTTCTTTTTATGCTAGGCATAGCCCTTGTGGGACTCAAAAGAACCAAGAAATGGGTTTTTCCTCTTTTGGGTATTGGTTTGGCAGGAAGTGCCTTGGTACAGTTGTTACCCTTAGCTGATTTGCTAGCTCCCTGGGCAGAAGCACTTGTCTCATTGACTTTGGTACTAGAAGGGTTAATTGTTCTGAATTTTGTGAACTCAAAATGGCTCTTCCCCATGTTTGCTTTACACGGCTACTTGCTTGGAAGCACAATTGTTGGAGCTGAGTCTTCACCACTCATAGGATATTTTTCAGGTCTTCTACTTGGTCAAGGAGCTTTGCTGTTATTTGTGACAGCACTATCTCAAAGAATCATTAATTGGCTTGGGTCTAAGGGACGACTTTTAACTGCTGGAATCTGGATTGGGATAGGATCAGCTTTCTCCTGGATTGCTCTGATTGACTAAGAAATTTTTAATTCTTGAGAGGTATTGGCATCATCTTCCCACCACCTTCATCATCATCATCTTCAAATGAGAAAAAGATAACCACTATTGCAAAAATCGCTATAAAAGATGAATAAGAGATAACTGCAAATTCACTCATTTGTTTTTTTAGTTTTCCATTTGGATAGAAACTATCAGAATTAGAAAAAGAGGATGTATCTAATTTTACAACCAAGTAAAAACAAAATTGACTAATCGCTGTGAAAACAATGAATCTATAAAGGGCAAACTGGGAAATATCCCTTAAATGTCAGCGTTGCTCTTCAAAGTAGTATCTTTAGTAAAGAAATTAATGGTGCAGACGACAACGAAGGAATTGTTGTTGAAACATTCTTCACCTTCTAATTGCTTGAGAAAGGGTTTATCCAAACTTTGTTCAAACCATCTCTTTTTGCCGAAATGGCATGCCATCAAGATTATTTCTTGCCTCTAATCTATTAGAATAGTCTTGGTTGACAGCCGATCTTCTGATCAATAAAAGGGTCGCTTGTAATAGGCGACTTTTTTATTTTGTAAATTATGACTGAAAAGCCTAAAGAACGAATAAAACGCTTTCAAGCAATGTCCAGCTATCAAAGGAAGGCTTTGCTAAGGCAAAAAATGAAGGCCCAAGGATTAGTTGAAGGCAGTGGAGTTAAACCCTTGTCTTCTTATGACACCGATGAAGTTTGGGACTTAATTCAAATCATTAGCTGTTTCCCTGAGATACAGTTCAAGCCAAGGGAAATGAAGCCTAAAATTTCTAAGAAGAGAAAGTTATTAATAGCTTGGATACTGATTGCAATAGCTCTTACCAGTGGAATGGTCTTTTATTATCAGCAATATCTATCGCCAGAGAAAAGAAGTTATATATTCATTGAGAAGAGCCCTTTTGTTTTTGTTTAATATGCGAGGGATTACAAAGCAATTGTGTAATTCAGATAGGCATTAGTCTCTGTTTTTGACTGGTAAGGCAGCTCTTGATATTGGAGAATACCTGAGAGTCTATGATTCGGTTTTAATGCATAATCAAAGCCTAATGAAACAACGGGTCTAGTTTTCTTAAAGCTATCAGCTAAACTGACTGTAGTCAGTGCTGATATACCAGTAGGTTCTAGCTTGTCAACCGAGTGCTTGATGTCATGCTCGATTCCACCACTACCCTTTAATGATAGCTTTTTATTCCGATTGCTATTGAACTTAAATCCCAGTAAAACTGTCGTTGACTTGTCTTGAATTTGATTAAAGCTCAGCGGTGAACTATTACCTGTCTCTGTATAAGCGTCTTGCTTGATTACTGCCGAGCGAGCAGCTAAGTAAGGGCGTAAAACAGTATTATCACTGATTTGATAGCCATACTGGAGTTCCGCGACATAGCTCTTTGCTCCTATTACTGTCTGCCCCTTACCTTCCTCTGAATTGCCTACTATCTCACGTGTGAACGTAGCGTATTTTTGTTGCTGTGCATTTGCTAACTTTAATTGATAACCTAAATGATTTGGATTTTGATTCCATACAAGCAGCCCGCCAGTGAGCGGTGTCTTGTCTGAAAGACTAAATCCTATCGGTGTTTTATGAGATAAGTTGCTATGATAAAAGCCTGCAACTCTAAGAGTATCCGAAAGCTTGTAGCCAGTGACCATTACCGAACTATTAACGTCTGTTTTAGGAGTGTTAATAGAGGTATATCTTTCGCCTAAAGAGAAACATATATTATTTTCACCAAAGAAGTCACAGTCGTAGGTGTTCATATTGGCAAAATTCACCTCTGTCACTGAAGTTAGATTGTTAATGCCAAGAACGACATTTGGCTTAACACTAGTAGTGACCGAGGTATTAGTATCAGCCGTTATATCTTGATTGGCAGCAACTACTAAATCCCAAACACTACCAGCACTATTTGAGAGTGTCCAGTTTAGTCGTGAAGAGCCAGAAACAATAGTTCCGGAAGTGCCACTTGCTATTTCACTGCTGCTTAAGCCAATAATGACTGAACTATAGGTTGTGCTTGCTGTTAAAGTTGAACTTGAATGGATGCCAAAATTTAATAATGTATTGGTTTCCCCTGCAAAAGAACTAAATTCTATCTGTCCATAGTCATTGGTAGTGTTAACAATGACATTGTAATTTACCGGTAGAGATTTGATGAAAGTTACTGGGTTTGAACCCGCCTTGCCCTGTGAGTTGTTGAATATCGCAATCGAACCCTGATTGCTGATTGCAGTGGCTCCTGTATGGGTAAGAGAACCAGTGTTTGTAAATGTGCCAATACTTCCAGTATTAGCAATAGCAAAATTAGACCCTGCTGAGATTGTTCCTGAGTTTGACAAAGTTGTTATAGTTCCTGAGTTGTATAAGCCATATCTATTTGTGGCAGTAATTGTGCCTGAATTGACTATTGTTTGAATTGTTCCAGTATTCCGAAGCCCTTCTTCATCTCCAGCAGAAATTGTTCCTGAATTAGTGATGGTTCCAATTGTTCCATTATTGTGAAGTCCATATTCATCTACTGCAGAAATTGTTCCTGAATTGGTGATAGTTTCAATTGTTCCATTATCATTATTCAAGCCATAATCATCACCTGCAGATATCGTTCCTGAATTGGTGATAGTTTCAATTGTTGAGCTAATGTTTCTTAATCCCCTATCAGTACCAGCAGAAATTGTTCCTGAATTGGTGATGGTTCCAATTGTTCCATTATTGGAATTATTTAACCCATCATGATGAGTTGCAGATATCGTTCCTGAATTGGTGATGGTTTCAATCGTGGCAGCACGGTTCCTTAACCCAGTATGCGTGCCAGCTGCAATTGTTCCTGCATTAGTAATGGTTGTTATATTGGAAGAGCTGCCAGTGCTTAAACCGTAGCGTTCATCTGAAGTTATAGAGCCATTGTTTATAAGTGTAGTAATTTCTCCTGAGCCAGTATGACGTAAACCATAATGTGATGATGTAGTTTCAATTGTTCCATTATTAGTAAAGTTAGTAACAGTGTTATTACCAATGGATACTGCTCCTTTTCCTGCCTTATCAATCGTAACTCCTAAATTAATAGTTAAATTAGTGACATCCCCTGAAAAATTTAACTCTGTACAACTTGTTGAGATAGTAACAGTAGTGCCAGATGCATCTGTACAGTCTGCTGCCATGGTTTGCTGTGAGCAGAGACAAAGCCCTGGGCAGACGCAAAGAAATAGTAGCGAAACTTTGTTATTCACCTATTAATGATAGGTGAATTTATCTAAAACAACAAAATATGAATAAGTAAGTTATTCAAAAATGTAACTTACTTTCAAAGGTTCTAAATGGATTTGACAATGACAAAATACAATCACATTCTTCAATTCAAAAGACGAAGCAGTTAGAGCGTTTGTTTATCTAGTCAATCAGTTCATACGCACCCTGGATGTAGTGTTGGAATAATACTCAACGGCCATCTAGAATAGGTTATTAAAAAATAATTTCTATAATGCAAAAATGAAACAGATTTTCTTTCTCTTCTTAGGTTCAACTATTCTTGCTTCTTGTGCTTATCCTTCAATCTACGAAGCTAGCTACAGTTGCACAGCATGGGCAAAAAAGGGAGGTTCATATACTGGTGTAATTAAAGCTATTGAGAAAAACGCGCAATCCCAAGATCAGATAGATGAGGTTTTTAAAGATACAGTAAACACCTTTTCACTAAGAAAGTGTACAAAAGAAATAGCAACCAAACAAGTTTTAGGATTGAGTATTCAGAATAGAATCGCTGGTCAGACTTATACTTTCAATGAATCTCAAAGAGTTAAAGATGCTCCTCTTAGGCTAATAGACATTAATCTAGACTGGGAAGTTAAAAAACGATTTCGCTATTAATAAGCTAAAGCCCAGAGAATAACGGATTATTCCAACTTTAGTCCAACCATCAATTTCCGCTGAGATCCCATTGCACAACAAGAACCTAGATATTGAGAAATGAAACGTAAGCTTACAGTTATATCAATAGATCTCAGCTATTCTTGAAATCCTATTTTAGTGAAATTCCTAGCAAGCAAGAGATCACTTTCACGCAAAAAGTCATCAAGAGACTAGTCAGATAGACTAGATGAATAATGAAATATCTGCTGCTACTCCTTTCTTTGATAATTAGCTTGGATGCTTTAGGTGCTGAAGAGCTAAACCAAGTAGCTCATAGAAAATGCAAATTAAGGAGTGGAAATGATTACAAAAACTGCTACCGTTATTATTCTCGGATTTATCCAATAAGAAATACCAATCCTATTTCTGCTAATGATACAAATAAACCGTTAATAGTTAATCTCCAGAATTTTGGGGAGCCAAGTAGTGATATTGCCGACAAAGACTTTTTGAGACTTCACTTCAAACTGATGTATGCATACTGGCTTGAGCACGCGAGAAAGCGAGGTTCAAATCTACCTATCCCGGTCTTACGCCTAGACGATGGATATCTTATGGGTTGTGGTAAAGGACCAGTTTCTAAATTCCCCAATATTTATTGTCCTGATTCTAATGAAATTACTCTTGATGTAAGGCCCTTAATTAAGGGTTTTAGCGATAGAACCAGTCTTAACCTGAGTTACCTAAGTTTGGCAATTTTATCCCATGAATTTGGACATCATGTTAATCAACATATTGGTAGAGAAAAGTTTCGTGATAATGAAGAAAATGAAGCTGATTGGAGAGCTGGCAAGTACCTAGCATATGTAATCTCTAACAATTTAATGCCTTTGGAAGGATTAACTACTGGTGCAAATCTCTTTTTTAGTGTTGGAGATTTCCATTTACATTCAGAACATGGCAACCCAAAGGGTAGGTTTAAGGCTTTTATGAATGGCTTCAATGATGAATCTATGGGTATAGGTAGTTTTGCTGGAGAATGGCTACAAGATACTAATGAGACCTTTTCCAAAAGAATTCATAAAAGCTACAACATTAATAATGACAATTTGTATTTTGATGTTTATAGATTTGAAATCGAAAGGAGGAAGCAAATTACTGGAAATATTTTTGCAGGTATCATAGGCGTCCTTAACTGTTCACAAGGCAGTAAGGAAGACTGTGCTCATTCACTGCTTCTTCAGGGGAAAGCCATGCCAGAGGGTTGGTTCAGAAGGCAGAAAATGATCATTAACTGTCAAAGCAACACCTTTGATATTGAAGGCGACGAATTTAAGAAGCAATCAATAAATTCAGATAGAAAGGGGCAGGCTCAATACCTATCTCAAAGAGATTGCTATAGATCTCCTTAGCTTCTTCTGTCGCAAAAGATTCCATTAAACCAAAGAACAAATGAGCCAAGAAATCACAACTGAAAATGCCAAAAAAGCTCAGAAAGATGCTGAATGGGCTTACAACAATGCAATGGAAAAGTTCTACTACTCAATGTTGGAAGTTATTTTCTTAAGGATCAAAAGTCATCTCAGTCCCCAGGGGTTAAAAAAAGTCATAGAGATGGACGATAAAAGGAAGAACAATGAAAACTTAGGAGTTGAATTTAGCCAGAAAACTTGGGCTGTTTTAGCGGAATCCTGGGCAGGAGCAGAAGGTCTAGCTATGACAAAAATAGCTAATCTCTACGGACTGGAGATAGCTGATTTAGATATATCTAAAATTAAGAGAATTAATAAAAAACCTGATACCCCAAGATGTGAACCAACTAATAGAGCAGAGGAGAAAGAATATAATGAATAGTAACTAGTAACATCTCATTCCAATAAAATTCGAGCAAGCACTTAAACCTCCACATCCAGTCATATCATGGCAAAAGAAAAATTAACTACTGGCTAATGAAAAGCGGTCGTTGAGTCATGGTAACAGCTCTCAGAGAATTTGAAATTTCTATCCGAACTTTTCCCAAATCTGAAAAATGATAAAAAAGGAAGCTGACGAATGAACTCATTTGTTGATTACATAAACACTTCTAAAGGTCTTAACACTACGATTCTTGCAATCATTGTCATCGGCGCTATCAATACTATTCTTCTTAACTTCTTTGTAAGAAAAAGGTTTAGCAAAGCATTAGCAGAAAGCAAAAAGAGAGCACTTCAACAGGAAAAGATCGATAGGTTGTCTCCTAAAAAGTCAGAGGGTAAGTGAAAAGGTCTTCCTCCTTGGATGCAAAGACTATCTGATAACAGTGGAACTATAATGGTCCTATGGAATTATTACGATCACTGTTCTATCAAGCTTGAAGTACTTGAGTAACAACTAAATGAATCTAAGTGCGCATAGAAAACACAAAATTTATATCGCAGCAACTATGGGCTATGGTCTTGGTTCAGAAGAGCCTGAAGAAGTTGCTTATTACAAACAGATCAAAGAAGAGATAAAAAAAGATAGAGAAAACGGGAATCTAGGAATATCACGATCAGACTAAAACTTTTCTTGATTTAAGAGATAATAAAAGCAAGAAAACCCCGAAAGCAAAGGTTGGTTCAATGAGCATTTCTATTACATCTCCATGTTCTCAAAGCACAATTGAAGATCTAGGAATAAAAAACTGGCCAATCTGGACTTGTGATCCAAGCACTTTCCCTTGGACATATAGCGAGAAAGAAACCTGTTTAATACTTGAAGGGGACATCACAGTGATTCCTGATGGTGGGGAACCTGTCAGATTTGGAGTAGGTGATTTAGTTATTTTTCCTGAAGGGATGTCTTGCACCTGGGAAGTGCATAAAGCAGTCAAAAAACACTATCGTTTTGGCAACTAACCAATCAAGAAAACCCTGAGATTAAAGGTTTACCTAAATCACCATTTTCCGCTGAAATCCCATGGCATCAAAAGAACCTAGCTACTGGCTAAAGAAGAGTGAGTCTACCTTAATAGAAAGGGATCTCAGCTTTTGATCAAAATCCATTCAAACTTTTTCCTAAACCCGCAAACTGTACTGTTGCGTTGAATAAAACCTCCAAGACAAAAATCACTAAATCAAAAAATAACCTTAAAGATTTCAATACCTGATGCGTCCTTTTGCCCTAGCTCTAGATCTGCTAATGATAATGGCAATGATAATGGCAATGGCAATGGCAATGGCAATGGCAATGGCAATGGCAATGGCAATGGCAATGGATTGTAGCCTTCTTCCAGGATTTAATCATCTGAAAACCTCTTGCTCTTACTCAATAATCAAATAAAGGGGCCTGCAATCCAATTCCAATTATGCGAGAAGGGATCAATCTAATTGAGCATCAAGGGAACCTGCATCCAACCTCTCACTACCTAAACAATACTCCTAATTATGACCTCGTAAATGTTGTCTGACTGGTTGATAGAAATGCAATGATGAAAGAGAAACAACGCTTCTATTGCAACGCTTTATATAGTTTTTAAAAACAATACTTATACAAATAAAGATTGGGTATTTAAGATTTGTATTTAATGGTCCAGATCAAATTTTCTAATCCCAAAGATCTAATTCAAATGACTTCACAGTATTTGTATTTAATAAAAAGACTTGGTCGCTATAGTTTCGCTCTTCCTGCTTTGTTAACAATTTATCTATGGGCAAAAGGAAAATATCAATTTCTAATTGGCTTCCCAGTCCCATGTCCATTTAAATCCCTAATAGGTATCCCAGGTCCTTCCTGTTTCCTCACAAGGGCAACTAGTGAGGCTCTTCAAGGAAATCTTATAAGCTCATTAAATTTACATTTATTTGGTCCAGTAGTTGCAATTATTCTATTATTATGGTCTATAAAGTCTATAAAGTATCGAAACATATTTCCTTATGTGATAAAACTAAAAACCATAGCATCAACAACAATTATTCTTTTGATATATTGGTTATTTAGAGTAACAATGACCTATGCTTTCAACTTAAATATGTTTCAAGAGTCATTCATGTAATAAATTATTGGAGTGCTTCAATATCCCTATATGATAAGAATAGTTGATAATATAGAACCAACTTAATGGAATAAAAACTAATCCTCCTAACAAGCAAGTTAATATGCTGCAGATTATTGTTAAAAATCCAATAAAAATAGTCATCGCAAAAAATGGAATCGCCTTTCCTGAATTAAACAAAGAACTCCATGAACTCTGAAAAGAGTCAATAATACCAAGATCAGTCACAAAGATCTTGTGAACATAAATAGGTGTAATTAGTGTAAGCATAATTCCAGGAATAATACAAAATATGGATCCAATAGCAATCGCTAAAGCCCAAAATATTCCTGCCAAGATATATCTCCAAAAATTTGACTTTACTTTTTTGATAATTACTTTAAATGAGACAATCTCTTCATTTGAGTAATAAATAGTGGGAACTGCTATAAGAAGAACTCCAAATAAATTATTGAGTATGGAAAGAGGGAAAGTAACAATCGTTCCTAATATTTGACCTAGAGCAGAAGCAGCTTCACTTCCATCGCCTAACGCACTGAAAATAACTATAAATAAAAAATTAATTAAAAAAGAAGCAATTCCTATAGAAAGCACCAATAAATATAAGGCTATATATGTTGAGATATGGGCTTTAAATGCCTTCCATGAGTTTTTTAAAGTTGGGGATTTGTAGGCAATATCCATATTAAAAATCAAGATTAAAATATATTCTATCAAATTCACCAGAACATAAAAAACTATGGAAGCACGTGGAAATAATGCTCCATAGAGAAACAACGCTCCTATTCAACTCGTATAAACTATTTTCTTTTGCCAAACCTAATAAGATAACTGAAAAAGAAATTACAAATGAGCAATTAGAAAGTACGACTCCTATTAGCAGAACGGATCAAGTGCTATATGCCAAGGTGGATACAGCTGATGTCCTAATCAGAGCATTAAGAGGACCGGAATAAATTAAGCAGTATCGAAACAATCAAACTGATAGCAATACAACTAACAACTGGAAAATAAAAGGTTGAATTCTCACCTTTCAAAATTATGTCCCCAGGCAATTGTCCTAACCCTATTTTCTTCAAGTAAGGATATAGAGCACCTATTACGGCAATTCCAAGTCCGAGTGTAATTAGTAATTTTTGCATTTCAAACCAGCGGTCTTATTAACTGAGTTAGTTCCAAGCCCTTTTGAGGTAAACACTCAGTCGGGTATGAGATCACATTTTTTGCTGTAAAGCCTGCCCCGATTGCAACCACTCCAATTGCAAAGATCCATTTAGATCTTTCACTGGCTAAAAGGTTTCTCATAGAAATAGAAAATCGAAAGCGAAGTAGATCTACCCACAATCGACAAAAGTATTTCTTTAAATCTAATGAATAACAAACCTAAGGGTGAAGAAAAGAAACATATGTATTGCTCGATTACCCGTGCTTAAGTTTCTGCTATTCCATTTGCAGAATCGAAGGAATGAAGATTTTTAACATCAACACGTATAAAATGAACCAAACTCCCCCTGCAGACTTATGCCAAAAACAATTGAAGTATTAGGAGACAAAGTAAATCTCAAGCTAACTTCTAGTGATACGAATGGTAAATATAGTGTCTTGGAATTTGAGACCCCAGAAGGAGTAGGTCAACCACCTCATTCTCATAATTGGGATGAGACTTACGTTGTGCTTGAAGGTGAATTAGATCTTAATTTAAATGGAGTTAGTACAATTATTTCCGCTGGGCATTCAATTGATGTCCCTGCTGGAACAATTCATGCTCCAATATCTAAAAAGAAAATTACTCGGTATATAATGGTTGCACAGCCAGGAGGAGTCGAATCAGTATTTACAAGTTTAGAAGCAAATTCAAGTTCTCTTGACGATATGCAGAAAGTAGTTGAGATAGTCACCAAGGAAGGAGTTAATATTGCAATGTAAGATAGTCAATAATAAATATTTGTATGTATTAATCCTTAATTACCTAAAAAACAAATACTAGAATTAAGAAAGAATAGAATAAAGAAATGAGGGTGAGAACGTTAAACGATCCAAACATCTCAAACTACTATTACTTCAATCAATGAGGAATCTATTACATACCATTAGCTCAATTCAAAAAGAAGAAGGCTTTACCCTAGTAGAACTAATAGTTGTTGTGGTTATCATTGGGATTCTCGCAGCTATAGGTATTCCTAATTATTTGAACTTTGTCAACAAAGCAACGGGTGTTGAAGGGTCAACATCAGTATCTAGTTATATAAAAGCAGCACAATCGTGTTATTTAGAAACTGGTAATTTACCAAAAAATGCTGGTGAGTTATCTAGATGTATACCAGTGCCCGCTTGTCAGTGGGCAGCTCATCTTAAAGGCAAAAAGATTTGTCAAACATGGAAACCATTAGAGTTAGGAAGGGATAATCCAAGCACTCCTCAATGGAATAGCCCAAGTGGCTTCTTTAATATTAGATTGAGCCAATCTAATGAACGACTATATATTCGAGCAATACCTTATTTTTCTAATGCTTCTGGTGCTTCTGGTTGTTTTAACTCAAATACTGGAGCAACAACTGTTGGTATTTTCCCAAGCAATTCCTCTTACTACAAAGGAGGTAAAAGGAGTGTTGGCATAGGAATAAATAATGATATACCAGAAGTTAAATGCTAATTCAATTTTTATTATCTTAAATAAGGTTTAAATCAACCAACCTAGTTCGAAGGTTTACCCAAACTTTACCCAAACTTTCTCTCACTTATTTCTCTTTACTTTTAGCCGGCATTCTTTAGTCGAACTTTTCACCCAGATTAATACTATATAACGACTAGTTCCACTAGATTGCATAGGTCATTCAAGAAGCTAGATATGGGTTAAAGTATCTTTGTTTACTTTATAAACAAGAGGGAAATGCCAAAAGAAAGAACTCAGCTAAATATAAATATTGACCCAGAGTTGCTTTTAAAAATTAAGTCCGAAGCAATTAAGAATGGAATGACCTTGACAGAATTTGTCACTGAAAAGCTAGCAACTGTCGAATCAATATCGGATAATGATGCACTTGAGCAAAGGCTCGCAAAAATAGAGCAACATCTTAATCTGGATAAGAATTTACCTGATCCAGAAAAAACCATAGGGTCAATTTTTACAGACGATGGAGCAAAAAATTATGGTGAAGTTGCTAGAAAACTTTTTGATGCTTTCCTAAAAAAGAAGGGACTTTCTAAAGAAGATGGCTTGAAAGAACTTGCTGTAAAGCTAGCAAAACTCCCTCATAGCTCTCCCGAACTAGTCTTCCAAATCCTATTAGGCAATCATGATTTAAAAGGTATAGAAATGACAAATGCCTATAGGCATGGATCTTGTGCAATGAGAACTGCTCTAGTTGAATGGTCCAATGACTCTTTAGAAGATTTAAACGAGGCTTTCCTAAGTGCCGTAATTACGAAAAGTCTTAAGTAAAGAAATCGATTTAGCTTAATCTTCTTCAGAAAATTAGAGATGGAGAAAAGGAGAGAGATTAAGAGAGGCTACGATACCTAAAACAGAACAACTCAAGATACGTTCACAAAGAGAATTGTATGTAGATGGAGCACTTATAAAAACTCGATCAGTAATAGCTGGTTCAGATCAATTAAAGATTCCATCATTAAACCCATTAGGTACAAAGGCTCTTATGATTAATAGATGAAATCCCCTTTAGTTCCTTAGAGATAGATGCCAACAAGAAAAGTAGAAGCCAGAAAATATAAATTAAATGACGGCAAAGTGTTTGTAAAAAATGAGGATAATTTCAATTATATGCAACTTGACTTTTATCCAAACTTTCTCTCACTTAATTTCTCTTTACTTTTTAAAACCATTATTCAAAGATACGTCGACAAAAATCAAGGTAATTTCAACAGAACTGATTATGCAACGTATAGGAGCTCACACTGTATTTGAATGAAGAAACTTTTTTCGCTCCTGTCCATGAATTAAAGCATGCACTTACAGCCCAGTTTTGGAAGCCACTATTATGGTGAGGGGTTGCCCACTGCTGAAGGAATTGACCATAGCTTCTATATTGTATTTTGCAGTGACCGTTTGGAGAGGGCCAATAGGTATTAACGTTACCAGCACCTCCAATTAATCTTGAAGTTGCATTTATAGGAGCACTATGTCTACAATCTTTCGGGTTATCGTATTTACAAGCTAGTAAAGTAACTAAGCCATATTTTTCCAACTCCTGAATTGAAGGGATATAGTTATTCTGTGTATAAAAAAGTATCGCTGCCTTTTGATAAGAAGAAACTTGTTGTTTGCAGCCTGATGCAATGGCACTGGAAGCAAATCTTCTAAAGCTAACGGCACCAATGCTTGATAAAATTCCTAAAATTATAACTACACATACAATCTCTACCAAAGAAAAGCCTGATTGGTCTTTAAAAAATAATCTGTCCATATAAAGCCTTAATGAAGCTCATTTTTGAACACACCTTATTCTAAATGAAAAAAATAAGAAGTACACTCATCTTTAAATTTAGGTATTAAACAAATTGCAGATGAAAAAGCAGGTAAAGAAGTTTTCAGAATTAATTAATCAACTAAAGTCCTATTCGGATGAGTACAAAACATGTCTCAAGAGCCTCAAAACAGCCAAAATGAAGCCTATTCAGAAGTCACAATCAGGCTTCCCGAGCGTATTGTCAGACGCTTTGATGAGCTCAAAGAAGAATGGGGACTAGAGCGTAGAGGTGCAGTGCTGGAAAGGCTTCTCGAGGAAATCTTCCAAGAAGATAAAGAAAGTCCTAAGAGTTAACGTGGAATCTAGGCTTAAGTATTTTTCCTCTGGCAAGGTGAAAATTTTATGGTTTAGATGATGGTCCAGCCAAAAATATTTAATGGGTAAAAAGAGCAAAAAGAAGAAAGATCAGTCCAAGCAAAACAATCAAGGCAAGCTCAAACAATCCAAAGATTTGTCCCCTGTTGCAGAAGTACTGACCACAACCTTTGATGAAATAGAAAGCCGTTCTTTAGGAACACATGCTGGAGTGCCAGTCAATTTCTATGACTTTGATGCCTTAACTCAAGGACTACAACGAGGGGGGTTAATGATTCTTGGTGGGAGACCAGCGATGGGAAAAACATCGATGGGAATGAATCTTGCCAAGAATATTGCTCAAATACATGAGCTTCCTGTGTGCATCTTTAGCTTGGAAATGAGTAAAGAGCAGATCGCATATCGACTACTATCGATGGAAGTTGGTATTGAATCTGGCAGGCTAAGAACTGGTCATTTAACTCAAGATGAATGGCCAGTTCTAGGCCAAGGCATTAATACACTTGGTCAACTGCCGATTTTTTTCAGTGATGATCCACACATTACTGTTGAAGAGATGACGGAGAAATGCAAGAAAATCAAGAAGCAACACAAGAAAGAGCTCGGTCTTGTTATTGTTGATTATGTGCAGTTAATGGATGGACCAGTTCCTGAGTTTAGAGACGATGAACTCTCAAGAATTACAAGACAACTAAAAGCAATGGCAGGGGAACTAGATGTACCCGTTATTGCACTTTCTCAATTAAACAGACGAATAGAGTCTCGTTCAAACAAAAGACCTATGTTGAGTGATCTACGTGAATGTGGCTCTATAGAAAACAATGCGGATTTAGTCGTAATGATGTATCGAGATGAGTACTACAACCCTGAAACTTGTGATCGAGGCATTACAGAACTCATCACTTGCAAGCACCGCAATGGTCCTGTCGGCACAGTCAGGTTGCTATTTGAACCACAGTACACAAGATTTAGGAACTTAGCTGCTTAATCATGAATATCGACGACCTAATCAAATTAGCTGAGACTTATGCAGAGAATGGTAATTTATCTCAAGCCTTATCTCACTGCGATCAAGCCATAAACAAAGATCCAACAGATGACTACATATATTTTATTAGGGGTAGAATCAATTATCTTTTTGATAAATACCTAGAAGCAATAAATGATTTCAATAAATCAATAGAGATATTCCCAGATGGAACAGCTGATCTTTACGCCAAGAGAAATAAATCTGCTAAAGCCCTGCTTGAGCAGGGCTTTTTTCTGTGCAATCAAACCCTATGCGACTACTTTCTTAGCCGTGTCTTTAATTGCATCAACAGCTTTATCAACTGTTTCTTTAACAGGGTTACTTGCAGATGGAGCCAGAGCTTTCAACTCACTCTTAAGAGATTTCTCTCGCTCAAGCAAATGTGTTCTCTGCTTTTCATAAGCATCCTCTAATCGTTTTCGTTGATCAACTACTGAATCAAGCTCATCTTTATGGTGTTGAACTTTTAATTGAGCCATCTCGCTATCAGAGATGACATAAACAGGACGATAGAAAGAAGGAGCAAGAGAGAAACGAGTAACTGAATACATCACTACGAATGAGAACAACAAATTCACTATGCGCCAAATAGTTGTTTTTGATGGTGATATAAACCGTAGATAATGATGCGGTATCTACACCGAACTTCGGTCTCTACGACACAACCCCCCAGTAATAACCGAAGCAAGAGATAAGCAATCACCTATGTATACAGGGAGAAAGAGTCGAGCTGGACGTTAAACGCAGCCAAAGAAAGCTGCTAAGAAGAGAAGTCTATGCACTCTACCGATTTTTCTGAAATTAGAGTCATTTAAACATTTAGGGCTAATTCAATGTAGGCATAATAAAGAGTAACTTCAGCATCTCTACTAATGAGTGTCAAGAATATATTCAAGAGATAATTAAGACAATATTAAATAGGCATATAAATAGGTATAAACCCTCTTGAGTAAATGGTTTAACCGTCATATATAGTCTTAGTAATCGACAAGGAGGCTTATGAGGTTGGTATCACCTTTCACCATCCTTAACGGCACAGTAAGTGACGTCTGGAGGATGCACGATTTCAATTACAATTTGCCAGAAGCAGATAAAAATTTTAAGTGGGAAGCAGAATGCCTTAGCAATCCAACAAAAGCCAACTGCAAGTTGTATGAAGTGTAAACAAGATTATTTGTAAATATCTTGGGAACTTACATACAGAGGCTCTCCATGCTCTTTCAGGGCAAACACTAACAACCGATGCACCTATAGATCACGAGGGAGAAAGTGAGAGTTTCGCACCAACTGATTTAGTCGCAACTGCGTTGGGAACGTGTTTTCTGACAGTTATGGGTATTGCAGCTAAAAGAGAAGGTTGGGATATAGGAGAGATAACAGCAGATGTTAATAAAAAGATGACTCTAAAAGGACCCAGGGCAATTGAATCTATTTCTATTCAACTTTTCATGCCTATTGATTTATCGATAGAGAGGTTAAAAGTTCTTCAGAAAGCAACTGAAGATTGCCCGGTAATAAGAAGCCTGAAAAGCTCATTAAAGATCACAGTCCATTGGATCACTAATAAAAGGAGGTATTAACATGCATCTTGAATTCATCCCTATTCAAATTTTCAGAGAAACACCTCAGGTTACTTTCTTCGATGCAGGAGTAAGAGCATCGAATGGTTGCGATGTCGTTATGCATCGTGGAAGTGCGACGTCTCCTCCTAATGACGAGGAATTTGAACAGTATTATGTACACCAGTTTCAAGTTGATCATAACTTAGTTATCGAAGGCAAAAGAACATTCACTTTGCTAAATCCTTCATGGGATGAACCTCATCATGTGATTTTTCTAAGACGAGAGATGGGAGCACTGCAAATTCCTATAGGGACTTATCACAGATCAGTTTCAGGGGAAGAAGGAAGTATTGTTATCAATCAATCAATAAGAAAACAGGGTTTTGACCCCAACAAAGAGTTTATTCCTGTAAGCCTGCGAGAAAGAAAAGATTTGACAGAGGCAAAAGCTACAGAACCTATTTTTTGGGTATACGAAAACAAGAGAATAAAAAGAATTGAGCTAAGTCCATTACAACTAGAAGGCTCGCAACAATTCTAATAATGTTTCTATCTGAGCCAAATGAACCATGCTCCTTCCGTCAAAAAAAGGGTTTAGATAAAATCAATAGAGTTGAAAATCGTCTCCTTCAAAAACAAGGGTCCTTCTTTTATTGATTTAAGAGATAATAGAAGTAAGAGAACCCTGAGAGAAGGGGTTTATTCAAACTTTATTCAAACCCCCTATTTTCGCTGAGATCCCATGGCACAACAGGAACTTAGCTACTGCCTAATGAAATATGAGCTTTAAGTAATAGCAAGCACTTAAATAATGAAATTATCATCTCTTCAGCAATACTTGATCGTTACTACAAATTATTGGGCGTTCACTCTGACTGATGGCGCACTTCGCATGTTGGTGGTCTTTCATTTTCATCAACTTGGCTATACAGCTTTAGAGATTGCGTTTCTTTTTTTGTTTTATGAGTTCTTTGGAATTATTACTAATCTCTATGGCGGCTGGATTGGTGCGCGTTCTGGCCTACGACTAACTCTCTGGGCAGGCACACTTCTTCAAATCAGTGCTCTTTTGATGCTGGTTCCTGTTGCTGCAAGTTGGCCCAAATTTCTAAGCGTTAGTTATGTCATGGTTGCGCAAGCAATTAGTGGTATTGCTAAAGACCTCAACAAAATGAGTGCAAAGAGTGCAATCAAAACAGTCGTACCTGAAACCCCTGAAGAAGAACAAAAAGGGAACAAGAAGTTGTTCAAATGGGTTGCTGTTTTAACAGGATCAAAGAATGCCCTAAAGGGGGTTGGGTTTTTCCTAGGGGGAGCATTACTAACTGGCTTTGGTTTTAATAAAGCGGTTGGGGTAATGGCGATTGGCTTGGCGTTGTCATTTCTTATGACATTGATCTTGCCGGGTGATATTGGGCGGATGAAGGAAAAGCCAATATTTAAGGACCTTTTCTCAAAATCAAGAGGAATTAACACTCTCTCGACTGCACGTTTCTTTCTCTTCGGAGCTAGAGATGTGTGGTTTGTAGTCGCATTACCTGTTTTCCTTGAGACATCACTTAATTGGAACTTCTCTGAGATTGGAGCTTTCCTAGGCCTATGGATTATTGGGTACGGTTTTGTACAAGCATTGGCCCCAACTTTAAGAAATCTTTGGGGAAAGAAATCGAGCCCAGGAGTTTCAACGATTCAATTTTGGAGTGCGTTGCTGATGGGGATACCTGGACTAATAGCAATTGCATTATGGAGACAAAATGATCCAAGCATTGCCATTACTGCTGGTTTAATTGCGTTCGGAATAGTTTTCGCAATGAATTCTTCTATCCATTCATTCATGGTTTTGGCTTATACAGATGCTGAAAATGTAAGCCTCAACGTTGGCTTCTATTACATGGCAAATGCGGCAGGTAGGCTTCTTGGAACGCTTCTATCAGGAGTTTTGTTTGTTCTGGGAGATACTCCTTATTTAGGTATGCAGATTTGTTTGTGTTGTTCCAGCTTATTTATCCTCTTCTCATGGTTGAGTAGCCTTCGGCTTCCTTCACTCAGGAAGTCTGGATGTCTTAATTAAATAGTCTCACAATCCAAAGAGATCACTTCTGCACTATCCAAGAAAACGTTTGAATAATATTTTCTATAAATTTAGTTCTGTTGGTTATTAGTAATCAAAACTTGATTGAAATAGAATAAAGAAATAGGGGTGAGAATATTAAGCCATCCACACACCATCCACAGATCCCAATATCGCTGAGATCCCATGGCACCACAGAAATTACCATGCTGGCTAATGAAAACAGTTCCTTAAGTGGTGGACAGGGATTAGAAGAAATTCAAGAAATCCGTTCACACACTGTTCACACATTTTCAAAGGAAAGAAGGATCTAAAAGTGATGGTCGATAAGAAAGTAAAAAAGGACTATCTTCGTTCTTAACTGCTGTAATAACATCTTCTCCTGTATGCCAAATCCATTGTTGCTGAGGGGATCTTCCATCAATATCAACACTTGTCCCAACTGGAGGACCAAATCGATGTCTTAAACCAGCTAATACTTCTGTCATGTTTTCATAATTCATTTCATAAGCAAGTTGTTTTAATCCATGATTATCCTCGACACGAACACGAAGTCTATTTACAGGTAGACCACTCATCTGGAATTCTCTAACTTCAAAAAGATCTTTGCTGTCTCCTTCCGAGACAGGTTGCAACGACACACCTAAATGTTTCTCTACGCTAGAAAGATCCATCCCCCAAGACAAACCTTCAACGCACGCATTCGCAGGGGTCGGATTCAATTGAATGAAAAAAAGAAAAATAGCTAAAAAAATAAATTTGAACCACTTATTCATCTAAAAGCTTCTAAGACTGTGTGATTAAAAATTAGGCGAGTATTAATAAAAAGGATATCTTTTATGAGCTAACAAACTTAAAATATTTAAAGCTTTCTGACTTGCCATCTAATCTTATAAGAATTCATTAGCTATCTCATTCACACACTACAATTCCTGGAGATCCCTTGATATGAGTGAACCTAACTACTGGCCAATGAACAATGTGCATACAGTCATGCCAAGGGATTAGGAGGAAGTCGGAAATCCTGTTCAAACTCTGTTCAAACTTTTCCCATCTCAATGAGACTCAAATATTGCCTCTGCGATGGGTCACACAAATGAATACAAATATCAACTGCACTAACCTAAAACCAGTAAGACCTCCTTTTTGAAGACTTCCCGCATCACTGCTATTGCTACTGCATTGTCCCTTCTGCCGATGGGACAACCAATGCTGCTGGGAACTTTGACTGCTTCTACTGCAGCCGTAGTGCTTTCTGCATCAAAAGCACAGGCGAAGGATTCATCAGAAATTGCCAAGATCGCTCAGGCAATCACTGTTCAGATACTTGGTGCTGGCAGTCCAGGTTCAGGAGTTCTGGTCAAGAAAGAAGGCAATCGTTATACCGTTCTCACTGCCTGGCATGTCGTTAAAGACAACCTTCCTGGAGAAGAAGTCGGGATCATTACCTCTGATGGGAAAGAGCACTTATGGGAATCAAAAAGTCTGCAGCGATTAGGCAAAGTCGATATGGCAGTGCTGACTTTTAGAAGCAAAAAGAACTATGAGTTAGCAAATATTGGTGATATCAAAAAGGTCAAATATCAAGACCAGGTTTATGTCGCAGGATTCCCATTATTTGATATGGGAAATCTAAAATTTGAAAGTGGTGAAGTCGTCGCGAATGCAGAAGTGGGTATTGATCAAGGGTATCAACTCCTTTACTCAAACAACACCAAGAAGGGAATGAGTGGTGGAGTAATCATGAATACCAATGGAGAACTAATTGGTATTCATGGTAGAGGTGAAAGAAATATCACTGAATCCAAAGAAAAAAAACAGATCATCAAAACTGGAGTGAATCAAGGAGTCCCAATTAACTTCTACAATCTGTTTGCAAATAATTTGCCAATTATTCTTGCGAAGAAAAACCCAACAACCCCTGATGACTATTTAGCACAAGCAAATGCATCTGCAGGTAAGCAAGGTAGAGAGCAAACTGTAATACGTTTAACAAACCAAGTTATAAGGGTTCAGCAAAATAATCCGAGAGCATATTTCCTTCGAGCATATGCAAGTAGTGATATGAATAACTTGAGAGATTCCATCCTGGACTACACCAAAGTAATTAAAATAAATCCTAGTGATATAGATGCGTACAATAATCGCGGAATAGTCAAAGCAAACTTAGGAGACTATAAAGGTGCAATATCAGACTACAATAAGGCAATTAGAATTGACCCTAAGGATGCATCTGCTTTTGAAAATCGTGGGAGCGCTAAAACAAGTTTAGGTGATTTTAAAGGTGCAGTCTTGGATTACAATAAGGCGATAGGTATTGATCCAGGGTATTCAGATACATACTACAATCGTGGAAACACACTAAGCAAATCAGGAGATCTTAAAGCGGCAATTTCTGATTTTAATAAGGCAATTGATATTGATCCTCGAAACACCGCTGCACTTAACAATAGAGGCGCAGATAAAGCGGCAATAGGTGATTTTTCAGGGGCAATTTCTGACTTCAATAAGGTAATTGATATTAATCCTTTAGATGATAATTATTATTTTAATCGTGGAACTGCAAAGAAAGAATCAGGTGACAATCAGGGTGCCATTGTTGATTTCAATCGAGCGATTAGCATAAATCCAGATGATAGTGATTATTATGTTAATAGAGGTATTTCTAAATACAGAATAGGTAATTATAAAAGCGCAATAGCAGATTACCAAAAGGCAATAGAAATAGATCCTAAGGATGCCTCTATATATTATAATAGAGGAATTGTTAAAAGCGATTTAGGTGATTTAAAAGGTGCTGTTGAAGATTACAATAAAGCAATCAAAATAAACAAAAGAGAAAGAGATTATTATTATAATCTTGGCACTATAAAAGGCGAATTAGATGATTTCAAAGGTGCTATTTATGCTTTTAATAGTGCAATAGCAATAAACAACAAGGATGCTGATTCTTTCCATAATCGTGGCTTTGCTAAAGACAACCTAGGAGACTATAAAGGTGCCATTGACGACTATACAAAAGCGATTGAACTTGATCCAGAAGATGCCAGTACCTTCCATAATCGTGGCTTTGCTAAAGACAACCTAGAAGACTATAAAGGTGCCATTGACGACTATACAAAAGCGATTGAACTTGATCCAGAAGATGCCAGTACCTTCCATAATCGTGGCTTTGCTAAAGACAACCTAGGAGACTATAAAGGTGCCATTGACGACTATACAAAAGCGATTGAACTTGATCCAGAAGATTACTCCACATATGGAAACAGAGCATGGGTTAAATATTTACAAGGCGACTATCTAGGAGCAATAGAAGATGCTAATCAACTTCTTTCTCAAGACAGCAATGCTGGATGGGTCTTGGATACAAGGGGACTTGCACAATACAAACTTGGAAATAAAAAAGATGGTTGTATGGATTTAAAAAAA
Organism: Prochlorococcus sp. AG-436-C13; assembly: GCA_003212695.1. Classification (GTDB taxonomy): domain Bacteria; phylum Cyanobacteriota; class Cyanobacteriia; order PCC-6307; family Cyanobiaceae; genus Prochlorococcus_E. Next base: position 570 of record QCPC01000010.1, on the reverse strand, counting down.
GCAGCGTCTCTCTATACTCAAGACACCAAAGATTATCTAGCTAGTGAAGAAGGTGCTTGGTGCAGAAATATGTAAGCGGATCTCCCCCATACCAGCAAAATACCAGCATCGCCTTAAAGTTCTACAATTGAGATAACCTCTTCTCTCGCAATGGCTGATAAAAATATTTCCTACTGGCTAATGAAAAGCGGTCGTTGAGTGATATCAGGCGTTCTCAGAGAATTCAAAATTTCTATCCAAACTTTATCCAAACTTGAGAAATGATAAAAAAGGAAGAAGAAAAGCCACTTACCAATCAAGAAGACAGGAAAGAAAAGAATGAGGATTCTCTACTGAATTACGAATGTGACGAAAATGACGATGGTGCAGACTGGGAAACTTAAGAGAACTAAGCAATGAAATATCGCATCACTAGACACGATGGAGAGGAAGACGAGATCACATCTCAGATTTTCGACAACTACGATGATGCCTATGACTTGCTAGAGGAGATCTGTGGAGATATGTGCTGCTCTGATGCTGACTACGAAGATCAACCTTACTATGAAATAGTTGAGATGAAAGAGTGAG
>QCPC01000009.1 GCA_003212695.1 Prochlorococcus sp. AG-436-C13 | reverse complement strand
TTGCTAATGATTTAGAGAAACAATATAGTTATTTTCTAAATATTTTCCCTAATGCCAAATGGATAATAAAACCTTCCAAAAAACTAAAAGACAAGCGTCAATCAATAGAGATTATTGTGACAGGGGAGAGAAATAAAGGTCTCCACAAATACTCCCTATTATCTAATCAAAGGATAGCAATAAAAACAAAAGGAGAAAAAATAATAAGTACAGAAATGTTGAGTGATTATTCAATAATGCAAAGTGGGTCTAGCAAGATAGAAGTCACTGTCAAAATACCGGATAGAGTCTTAACGGGTAGCAAGTATGATGTAGATATAATATTAGATAAACCGCTTGAGAATGCAATTATAGCAGCTGGTTTAATGCCTTTAGAAAAACAATTCTTTGAAAAAGGTAAAAGGAAAGATATTACTCTTAAGCCTATTGCTTCAGGAGGAATTTTTAAATCTGTTAGAGCTCCGTTAAAACCAGGAAAGCAAAGATGGAGTGCACTAATTGCTCATCCTGAAGGTCTTGTATCAATTACAAAAATGGTCAGAATAGTTTCTAATATTGATAACTTAAACTATAAATAAATTAAGATTTAACCCTGATTATCTAAAGCAGCTACACCTGGTAAGATCTTTCCCTCAAGCAACTCTAAACTTGCTCCTCCACCAGTAGAAATGTGAGACATCTTTGAAGCTAAACCTGCCTTTTCAACTGCAGCAACAGAATCACCCCCACCAATGATTGTGCAACAACCATTACCACTTAATTCAGCTAATGTCGTTGAAATAGAGTTTGTACCATTAGCAAACTGATCAAATTCAAAAACACCCATAGGTCCATTCCAAATAACAGTTTTACAAGTAGCTAAAGCATCCTGAAATAATTTTACGGAATTGGGGCCTATATCCAATCCCATCCATCCCTCAGGAATTTCATTTATCTGAGCTATTTGACTATTAGCATCAGGGGCAAAGTTATCTGCAAGAACAACATCATTAGGTAACAAAAGGTCTACACCTTTTTCTTTTGCCTTCTCCTCCAAAGCTCTTGCCAAATCAAGTTTGTCATCTTCTACCAAGCTTTTACCTACAGACAAACCTCTTGCTTTGTAGAAAGTAAAAATCATTCCTCCACCAATGAGGACCTTGTCACACTTATCAAGCAATGATTCCAATACACCAATTTTACTACTAACTTTTGATCCACCTACTATTGCAGCTAAGGGACGCTCTGGAGAATCTATAGCACCTTGTAAATATTGCAACTCTTTTTCCATTAAATAACCTGCAACACTGGGGCTTAAATATTTTGTCACTCCTTCAGTAGAGGCATGAGCTCGATGTGCTGCTCCAAATGCATCATTTACGTACACTTCAGCCAAAGACGACAGTTCTTTAGCAAAATCTGGCTCATTCTTCTCTTCGCCAGGAATAAAACGAACATTCTCAAGCAGAACAATATCTCCATTTGACATTTCATTTACTTTTAACTGTGCATCAGAACCAATGCAACTTTCTGTTTTAACAACACTTTTACCTAATAATGTACTTAATCTTGAAGCAACAGGAGTAAGACGCATGCTCTCATTAACCTGTCCTTTAGGTCTTCCAAAATGAGCCGCAAGTATAACTCTGGCTCCTTTATCTATTAAGTGTTTAATAGTTGGAAGAGCAGCACGAATTCTTGTGTCATCAGTAATAGAGCCTTCTTCATTCAAGGGAACATTAAAATCAACCCTCACTAAAACTTTTTTTCCAGATAGGTCCTCTACGCCGAGACTTGAGAGAGAACGCTTTGCCATGGTTCGCCTTGAAATATTAAAACCTGGTGAGACTAACCCGAGAAATGCACTAAAAAATTACTTATCAGCCAGACAAATGATCTGACCATTGGTGAAAATTCCGAAAACCATTGATATGACAAGAAAAGTTTAACTGAGCACCAATATTTGAAATTAGAAACGTTAGTTCATAAACTCAAAAAGGAACAAAACCAGCAAAGTTTACCTTTAAGATGTATGAATTAAAATAAGGAGTCTTTAAAACTCTTTAACTTTCAAACCTTTCTGAACAATTACAGTCAAATAATGAAAAATAGAAGTATAAATTTTAAACAGGAATCTCACCAAAGCAAAAGATTAACTTATGATTCACATCAAATAAGAATAGTGCCGTGAGCACTCCTATTATTCAATGGTATCCAGGCCATATAGCAAAGGCTGAAAAGCAACTAAATAAAAGTCTTGAAAAAGTAGATATTGTGATTGAAGTAAGAGATGCTCGAATTCCACTCGCAACATCTCACCCATGCCTTCACAAATGGATTAAGAGTAAGAAGCACTTACTCGTTATAAACCGTAGAGACATGATTTCTTCACAAGCTTTTTGCTCTTGGGTAAAATGGTGTAAAAAAACTACCCAAAACCCTTTATGGTGCAATGCCAAAAGCGGAGCTGGTACAAAACAAATAAAAGAAGCAGCTATTCAACTTGGTAATGAATTAAATAGCCGTCGAATTGCAAGAGGTATGCGTCATAGAGCCGTAAGAGCCTTAGTGCTGGGATTCCCAAATGTTGGTAAGTCAGCTCTAATAAATAGATTAGTGAATAAAAAAGTTGTTCAAAGTTCAAGACGAGCTGGTGTTACCAGAAATTTAAGGTGGGTTAGAATAGATCAACAGCTTGACCTACTTGATGCACCTGGTGTTTTACCAGCAAAACTTGAAGATCAAGGGTCTGCATTAAAGCTTGCAATCTGTGATGATATCGGTCAAGCAGGCTATGATGTGGAATTAGTCGCAATAAGCTTTTTAGAAATACTTAATAAAGCAAGAAACAATCCTGAGTCAGGCATGCTTCCTAATATTCTAGAAAAACGTTATGGTATTGACTTGGAAGACAATCAAATTAATCCATATCTTTGGTTAAAAAATGCTGCTGACTTTCACACTTCAGGAGACATTCATCGAATGGCACAAAAACTGTTAGACGATTTTCGTAAAAACTTAATCGGTCCTATTTCTCTAGAACTTCCATAATGTCTGAAGACGAAAAACTATCCTTTGGAGAGGGAGAAGGAGAGTTGGTAAGACTTCACTATCCAAAACCATTGCCAATGAGATTAGACCGATGGCTTGTTAGTAAAAGATCAGAGCAAAGTAGAAGTAGAATTCAACAATTTATTGAACAAGGGTTAGTACTTGTCAATGGTGTAGAAGGTAAACCCAAGACACCTCTTAGAAAAGGCGATGAAATTCAATTGTGGATACCGCCACCTGAACCACTACCATATCTAAAACCAGAGAAAATAGACTTGAATATAATTTTTGAAGATAAACACATCATAGTTATTAACAAACCTGCAAATTTAACTGTTCATCCTGCACCTGGCAATAAAGATGGGACCTTAGTAAACGGCCTATTACATCACTGTAAAGATCTTCCAGGGATTAATGGCAAACTTAGACCTGGAATAGTGCATAGATTAGATAAAGACACTACAGGCTGCCTTGTTGTCGCAAAGAGTCAAGAAGCATTAGTAAATTTACAAAATCAAATTCAAAAAAGGATTGCGTCAAGAAAATATATAGCTTTAGTACATGGAGTCCCCAAAGGTGATAAAGGTATTGTCATAGGAGCAATAGGCAGGCATCCTGCCGATAGAAAAAAATATGCAGTAGTGGATGAAGAATCGGGGCGTTATGCTTGCACACATTGGGAGTTAAAGGAAAGACTTGGTGACTACTCTTTAATAGGGTTCAAACTGGATACAGGTCGTACTCACCAAATTCGTGTGCATTCAGCTCATCTGGGACATCCAATAGTTGGCGATCCAACTTATAGTCGTTGCAAAAAAACGCCAACCAAACTTACAGGACAAGCTTTACACGCAATTGAACTTAGTCTAAAACATCCTATATCAAATGAAGAAATGAATTTTCAGGCACCATTACCTAATTCATTCCAAAAAATTCTTTCTGTTTTACGTAGATAACTTTCTTCTTATAGGTTTATTTTTGGAGACACACTAACCAATTCTTTAGTCAATGGTGCTTGTGGGTTACCGATAATCAGATCAGCACGTCCTTCTTCAACAATTTTTCCGTGATCTAAAACAATAACCCGATGACAAAAAGAAGATGCAATAGATAGGTCATGAGTAATAAAAATAATTGACAACCCTAACTTTGCCTGTAATGAACTAAGCAAATTCAAAATATCAGCTTGAATCTCCGCATCCAACATACTAACGCTTTCATCACAAATAAGTACTTTTGGATTTAAAGCAAGTGCGCGAGCAATGGCAACTCTTTGTTGTTGACCCCCTGAAAGCTGATGTGGGAAACGTTCCTGAAAACCTTCTGCAGGAGTTAACCCTACTTGTTCTAAGAGAGATTTTACCTGGTGTTTCACACTGGTTTTCTTAGCTAAACCATGAATCAAAAGAGGATCCGAAACTGCTTCCAAAACAGTCATTCGAGGATTTAAGGAAGTAAAAGGATCTTGAAAAACCATTTGTACAGATTGTCTAATAATCTTCAAATCCTTTTTATTTAAATGCGCTAGGTTCTTACCCAAAAGCTTTACTTCACCTCCTCTAATTGGGATCAATCCAAGCAAAGCTCTACATAAAGTACTCTTTCCGCATCCTGACACCCCAACAACTCCTAGTGTTTCTGCACATTTCAATGCAAAACTTACTTCATCAATAGTTTTTATCCATTTCAACTGCCAAGGCAAACTAGAAATTGAATGCCAACAGCGCAATCTATCAACTTCCAATATGACATCTTGCTGAAGCTTCAAAGTCACAGTGACATCTTCACGTGCTTTTAATGCTCCTACCAACTTCTTAGCAAGCAAAGACGTAGGATTGGAAAATAACTGATCATTAGATTTTTCTTCAACAATCCTTCCATCATCAAGAATTGCAATTCGGTTAGACCATCTATAGGCAAGCGCAAGGTCATGACTAATTAATAACAGCGAACTACCCAATTCATCACACAGAATCCTTAATTCTCTCATTATCTGATTGGCAATTGTGACATCTAGACTAGAAGTTGGTTCATCAGCAATTATCAATGGAGGATTCAATGCTATAGCCAATGCAATAGCAACACGTTGCCTCATACCACCACTTAACTCATGTGGATAAGCATCAAAACGATCTATATTAATGCCAACTTTCTCTAACAATTCTTTTGCTCTGACTTTAATCCAAATAGATGATTGATGAGGCTCATGCGCCCACAATGTATCAACCAAATGTGCACCAATAGTCATCAGTGGATTCAAACGAGTACCTGGATCCTGAAAAACCAAGCCAACCAATTCACCTCTAAGCTTTTCTAAATCCTTAAATTCTAATTTCATTAAATCCTGACCATCTACAAAAATTTTTCCTCTACACAAAGATCTAGGTGGAATTATTTTCAATAAAACCTTTGCAATTGTGCTTTTACCAGATCCTGAGCTCCCAATGAGAGCAAGGCGTTCACCACGTTTTATATTTAAATTCACCCCATCTAGCACCCATCTGTTGCTACCTGGATAACAAAAGCTAAGATCTTTAATTATTAAGACATCCTTTTCAGAACAATTCATAAGTTGTAGCAAGGCTGCTTAGCCCTAATAAGATGAATTAACGCAATTGGTCTAATGCTAAATAGCACTTCTGCGTCTAATCACAAACAGACCAAATCGGCCTGGGATTTGGCAATGACTGATGAGCCTCAGCTGAGAACTGATCTAATAAGTAATTCTGATGACTATGGCATCGAATTACCAGATTGGTTAAAGAATTGCATAGAAGAAGTACCATTCCCTATTGGAGAAGTTTGTCCAAACAATGCAGATTCTTTACTGGTATCAGCATTTGATTTGGCTTTTAGGCTACATAAAGGACAATTTAGAGTAAGTGGAGATCCTTATATTGTTCATCCTGTAGCAGTAGCCAACCTTTTAAAAGAAATAGGTGCTAGTCCTAAAGTAATAGCAGCTGGTTTTCTCCATGATGTTGTTGAAGATACAAATATTACTCCTGATCAATTAGAAGATTTGTTCGGAACTGAGGTCAGAGAATTAGTAGAAGGTGTTACTAAATTAGGAGGTATTCATTTCCCAAATAGAACGGAAGCACAAGCTGAGAACTTACGTAAAATGTTTTTAGCAATGGCTCGGGATATACGAGTTGTACTTGTTAAATTGGCAGACCGGTTGCATAACATGCGCACAATAAATGTGCTTCCCCCAGAAAAGCAAAAACGAATTGCCTTAGAAACAAGAGAAATTTATGCGCCTTTGGCAAACAGACTAGGTATAGGACGATTTAAATGGGAATTAGAAGATTTAGCATTCAAGCTTCTTGAACCAAATTCATACACACAAGTTCAGCAAGATGTTGCTACAAAAAGAAGTGAGAGAGAAAAACGCTTAGATACAACAGTACAGATACTAAAAAATCAATTAAATGATGCTGGTCTTGAAAATTGTGAGGTTAATGGTAGACCAAAACATCTCTTTGGAATATGGAGCAAAATGCAACGTCAAGGCAAAGAGTTTCATGAAATTTATGATGTTGCAGCACTTAGAATTATTGTTCCAAATTTAGAAACATGCTATAGAGCTCTAGCAGTTGTCCATGATACTTTTCGTCCTATACCAGGTCGATTCAAGGATTACATCGGATTACCCAAGCCAAATGGCTATCAATCTCTTCATACTGCCGTTATTGGAAGACATCGTCCAATAGAAGTCCAAATAAGAACGCAAGAAATGCACCAAGTCGCCGAATTTGGAATAGCAGCACATTGGAAATACAAAGAAGGAGGCTCACCAGCATTAGGGAATACAGAGCGTTTTAGTTGGTTACGCCAACTAATCGACTGGCAACAAGAAGAAGATAAATCTGACTATAATGACTATCTTTCTTCTATTAAGGAGGATTTATTTGACGAAGAGGTGTTTGTATTTACCCCAAAAGGAGATGTAGTTGGCCTCCGCAAAGGATCAACCGCAATCGATTTTGCATACCGTATTCACTCTGAAGTCGGGAATCATTGCAACGGAACACGCATAAATGACAAACTGTCTCCATTAACAACTCAACTCAAAAATGGAGATTTTGTTGAGATTATTACTAACAGTACCGCTCATCCTAGTCTCGACTGGCTCAATTTTGTAGCTACACCAACAGCTCGAAACAGAATTAGGCAATGGTACAAAATAAGTCATCGGCATGAAACGATACAACGAGGGAAAGAGCTATTAGAACGTGATCTAGGTCGCAAAGGTTTTGATATATTCCTCAAGAGTGATGCAATGATCAAAGTTGCTGAACGCTGTAATTTAAAGTCCACAGATGATCTACTTGCTGCACTTGGGTTTGGAGCAATTACTCTTAATCAAGTTTTAAATCGTTTTCGAGAAGAAACGAGGTTACAAAACATAAAAGAAGTTCCCTCGACAGAGAGCAATAGCAGCAATCCTACTCACTTAATAGATAGCAAAGAAGACTATTCTATAAAGAAATCGCCTACAAGAGTCTCTACAATTATTGGATTAGAAGGATTGGATTACCGCTTAGCTGGATGTTGTAGTCCTCTGCCAGGGGAAGGAATTATAGGTACTGTTGCCTTAGGTAATCATGGAATAACGGTTCATAGAGAAAATTGTATTAACTTAAATTCTGTCCCAAAAGCACGACAGTTACCTGTGATGTGGAATGAAAAATCATTAACTCAAAATACTAAGTTCTCTACCCAAATAAGAATAGAAGTAATAGATAGAGTAGGTGTCCTAAAAGATATTTTGTTGAGGCTTTCTGATAATGGTATTAATGTTAGCGATGCACGAGTCCAAACCGCTTCTGGGAAGCCTGCTTGTATTGATCTTAGGATTGAAATAAATAATTCTGAACAGCTATCAATGACGATCAATAAAATTCGTTCGATGGCAGATGTCCTAGATATTGCTCGAATTGGTATGAGTTAATGATATTAATTGTACATTTGTATCTATGGTTATAGAAATAATGCCAAATTCTTTTGATTAATGCATGGTAATAATTAAATTTAAATTCTTCTCTTGAACATTTAGCTAATTGTTTCTAGAAGAAAGCAGAATTAGCTAAATTTCCAGAAGCTACCCTTGAATTTGAAAATAATTTTCTGAAAATTTAGGAGTCAGTTCCAAAGCAATCACATATACTATTTATAATGAGGTAAATAAATCTAAGACGATAGAATATTATTCAAATACTATCAGACAAGCAATTGATAAAGAAAATAAGTGGTAACCATTTAGAGGATATTGACGACAACAGATATTCATTAAAGAAAAGTATTTTTCTTATGTAATTTCTTAAAAAGCATATAAGAAATACATCCCATAAACAAACCTGAAGATAGTCCAACTATAAATGATCCTAATAAGATCCTGTTGCTGATCAATAATCCTTCATTCCACATTTGTTTTTGAGATAATTGACTTAAATTATTTAAAGTACTGTCCTGACCTAATAAAAATGCTCCAACTTTATAGTTAAATAAGTACAAAGGTATATAAGTAAAAGGATTACTAATCCAAGTACCCATTGCCGCCAGTAAATGATGACCTCTAACCAAGCTTGCCAAACAAATTCCAATCAAAGATTGAAATCCAAAAAAAGGAAAACAGCCACTAAATATACCAACTGCTATGCCTCGTGCTCGTTCAGCAGGAGTTCCATCCTGTTTCCAAATCCAAAGAAAAACATTCTTTAATCTTTGACTAAGTTTAAAAACGATGCTAATCATTTTAATGTTCTCTATAAATATCAAGGAAGAGAATGGTAAAGACTATCAAAAATACAATCTTACTATTAAATAATGGAAACAGCTTTCTCAACAGAAGAAAACATTGCTGCAATAGCATCTGCGATCTCACCAGGGCAAGGGGCAATTGCAATTGTAAAGATTTCAGGTCCATCTGCTATAGACATTGTGCAAGGAATTGTGAAAGTTCCAGGCAATCAAATATGGGATAGTCACACAATTCTTTATGGATATGTAATAGACAAGAAAATCCAAAGAAAAATTGATGAGGTTTTAATATTAATAATGAAGGCACCTCGTAGTTTTACTGGAGAAGACGTAGTAGAGATTCACTGTCATGGTGGATTGATAGCAGTACAAGAAGTTCTTACAGAAGTTTTAAAGCAGCCCAATACACGAAGAGCCTTTCCTGGTGAATATAGCCAGCGTGCAATTTTGAATGGGAGACTTGACCTCACTCAAGCAGAAGCCATAAACGAATTAATTAGTGCAAAAAGTGTAAAAGCAGCACAATTAGCCATGGCAGGTATCAATGGAGATATTGCCAAAAAAATAAATATTGCAAGGGAAAGTCTACTCGATCAACTTAGTGAGATTGAAGCAAGGGTAGATTTTGAAGACGACTTGCCCCCCCTAAACTCTCAAACAATATTGTCGAATATAACTGCAATACAAGAAAATCTTATGCAACTCATTCTTGATTCTAAGCAAGCTAATTTAATTCGTAATGGCCTAAAGGTAGCACTCATTGGACGACCTAATGTCGGTAAAAGCTCGATTTTAAATTTACTTTGCAAACAAGAAATAGCTATTGTTACAGACTTACCTGGCACAACCAGAGATATTCTACAAAATGAGATTATCTTAGGAGGCATACCGATAACAATGCTTGATACTGCAGGTATAAGAGAAACAAATAATGAAATCGAAAAAATTGGAATTTCTCTAAGTCAAAAAATACTAGCAACTGCAGATGTAATTATACTGATATTTGATGTCAGCCAAGGGTGGACAGCTGATGACGAAAAACTACTTCAAAACATTCCAAAAAGTACACAAACAATTATCCTAGGGAATAAAATTGATCTGGAAATTAAAGCTGAATCTAAAAAGGCAGATGTCACAATAAGTGCCCTAACTGGCAAGGGGGAGAAAGAAATGATTCAAGCCATATTAAAAATTTTCAATGCAACTGAAGTCGCAGGCATACAAGCAGCTCTTAATGAAAGACAACTTGATCTGGTTACACTTGCAGTTGAAGCATTAGAGAAAATAGAAACAATTGCTGCTCAAAATTTGCCGTGGGATTTTTGGACTATTGATTTGAGAGAAGCTATCTACAAGTTAGGGGAATTAACTGGTGAAGAAGTAACTGAAGAAATACATAGTCGAATATTCTCAAAATTTTGTATTGGCAAGTAAAAGAACTTATATTGATATATGAAGTTTGATTTTCTAATCAATATAAACAAAACGCTCTTCTTTTACGAATCCATCACTTGAAACATTATCTAGGCTACTAACCTTGAATATAAGAACACCAACAATTAGCCGCCTCTTGGACCTTTGGCTTGATGAAGATATCGGTCGAGGTGACCTTACTCAGTCAGCTGTTGAAAATAAAGTTGTGAGTGCATGTTGTATTTGTAAGCAAGAAGGTCTGTTTTGTGGTGGAGAATTAGTAAGGTCTCTTTATAAACGTCTTGATAAGTCTGTGCAAATAAGATTGAACAAATCTGATGGAGAACAGGTATTCATTGGAGAGAAAGTGATTGAACTGACTGGACCAGTATCCTCCTTATTAGCAGGAGAACGTACAGCACTTAATTTAGTAATGCATCTTTCAGGAATAGCAACTGCCACCAAAACACTAGTGTTAGAACTAGAAGGAACTAATGTCAAATTAGCTGATACTAGAAAGACAACACCAGGACTGCGCCAACTTGAGAAATATGCAGTGAGATGTGGTGGTGGAATAAACCACAGATTAGGTTTAGATGATGCAGCCATGTTAAAAGAAAACCATATTGCTTGGAGCAAAGGAATTACAGAATCTATAAAGACACTTAGAGAAAATCTACCTTGGACCACTAAAGTTATTGTAGAAGCCGAGACTAGTCAGCAAGCAAAAGAGGCCGTATCTGCTGGAGCTGATGGAGTGCTTCTTGATGAAATGAAACCTCATGATATAAGAAAGTTAATTCCCGAATTAAAGGCAATAACAAAAAACAACTCAAAGAATATAATTATTGAAGCATCAGGTATCGATCCTAAGGATATTAGGGATTATGCCTCAACAGGAGTTGACATAATCTCTAGTAGTGCGCCCATAAGCCAAAGCAAATGGATTGATTTCAGCATGCGTTTCAATGAAATAAATGAAAATTAATCATGCATATTATTTTCCAACTACTAACTAAACAAGTTCAAGATGCCGTTAATTGTGCTTTTCCCAAAGCAGTATCAATAGCAAAAAAAGAAGGAAAAATATTAAATCCTCAATTAGTAAAAGCCTCGAAACCTGATTTTGGTGATTTTCAAATTAATGGCGCGTTAGCTTTAGCAAAAATAATCAAAAAACCTCCTAGAGAAATCGCAGAAAAAATTATTGAGCATCTACAAAAGAATCAAAAGTTCAACAATATATGTCTCCCACCTGAAATAGCTGGTCCAGGTTTTATCAATCTAACTGTTAAGAATAATTGTCTGAAAAACGAACTCTTATCGAGATTAAATGATGATCTTCTTGGTGTGCCGCTTGCACAAGGTAAAACTCCAGAAAAACAATTGAAGCCGATCATAGTTGACTTTTCCAGCCCAAATATCGCCAAAGAAATGCATGTTGGGCATTTGCGATCCACAATTATTGGCGACTCTATTGCACGAATACTACAATTTCGTGGTCATCAAGTACTGCGTCTTAACCATATTGGTGACTGGGGAACTCAATTTGGAATGCTAATTACTCATCTAAAGAATGTTGCTCCAGAAGCGCTAACGAAAGCTAATGTCGTTAACCTAGGTGATTTAGTAGATTTCTATAGACAAGCAAAAAAACACTTTGATGAAGACAAGTATTTTCAAAAATGTTCTCGTGAAGAAGTTGTTAAGTTGCAGCAAGGTAATAAAGAAAGTCTCAAAGCATGGCAACTACTTTGCGATCAATCTCGTACTTCATTTAAGGAAATTTATAATCGTCTAAATATTCAACTCTATGAAAGAGGTGAATCCTTTTATAACCCTTTCTTAAAAGATGTCATAGATGATCTTTCAAAATTAGGTTTGCTTGTAAAGGATGATGGTGCCAAGTGCGTATTTCTAGATGCAATTAAAGGCAAAGATGGAAATCCTCTTGCGATCATTATTCAAAAGTCAGATGGAGGATTTAATTATGCAACAACAGACTTGGCAGCTATTAGATATAGACTAAATGCTCGACCACAAGGAGATGGTGCTGGAAGAATCATCTATGTAACTGATGCTGGGCAATCAAACCATTTTGCTAGCGTATTCCAAATTGCCAAACTAGCTAACTGGGTACCTAATTATTGTCAGCTAGACCATGTTCCGTTTGGTTTAGTTCAAGGTGAAGATGGCAAGAAACTCAAAACACGTTCAGGAGAGACAATAAGATTAAAGGATCTACTTGATGAAGCAATTGATCGTGCAAAAATAGATATAGAAAGAAGGCTAAAAGAAGAAGGGCGTAATGAAAGTAATGATTTTATTGATAAGGTCTCAGAAACTATTGGTATTTCAGCAGTTAAATATGCAGATCTAAGCCAAAATAGAATTACTAATTATCAATTTAGTTTTGACAGAATGCTATCATTGCAAGGCAATACAGCTCCATACTTATTGTATGCTTTAGTTCGAATTGCAGGGATAAGTCGTAAAGGAGGTAAAATTAAATCTTTACATAATGAACTCTTCTTTAACAAAGAAGAAGAGTGGAATTTATCTAGAGAACTTCTAAAGTTTGATGAAATAATATTAGAAGTAGAAGAACAATTACTACCTAATAGGCTATGTAATTATCTGTTCGAGTTAAGCCAAGTATTTAATCGTTTTTATGATCATATACCTATCTTAAAAGCTGAAGAGCCATCAAGATCATCACGTCTTGTATTATGTAGACTTACAGAAAGAACTCTAAAGAAAGGATTGAACCTACTAGGCATCTCAACTCTGGAAAGAATGTAATGGACTCTCTTGAAGAATCTTTATTTGACGAAATACCTTCCGCAAGAAGTGAAATAGAGAATATGAATGCATACTCTGCTCCTCTAGAAGGACGAAGAAATCTACTTCGTCTTGATTTTAATGAAAATACAATTGGTCCTAGTCCAAAAGTTTTGGAGGCAATTCAGTCTATAAGTCCTGAAGAGATATCTATTTACCCTGAATATAATGGGCTAACAAAAGCCATTGCAGATAATCTCAACGCAAAAAAAACCTCAACTAAACTAGCGCCTAATCAAATAGGAATATTTAATGGCGTTGATGCAGCTATTCATTCTACTTTCTATGCCTATGGAGATAGAAATAAAAACTTTTTAACTACACTTCCAACTTTTGGTTATTACAATCCTTGCGCATCAATGCAAGGAATGAAAATAATTGAAATTCCATACATAGGTTCAAATTTTGCATTCCCATTTAATGAAATTAAAAAAGCATTAATTGAATTAGAGCCTAAAATTCTGATTATATGCAACCCTAATAATCCAACAGGTACCAATATTTCAGCAAAAAAAATAACTGAATTAGCACAGGTATCGAAAAAAACATTAGTAGTCATAGATGAACTCTATGAAGCATTTTCAGGAGAAAGTGTTTTACCATATGTTAATTTTGATAAAATTAAAAATATTGTTGTTCTTCAATCACTCTCTAAAACCTCTGGACTCGCTGGATTAAGGATAGGATTCGCGATAGGAAACAAAAATGTGATTGATAGAATTAGTCGTGTTACAGGTCCATATGATATTAATAGCTTTGCTGTAGCAGCAGCCTTTGCAGCTCTTGGTGACCAAAATTATGTAGATAATTATGTAATAGAAGTCCTACAAGCTAAAGAGTGGATTAAAAGTGAACTTTTAAAAGCTAATCTTAAATATCATCTAAATTTTGGAAATTACTTCTTAGTATGGCCAAATAATAATACAGATGAAGTGGAAACTAATCTTAAAAATGCTGGTATTCTTGTCAGAAATATGAAAGGTAAACCACTTATAAATGGATCACTTAGAATAAGTATAGGCACAACTATTCAAATGAAAGAATTCTGGGAAGCATATAAAATAGCTGACAAATTAATACATTAGATTAATTATAGTCTTATCAGGAAGATTTCTAGGAACTATATATCTGCCACCTACTTTCCTATTATCAATATGCTTTGTAGCATCTAAAAATGGTTGAATTCCTGTTTGATCACAACTTTTATAGCTTTTTACAGAAGCATTCTCAGGTAGATATTGAGCAGGAATTACAATTCTTGGATTTAATATATCAACAATTACTGAGGCCTCATGAGCGCTAAACACTTTATCTCCTCCTCCAACTCCTAAGAACAAAATGTCTGGTCTGCCCAAATGCAACTTGTCTTGATCATTAAGTGAACCTGCAATTCCAGCTAAATGTACAAAGTTAAGTCCTCCTTGCTTCCACTGCCAGTATGTTCCATAACCAAACCTCCGTCCTCCAACACGATCATGCAAAGCAGCAAATCCTTCTAATCTGAGGTTACCAAGAACATATGAGCCAGGCTTGACAAAGAACACTCCTTTTTTATTCCAGTAACCTTCATCAGCTAATTCAGAGCTTGCAAGAACAACATCTGGTATGACATCGGGTTCTTTTAAACCTTCAGCACATCCTACAGATTTAAAAGGATTTAATAAAATTGAATGACCTCCCCCCTTAATAAGAAAAGAACTATGACCAAAACTCTTAATCTCCAAAACACCTGCTTTTAGTTGTGGTAACCAAAAAAATCCAATTATTCCAAATAAGGTTATTTGCCTAAACGTCGAAATTAAAAATAAAAATTTAGTAACCATAAAAACAAAATATTAATTATGGGATTCTGCTAATTCTAGAAAATTACTTAGCAACTTATGACCTGACTGAGTAAGAACACTTTCAGGGTGAAACTGCACTCCATATAAATAAGGAATCTCTCGATGTTGAAGCCCCATAATTGTTCCATCTTCTAACCAAGCAGTTACTTCAAGACATTCAGGTAATGAAGGTCTATCAGCAATCAAACTGTGATATCGAGTTGCCACAAGTGGATCTGATATTCCTTTAAATAACCCTTTAGAATTATGGAAAACTTTTGATGTTTTTCCATGCATGAGCTCATTAGCTCTGACGATTCTGCCACCAAAAGTTTGTGCAATTGCCTGATGTCCCAAACAAACTCCAAGAATAGGCTTGAATTCAGAGAGATCATTTAAGATTTCCAGACAAACGCCAGATTGGTCAGGATCTCCTGGCCCCGGAGAAAGAACAATAGCTTGTGGATTTAACTCTTGAATCTCTGATATTGAAATAGCATCATTACGCTCTATCCTTATTTCTTTTGCTAAAGGGTATTTCTCTGCAAGCTCACCAAAGTACTGAACAAGATTGAAAGTAAAGCTGTCGTAATTGTCAATAACTAAAAGCATAGAATTAAGAGAGTTTAAAAGCCTAATTTTTGTAGGATTGGCGGAAGAAGGACTAGAAGGAAAATAATTAGGGAACTTATTGCACCCACTAATACTGAAGCCGCAGCACAATCTTTGGCTATGCGAGCAAGAGGGTGAAATCGTCTACCTATAGCAAGATCAACCACTGCCTCTATAGAGGTATTAATTAATTCCAATACTAAGACAGCTGAGATTGTAAGAAAAAGTATTGCATAATTAGAAAATGATAGCTTCAACCAAATAGAAAGAGCAATTACCAATAATCCTAAAAAAACATGAATACGAAAATTCCTTTGACTAATAAAAGCATAAATAAACCCCTTAGTGGCATATTTAAAACTTGAAGGTAAATCTTTAGCTACAATCCATGAGTTTCTTCTATATGTACCTTTAATATAAGGAGACAAACGAGAAGTTTTAGAAACCCTAGATTTAGGAATAATCATCAAAAATTAATACTTGATTTTTTAAAGGTGAAATGTTCTGTTGTTTTAATTAATTTCTCTTGAACAGCTAGCATCCTATCAAGACTAGTGGATGAAGGATGATCCCATCCTAATAAATGCAAAAGGCCATGACTAACTAACCATCTTAATTCATGTATTAAAGAATGATTATGTATCTTAGATTGTTTTAGTGCTGTCTCTACTGACAAACATATATCGCCTAACTCTACAAATTCGTTAGGAGGTAAGAGCAAATCTTCATCAAGTGCTGGAAATGAAAGAACGTCAGTAGACGTATTGTGCTTTCTCCATCTACGATTCATATCTTTTATGAAAAAATCATCACTAAATATCAATCCCATACTTAAGAAGTTATTTGTTCTAACTAATGAAGGGCAGAACAAATTATAATCATTTCTAATGTAACTAATCCAACTCTTTATAGTTAAGCTCCAGATATCAAGATTAGTTAAAAATCCTTTGGTTTCTTCATCAAGATTTGCCTTTAATCTATCAGGTACAAAGCCAGTAAATGCAATATCAACCTCTAGATTTAAAGTGTTTAAAGGCTGATTCATTTTCAATGAGGCAGTGTTGGCCTTCCTAATACAGCAATAAAAAGAATCAATCCAATAAAACCAATAGCAGTTAAACCAAAGTGCAGCAAGCTTTGATTACCTTTTTTAACCATGTTCTTCATAGCTAATTTCACAAAGCTTGGTGGAGGAGTTCTCATTGACATTTTTTTACTAGATAGATCTTTTTGCATGAATATCAATCTCCTAATTTATTATCATGATTACCTACACCTTGTAAAAGAAGCGATTGAATAAATAAATCCAAATCACCATTCATCACACCTTCAACATCAGTAGATTCTTTTTCTGTTCGAAGATCCTTAACCATCTGATAAGGGTGAAAAACATAATTTCGAATTTGATTTCCCCATGCTGCTTCCACAATGTCACCTCGAATATCTGCAATTTCTGCTGCACGTTGCTCCTTGGCAATAACCATTAATTTTGACTTTAATAGTGTAAGAGCTTTCTCTTTGTTTTGGAGTTGAGAGCGTTCTTGAGTACAGCGAACCGCTAAGCCTGTTGGAATGTGAAGAATCCGAACAGCAGTTTCAACTTTATTAACGTTTTGGCCTCCAGCACCACCTGATCTACTTGTAGTGATCTCTAAATCATTATCAGGAATATCCAATTTCACTTCCTCATCCAATTGAGGCATAACCTCAACACCTGCAAAGCTTGTCTGTCGTTTTCCATTAGCATTAAAAGGGGATATTCGCACTAGACGATGAGTGCCTTTCTCATTCTGCAAATATCCATATGCATAGCGACCCGTAATTTCAATAGTTGCGCTCTTAATACCAGCCTCTTCTCCTTCTGAGAGCTCATTGAGCGTTACTTTCATTCCATGGGCCTCTGCCCATCTGGTATACATCCTCAATAGCATTTGTGCCCAATCTTGAGCATCAGTACCTCCAGCTCCTGCATTAATTGCTAGAACTGCACCTTCTTTATCATATGGTCCACTTAACAAACGCTCAAGTTCCCACAAATCCAATTCAGCTTCTAAATTAATTAAACCTTCTTGTGCCTCTTGCAGCATTTCATTATCTGGCTCAATATCATAAAGTTCTAAAGAGGCCTTGGCATCATTAAGTGCAGATTGCCAAGCAACTAATTTCGTTAATTGATCCTTAACTTCATCAAGTAGGCGCATTTTGCTCTGAGCCTTATTTTGATCATTCCAGAAATCAGGCTGGGCAGCAATCTGCTCAAGATCTATTTTTCTAGCATTTAATGCAGGGACGTCAAAGACACTCCTGAGCTTTGCTCAGGCGATTATCTAACACAGAAATAGATCTTTTAAAATCTGTCAAATCTGTCAAATCTTTCACAACCTAAAAATAAACTACAAATCTTTTGTATCCATTATACCAACAATCTCTAATATAAATGAATCTTTGGAGCAGCTCATGGCAAAAGTTGAGATTTATACATGGCAATACTGCCCATTTTGTATCCGAGCAAAATTCCTCCTGAATCAAAAAAAAATTCGTTTTCAAGAATATCCAATTGATGGAGATGATCTTGCACGTAAAGTAATGTCAGACAAAGCAGCTGGCAGAACTACAGTTCCCCAAATTTTTATAAACGACAAAAGCATTGGGGGCTGTGATGAGCTTTTTGCTCTTGAAGAAAATAATCAATTAGATGCTCTGATAAATGAAAACCAAGATAATTCATGAAACAATTATTCGTTCTTGATCCTATTGAGCTAATAAATCCTGCTAAGGATTCATCAGCTGCATTAATTGAAGCTGCTTATCGTGCATCTATTGAGGTTTGGGTTTGTACTCCTGCAGATTTACAAGCAAAAGGTGCAAAAGCAGGAGTAGTTGCCAGAAGAATTATTCCTAAACCTTGGATGACTCTTGGAGAACCTAAGAGTAATGATTTAAACAAATTTCAATGCATTTGGATGAGGAAAGATCCTCCAGTAGATGAAGCCTTTTTATATGCTACACATTTATTAGAAGTAGCAGAACGTGATGGAGTACTTGTATTAAACAAACCAGCTTCTCTGAGAGCATGGAATGAAAAACTTGGCGCTCTAAGATTTAGCAAATTAATGGCACCTACTCTTGTTGCCAGCAGAGTCAATGAATTGAAAGAGTTTGCAAAAGAACAGGGTGAGGTTGTACTAAAACCTCTTGGAGGTAAAGGTGGTCAAGGTGTTATTCGGGTCGCAGAGGCAGCAGCCGGGCTAGAGGCTTTGTTAGAACTAATTACATCGCAAGAACAAATGCCAGTAATGATGCAAAAGTTTCTACCAAAAGTCATCGAAGGTGATAAACGAATTTTGTTAGTTAATGGTGAAGCATTAGGAGCGATTAATCGTTTACCCAAAGATGGTGATTTTAGAAGCAATTTGGCCTTAGGTGGTAAAGCTGAAGCAACTGTGCTGTCAAGGCGTGAGAAAGAGATTTGCGAAGAACTTGGCTCTGCGTTAAAGCGCGAAGGTCTATTCTTTGTAGGGATTGATGTAATTGGAGGAATGCTAAGTGAAATCAACGTAACTAGTCCAACAGGTATTAGAGAAGTAGAGAAGTTAACGAATGAACCACTGGCTGACAAGGTTATTCAATGTCTACTTGAAGATCTGGGTTGAGGCTTAAATTTGAGCGCTAGCTGATCAGCAAGAACATCTAATTTTAATCCTACTTCTTGCATCTCCCCTTCAATCGTTGAGCCCTTTACAAGTCCTGCACCGGCCATTAAAGATAAATTGTTTCCTTTCATATATCCACATCTAATAGCAACTCTAAACTCTGCATTACCAGAAGTATCTATCCATCCAACAGGAGCTGCATAATATCCACGGTCAAATGGTTCTAAAATACGTAACCACTTCATTGACTTATTGCGAGGTAAGCCAGCAACGGCTGGTGTTGGATGCAATATTTCTACTAACTTGAGAGCTGACAGTCTCTTCACAGAAGATTTTATTGGTGTATGCAAATGAATTAAATGACCATGTTTAGCTAATCGAGGGGCTCTGAGTCTAGAAGGATTTAATCCTTGACTAATTAATTGATCCTTAATTGAAGAGACTACTAATTCATGTTCTCTTAAATTCTTTTCAGATTTCAATAAATCTATCCCATCATCATCTCTTCTTGCTGTACCAGCCAAAGCATCAGTCTGCATAATATCTTGCCTAAGGCTAAGCAATCTTTCAGGCGAAGCCCCAAAAAATGATTCATCTTCTGAACGCTTCCATAGAAAACGACAACTACCTGTTTGATAACTTCTTAAATTATGAAGCAAAGGGATGGGATCTAAAGGTTGTTTCAACAAAATCAACTGTCTTACACCAAGAACCAATTTTTTCAAATCACCTAGTTCAACAAGATCAATACCTTTTGCAAGAGCTAATCGATACTTTTTCTTCCAATCTTGAGGCACCGTAACCTTAAGATGACGCTTATGTTTCTTAATATAATTAGTCAAAGATACTCTCTCCAAACACTCACACATCATCCATAATTGTTCAACAAACTCACGAACACCCGATTCATTGGCAATTACAGAATTAAACCTTAACCATCCTTTACCAGCCTGTCTAGTGAGCTGCCAACGTGGTAAAACAGCCTGAACACCAGGAATAGTTCTTGCCAATTTTCTCGATTCTATTGCCTGTTCAAAAAAGGTAAACGCAAACAAAATCTTTGGTTTAGCTTGAATAGGAGCATTGGGGGACAAATCAACCATTCGTGAGAGAGTTTCATTACTAAACCTTTCAGCCAATTCAAATCGCCTTTGTCCAATTAATTCAAAATTCTGACATTGACCAGCAGCTGCAATTGAAAGGCCAGGAGTCTGATCCCACAAAAAACTAAATTCTTGCTGATCAGCAATTACAGTTAATTGATCTAAAGGATCAATTGTATTTATGGGCAATGCCATGCTTAACACACATTCATCAGCTCGCCTTAAATCCCAGCCTCTTAAAGAAGCTTGTAGGATCTCACTGAAATTTAGACCAGCCTTCATACCGAATTAAGCAATAATCAAAGAGACTAAGCAAATGTATAAATCGTAACTCAGATTAGGAGGGGGAATTCAAAATCCTATGAAAGACAAAAATGATGTTGCATCACTTCATTCTTCTCAGAGAGAAAGAAAGGCTTTGTGGAAAAAAGCAATTAAATGGCCTTTATATTCGGTTGCAGTGATGCCAATTGTTTTAGCAGCTGGATGGAAATATGGAGCCAGAGAAAGTCTTCTGTTAGATCAACTATTTGGCTTTCTTATTGCATCTATTTTGCTTTTGATTTGGGAGAATTTAACTAATGATCTTTTTGATGACGCTACAGGGGTTGATAAATTCAAACTCCACTCTGTTATTGCACTTACGGGGAAACGACGCTTAATAAGAAATTTAGCTAATTGCATACTTTGTTTAGGTCTTGGATTGATTTTTTTACTTTCGTTACGCAGTCACTTTGCTGTTTTTTTATTGGTTTTAGGAAGTTGCTTTCTTGGCTATCTTTATCAAGGCCCACCTTTTCGTCTTGGGTATCAAGGACTGGGAGAACCTTTGTGCTGGATTGCATTTGGGCCCTTAGCAACAGCTGCTGCTTTATTAGTACTCTCTCCTAATCTAAAAAATATTCCTTGGGAAAAAGCATTTACTCTTGGCGCAGGTCCTGCCGTAGCAACAACATTGGTATTATTTTGCGCAAATTTTCATCAAGTACTCGAAGATTCTGCTAACGGTAAAAAAACATTATTAGTTCTTCTTGGAACTAAAAGAGCTGCGCAGTTAGTACCCTGGTTTGTAATTATAAGTATTGGATTAGAAGTTATTCCTATTTTAAAAGGCCAATGGCCAATTACAGCATTACTAGGAGCTATTGGCTTGCCACCTGCAATAGCCTTAATCCAATTACTCAAAAAAAATCACAATAAGCCATTATTAATTAGTGAAAGCAAATTTTTAGCATTACGCTTTCAATCTTTGAATGGAATAGGAATTAGCTTGGGTTTGGCTCTAGGTCGATTCATATAAATTGATAGATCTAACTATTTAGCAAGAAATGATTTTTAAATTATCAATTAAATTCTTTTCATTCAACCTTCTAAATCTTCTACAAACTTCACAAGGGGTAATTAAAAAAAGACAAGGATGGCTTATAAGACTACAAAGTGAAGCAGGTAAATCAGGTTGGGGAGAAGTCTCTCCATTTAAATCATCTGAACAAAAGATCTGTGCTCAAATACTTCGTGATTTAGGCAATACACCTTCACGCTATCAATTAGAGCAAACAATAACAAAAGGTCCAGGAGTTATTAGCTTTGGATTTGGAGCAGCTCTAGGAGAAATAGATTCTTTAATTGGAAATGAAGCCACTCAAAAAGGGCTAAAAGGCCCATCATCAGCAATATTATTACCGACTAATGAATCTCTACTTTTAAAAACTTTAGACTCAATAATCAGTCAAAAAGCTAACTCACAAGAAGAGTTAACTTTTAAATGGAAAGTTGCTCATCACTCAAATGAGCGTGAATTAAGCTTGCTGCAAGAGATACTTTCTATGCTCCCTAGCAATAGCAAACTTAGAATTGATGCAAACGGTGGATGGGACCGTAAGCGAGCTAATTATTGGGCTGCTAAATTACAAAGTGAACCTCGTCTGGAATGGCTTGAACAGCCATTAACTCCTAAGGATGTTTATGGTTTAAAAAAACTAGCAACCAATATTCCAGTAGCTCTAGATGAATCATTAGTTCATGATCCATCATTACGTCAAACCTGGAGAAGCTGGCAAATTCGACGTCCATTAATTGATGGTGACCCACGTATTTTGCTTAAAGAATTAAAAAACAAAAATGGCTATAGAGTAATTAGTACAGCATTTGAAACAGGCATAGGAATGCGATGGGTTGAACATTTAGCTGTTTTGCAACAAAAAAGTCAAACGCCTACAAAGCCTGGCCTCGCACCTGGTTGGCGACCAAATACACCGCTTTTTTCAAGTGATCCTCATAATGTTTGGGAGGCTGTATGAAAGACGTGGTTGCATCAATCATCTGCGACATTGACAATCAACCAAACTGCTCTAAAGAGTTAGGCGAGAAAATAAGAAAAGGATTATGGGTTCAGTTGTTAGCTAAAGGCATAAAAAAAAGCAATATTAACGCAAAGTGTCTTCCTCAAGGCCCAGGAGTTATCCTAAAGGGAGGAGGGAGTAGCGGAAAACATCAACTATGTCTACTATCATATAATCATTTAAATCAGTCAGCCCTTTCAACAGCGATATGGCTAGAAGAGCAAGGACATAATCCAGAAAATTGTTTTATTTTGAATGCTTTACCTTTATGCCATGTAAGTGGCTTCATGCCTTGGTGGAGAAGTCGTTGTTGGAAAGCACAGCATATGTGGTTGGATCCTAAATTAATGCATGATCCCAACAAACTTGAAAAAAAATATAGTGAGCAAATAAGAACACATAAAGGACCATTACTTACATCTTTAGTGCCAACTCAATTAATGAGACTAATTCAACATCCCGCAGGAATTCGCTGGTTGCAAATGTTTTCCATTATTTGGGTTGGAGGCTCTGCTATTCCAGAAAATTTATTGAGCACCTCAAGAAAGTTAAAACTGCGTTTGGCTCCATGTTATGGAACAACTGAAACAACAGCGATGGTTGCCGTACAAACACCTGCAGATTTTTTATCAAATCAAAATTCTTCTCTAATAGCACTAAAAGATATTCAATTCCGAATTGGGACAAACAATGCCTTGCAAATTAAAACAGTAAGATTGGCAAAGGTTTTAGTAAAAAAGGGAACCATCCAATCAATCGAGAACAAAGAAGGTTGGTGGGAGTCTGGTGATTCTGCTGAATTAATTAATAAAAATCAAAAGCAAGCAATCAAGATCCTAGGTAGAAGAGACAGTGCTATAAACTCTGGAGGTGAAATTGTCTTTACAGAACAAATTAACTCAAGATTAATCGATATAGCAACAAAAAATGAAATGCCAATAGACATAATATTACTTACTCCGATCAAAGATGAGGAGTGGGGGGAAAGACTAGCAGCATTAGTCAAATTTAAAGATGGTATTGGTAAAGCAGAAAAGAATGAAGCAATTTTACAACTTAAAAATATTGTTAAACAATGGCCTCCTTATGAAAGGCCTATTGCCTGGCATAGTTGTCCTGAACTTAGTAGAAATTCCCTAGGAAAATGGGAAATGGACAAATGGCAATCTTGGCTAAAAGCTAAAGACTACTAATAACTTGATTTAGAGAAGATGCTTCAAGCCATCTATCAATTGCTTTAGGAAGATTACAAGTTTGAGATAACGCAGTATTAATTGCAAAATGTCTAATAAGAGCAGATGCAACATTTTTATCCTGTCTTAGTTGAAAGATATATTTAACCTCAAAGCTGCGTAAATTAATTTTTGTAGGTACCAATTTAACGCTCAAATCATCACCTACACGAATAGGAGAAAAAAAATCTGCTTCACAGTGAACTATAGGTAAAGCAGTAGATAATGTGGATTTATTATCTATTATGGATGGAAATATATCTAAAGCTTTGATCCCATAGATATTCATGCTTTCCTCCCATGACTCATGACACCATCTCATTAAATGATGAAAATGTATGACGCCTGCTGCATCTGTATCACCAAAACGAACAATACGCTGTAAGCACAACCAATCTGTAGACTTCATAAGAAAATAGTATTAACGATCAACTGAGCCCATAATGACGTCTATAGAACCAAGAATCGCCATAATATCAGCTACTTTTGCTCCTTTAAGAATATGAGGCAAAATTTGCAAGTTATTTAAATCAGCAGCACGTATTTTAAATCTCCATGGAGTTACATCATTATTACCTTGAATAAATACACCTATCTCACCCTTACCTGATTCTAGGCGTGTATACAGTTCTCCATTTGGAATTTTAAAAGTTGGGGCAACCTTCTTTGCAACATACTGGTAATCAAAGCCTGCAAAAGGGCTGCCTTTGCCTTCAGCCATACGAGCAGCCTCTAAATTTTCAGTTGGGCCTCCAGGGATCATTTCGCAAGCTTGTCTTAAAATCTTTAAAGACTGGCGCATCTCCTCAATTCTTACCCTATAACGAGCATAACAATCTCCTTCCTTTTCTGAAGCTACGTCCCATTCGAAGTCGTCATAACATTCATAATTATCTACTTTCCTTAAATCCCAAGGAACCCCAGAAGCTCTAAGCATTGGTCCAGAAAGGCTCCAATTAATTGCTTGTTCTTTAGATATAGAACCTAAACCTTCAATACGACGACGAAATATTGGATTATTAGTAATTAGCTTTTCATATTCATCAATTTTTGGACCAAACCAATCGCAAAAATCCTTGCATTTTTCTAACCATCCCCATGGCAAATCACATGCAACTCCACCTATCCTGAAGTAATTGTTATTAATCAATCTTTGACCCGTTGCTGCTTCCCAAAGGTCATAAATCATTTCACGCTCTCTAAAAATATAGAAAAACGGAGTTTGTGCACCAACATCAGCCAAAAAGGGTCCTAACCAAAGCAAGTGATTCGCAACCCTGTTTAACTCAAGCATTATGACTCTGATATAACTGGCTCTTTTAGGAATAGAAATATTAGCTAAGCGTTCTGGCGCATTGACAACAATAGCTTCATAAAACATTCCCGCCGCATAATCCATACGACTGACATATGGTACAAACATGACATTTGTTCTATTTTCAGCAATTTTTTCCATCCCACGATGTAGATATCCAATTACTGGTTCACAATCAATTACATCTTCACCATCAAGCGTGACTACTAGCCGTAACACACCATGCATCGAAGGGTGATGAGGGCCAAAGTTGACCACCATTGGCTCTGTTCGCGTTTCAAGTTGCGACATTTGGCCACACATATAAACAGATACTTAGATATTAGGAAGTAGTCATGCAAGAAGAATCAAAGATTGTTACATCCAAGTTCAAACACACACCTGTACTGCTTAATGAAGTTATTCAAGCCATTAGCCAACTTCCTAATGAGGTACTAAAAAAAGGCCCTATTTTGGATGCAACTATAGGTGGTGGTGGACATGCTGCTTCAATACTTAAAATCCATCCAAATGTTCACCTAATTGGTTTAGATCAAGACCCAATAGCTATTTCTGCTGCATCAAAATCTCTAGATCCTTTTAATTCAAGAATAAAAATTATCAAATCAAATTTCGCAGATTTTGTACCTAAAAAAAGAGTGTCTTTCATTTTGGCTGATCTAGGAGTTAGCAGCCCACAAATTGATGAAGCAAAAAGAGGGTTTAGTTTTAGATTGGATGGACCATTGGATATGAGAATGAATCCTGAAAATGGTCTTAAAGCTAATGAATTAATAGAACAAATGAGTGAAAACGAATTAGCAGATTTAATTTATAAATATGGGGAAGAACGTTTTTCCAGACGAATAGCAAGACGTATAAAACAAGACATATCCTCAAAGGGTCCATATAAAGGGACTCTTTCTTTAGCATATGCAATAGCAGGTTGTTATCCACCAAAAATGCGAAGAAGGCGTATTCACCCTGCAACTAAAACTTTTCAAGCATTGCGAATAGCTATTAACAATGAATTAGACGTATTAAAAACTTTTCTCAATCAATCTCCTAACTGGTTATTACCTGGAGGAATGATAGGTGTAATTAGCTTCCATTCTCTAGAAGATAGATTAGTAAAAACAGCTTTTAATATAGATGAACGTCTAGAAAGAATCACCCGCAAGCCAATTATCGCAACCGATAAAGAGAATACAATTAACCCTCGAAGTAGAAGTGCAAAGTTTCGTTTGGCAAGAAGAAAAGATAACCAGAATTAGCTTCTTAGTTGATCAACTTCTCTAGAAATTATTTCTATTGCTGCATCTATCTCATTGAGCGTTGTAGATCGACCAATACTAAGACGTAAAGAAGCCTCTGCTTCTTGCTTAGTACGTCCAAGAGACAATAACACATGAGAAGGCTTACCATTACTACATGCTGAACCACTACTACAAGCAATAAAAGGCCTTAATTGTTTGTGTAATTGAGTACCCCTAACTCCTTTTATAGTAAAGTTCAAATTATTGGGTAATCTTTTTTCTAAAGAGCCGTTAAGTATTATATCAGGTACTTTATTCTGCATCTTAATCCATAATTTATCGCGAAGTATTGCATGTCTTTTCATGTTTTCCAGAAGCATATCTTGTGCAATTTCTGCGGCCTTAGAAAAACCAACAACTAGAGGAACAGGTAAAGTTCCTGGACGTATTCCATTCTCCTGATTACCACCAAATTGTAAAGGTTGGATTTTGATTTTATCACTAATTATTAATGCACCAATCCCTTTTGGACCATATATTTTATGACCGCTAATAGTAAGAAGATCAATCCCTATTTGATCAATATCAAAAACTAGGTTCCCAAAAGCTTGTGCAGTATCACAATGAAAAGATATGCCACGTTCTTTACATAGTAATCCTATTTTCTTAATAGGTTGTAGAACACCTATCTCATTATTTGCTGCCATAATACTAACTAGAAAAGTATCTTCTTGAAAAGCATTAACTAAATCTTCCAAAATGAGAAGACCATCACTATTAGGTCTTAACTCTGAAATACGAAATCCTTCTTTTCTTAATTGTAAAAGTGGCTCAATGACAGAATTATGCTCCGTAGAAAGTGTTATCAAATGACCAGGTGTACCTTTTTCAAAAGCTTTTGACCTCGCATGACCTAGTAAAGCAAGATTATTAGCTTCAGTAGCGCCACTAGTAAAAATGACTCTTTGTGGATCTATTTTGAGAATTGAGGCTAAGTTTTCTCTTGCAAAACTTGTAGCAGCTGAAGCGTGAATTCCTAAACTATTCTGCATGCTAGAAGGATTACCCCAGACTTCATATAAATAAGGGGCCATAGCCTCAATAACCCTATTATCACAAGGTGTACTTGATTGATAGTCAAAAGCTAGTGGGGTTCTCTTCATTAATTCATTCATGAAAGTTTTGAAAACACCAATATCCTTAAAGATATTGCTTACATAATCCTTACTAGAGCAAATTCTAAATTTTTATGGGTGAACAACAACTACCAAATCAAGAAGATCAACAAAAGGCCAGAATCTTATTAGTTGATGACGAACCAGGTATTAGGTCTGCGGTACAGGCATACCTAATTGATGAAGGTTTTGATGTATCCACTGCAATAGATGGTGAAGATGGCTTTCAAAAAGCAAAGCAAATACTTCCGGATGTAGTTATTACTGATGTAATGATGCCTCGAAGTGATGGATATGAGCTATTAAAAAAGTTAAGAGAAGATGAGCGTCTCGGAGGAACACCAGTGATTTTTCTAACAGCAAAAGGCATGACAATGGATAGAACTCAAGGGTACCAAGCTGGTGTAGATGACTACATTGCCAAACCATTTGATCCTGATGAGATGGTGGCAAGGGTTAAAAATGTTATACAGCGTCAAGACAGATTACTAGCTGAGGCTGCACGATTTGCTGATACAGATGTAAGTCAAATGGCTAAACAAATTACAGAAATCAAATCAATGCTTACTCAAAGTGATTCGAATGGATCTAGAAAAGATTTAGTTATTCCAAATTTCACTCCTAGAGAAGCAAGTGTTCTGCAATTAGTGGCAGAAGGACTAATGAATAAAGAAATAGCCAGGCAACTAGAAACTTCAATTAGAAATGTTGAGAAATACGTAAGTAGACTATTTATCAAGACAGGAACATCAAGTAGAACAGAGCTAGTTAGATATGCTCTGGAAAATCATCTTGTTACTTGAATAACAAGTCTCTTATTAATTATTGTTTTTCGAATTCAATTAATTGTGAGAAATAAAAAGGTGCTTGGTTAAGTTTTCTTTGCTTAACTATAAATCCACATTTCATTGCAGCATTTACTATGCCTTTTTCTCTAAGAATATAAGCTCGCGTAGTTTTACTAGGGCCAGGAAAAAACTGACCAATTGATTTTAACAACGCTAAAAATGGTGTGTATGGAGCGAAGCTAACAATCAACCTTTTTTCACTTAGATTACAAAGATGTAAAACCATTTCCTCAGCTGCCTTTTGTGGATAATGAATAAAAACATCAAGACAAATCACAGTATGAAAAGAGCCTTCTAAGCTTTCTAAATCTGAAATATTGAAAGTCATTCGGCTTAAATCAAGTCCATCTAATTCAGCGCGACGTTTAGTTTCTTCAACCATTGCTGCAGAAATATCACTTGCAGATACAGATTTTGCTCCTAAGGCAACAAGCGGTAAAGAAAGGCTACCAACTCCACATCCAGCATCACAAAAACTTGAATCACTAATTTCACCAGCTTGTTTAAGCCATAAAAGAACATCATCCACAGTTTTTTGGTGTCCTATTCGAATATTTCTCTGAACTTTATTTACGTTGTCACTATCACTATAAATTCGATTCCATCTTTCAAAACCAGTGCCATTAAAGTAACTAACAACCTCAGCCTTCTCAGACTGCTTAAGCTTTTGTAATCCGTCTACTTTCATTGAAATTAATCATTTATAGATGAAGATACTACTTAGCTTGATTCCAATTGAGTACTTTAGATTGAAAATTGAAATTCCATCTCAACAATTCTTTCAAAGACTTACCAAGCAAAAAGTCTTGTATTTTTTTTGTCTTTTGTAAAACAACAAGAGGTGAAACCGTAGCTGCCCAAATAGACCAAGAAGGTTGATTTGTCCAACAGGCCATTCTCTTGCAACCATCTAACAAAGGAATTGTGGTTCCAGCTAAGATTCCTTGTTCTAATTTACAGACTCCTTTATCGATAATTAATTTTCTATTATTCCATCCAAATTCTTTCTGATTTAACCCATATGGTGGCAATGCATCACTCACTAAAAAAATCTGTTCTGGAGCCAATTTTTGTAGCATTGATGCAATAGAGGGATGTACATGACTACCATCAGCTATTAATCCCATATAAACTTCACCTTGCATCAATGCTGCCCCAATTGGGCCAGGATCTTTGTGATTCAATCCAGTCATTCTATTAAATACATGAGTAAGCATTCCTACTCCTAAATCAAACGCAGCATGAGACATCTCAAAGTTGGCTGCAGAATGGCCTAAAGAGACAATAATGCCAAGACTTTTTAATTTCTTAATCACATCTGAGGAACCTATTAATTCTGGTGCAAGAGTCACTATTAAGATTTCCTTTTCAAAACTTCTTATTCGTTCATTTAATGCGAACAAACTTGGCAAAGTTAATGAATTAAAATCATGCGCTCCTTTAAAAAGCTCTGATAAAAAAGGTCCTTCTAAATGGGCACCAAGTAGCCTGCAACGAAAATTAGAATTTTGCTCTCGAACTAATCGGAAAACTTCCAAAGATCTTCTCAATGCAGGAATACTGCAAGAAACTAATGTTGGAGCAATAGCCTCTACACCATCACTCCAAAGTTGATCCAATAAATCTAAAATTTTAGGTATTTTTTCGATATCAAGATCAGCAAAACTTACTCCAAGACCACCATTAATTTGAAGATCAATTCCTCTTGGACTAAGCCAATCTCCTTGCCAATCAACCCCATTTAAAATTTTTCCATTAGACATTGGATCAATAAAAAGAATCTTTCCATTTTGATCAACGCCTATCTTCCATAAGCTTTCATCAGAATCACAATTAAATGCATTTGGCATTCGAACATTGATCAGAGTGCGCATTGAATAAATTCGTTGAAGTGCGGATGCAAAATTTTCAAGATCCCGTCATTATTAACAATGAACTCTGAGTCAGCAAAATTGAATTCAGCAGATACTGAAAACAAAACCTTAGTTGCTGTAGTGATGGGTAGCGACTCTGACTTGCCTGCACTAGAGCCAGCAATAAAGGTTCTAGAGGGATTTGGTCTCAGAGTTGAGTCCAGAGTGCTTTCAGCTCATAGAACTCCTCTAAGGATGATGGAATTTGCAAAAAATGCAGAAGCTAAAGATTTTCAAGTAATTCTTGCAGGGGCTGGAGGGGCTGCACATTTACCAGGAATGATTGCCTCTCTTACTACTATCCCAGTTATAGGAATACCAATTCAAACAAAAGTCCTAAATGGGATTGACTCCTTATATTCAATTGTTCAAATGCCGGGGGGGATACCAGTTGCAACAGTAGCAATTAATGGCGGATTAAATGCAGGTTTACTTGCAGCTCAAATATTAAGCATATCCAACATAAAATTAAGATTAGAAATAAAAAAATACAGGGAAAAATTACACAATCAAGTTATAGATAAAGATGAAAAATTGATAAGAATTGGTACAACTAAGTATTTAGATGAAATGTAAATATCATTTATTTGATGATTTTCAAGTCAACTAACTTCATTAATATATCTTCAACACATTCGTCCAAATCCTTAACTCCAGTATCAATTAATAAATCAGGATTATTTGGCTCTTCATAAGGGCTTGAAATACCTGTAAAATCTTTTATTTCGCCTTTTCTGGCCTTGGCATAAAGTCCTTTAGTATCTCTTTTTTCACAAACCTCTAAATTGGCTGCGCAATAAACCTCTAGAAAATCATTTTTGTTTACCAAACTACGAGCTTTTTCTCGATCACTCCTAAAAGGAGAGACAAATGCAGTCAGGACAATAACACCTGCATCCAGAAAAAGTTTCGAAACCTCTCCAATACGACGAATATTTTCTTCTCTATCTGCATTAGAAAAACCCAGATCTTTACACAATCCGTGGCGAATGTTATCTCCATCTAAAAGAAAAGTTGATAAACCTTTGTTAAACAAAGCAAAATTCAAAGCATTAGCTAACGTGCTTTTCCCTGAACCTGAAAGACCCGTAAACCAAATAATGACACTCTTATGTCCTTTTTGATCAGAAATTGATTCACGATCAACAGATGCTTTATGCCAAACAATATTTGAAGCTTTTGAAGCCATTTGAATTTTAGTGATATTAAATATTTCTACACCAATTTTTGCATGTGATTGGAGCAAAATAAATATTTATTATCCACCAGCTTTTTTTGGACTGAATCCTTCTTTAAGCAAAACATTTATTACTGCATCAACCTGATCTCCCTGTAATTCAATTATTCCTCCTTTTAGTGTTCCTCCAGTACCACAATTGATTTTTAGTAATTTTAAAAGACTTTTTGACTCTAAATAATTCAAATGGGTCCCTGTAATGACAGTTACTGTCTTACCAGACTTGCCTGCCCGTGTTTTTTGAACTCTTACTGACCTATCAACCTTAAGTTGATCAATTTCAACACTTTCCGAAGTATTATCACTAGGAGAATTATCAAATTCTGTCCAACTTCCTTTAGGCATTTTGTCTAAATCTCTAATCTACAAAATATCTCTCTCCTTTAAAAGGTGACAAGCAAAATTCCTTCTCAGCCAAAAGATAACGATCTATCTATCAATTCTCGTCCAACAACCTTTGGACGATTCGGAAAATATGGTGGTCAATATGTGCCGGAAACTCTTATACCAGCACTCACTGAACTAGAAAAAGCAGCAGAAAGCGCTTGGAAAGATGAAATATTTAAAAACGAATTATCTAAATTATTGAAAACTTACGTAGGACGAGCAACGCCTTTATACGAAGCAAAAAGACTTAGCGAGCATTTTCAAGGGAAAAAAGGAGGAGCAAGAATATGGTTAAAAAGAGAAGATCTAAATCACACAGGAGCTCACAAAATCAATAATGCATTAGGTCAAGCTCTTTTGGCTTTAAGAATGGGCAAAAAGCGTATCATTGCTGAAACTGGAGCAGGGCAGCATGGAGTAGCAACAGCAACAGTATGCGCACGATTTGGACTTCATTGTGTAATTTACATGGGAAAAGAAGACATGAAAAGACAAGAATTAAATGTATTTCGTATGAAATTACTTGGCGCAGAAGTGCACCCTGTAACAGCTGGAACTGCCACACTTAAAGATGCAACCAGCGAAGCAATAAGAGATTGGGTAACAAATGTCGAGTCAACTCATTACATTCTTGGTTCAGTAGCTGGCCCTCATCCTTACCCAATGCTTGTAAGAGATTTTCATGCAGTAATTGGTGAAGAAACTAAAGTCCAATGCAATGAAGCCTTTGGAAGATCTCCTGATTTACTCTTAGCCTGTGTTGGCGGTGGTTCTAATGCAATGGGATTATTTCATCCTTTTGTAGAAGATAGATCAGTACGAATGATTGGTGTTGAAGCTGCTGGAGATGGTGTCCATACAGATAGACATGCAGCAACTCTTACAGAAGGTAGGGTAGGAGTTCTTCATGGCGCAATGAGTTTCCTTCTTCAAGATTCAAATGGACAAGTTCAAGAAGCTCATTCAATTAGCGCAGGTCTTGATTATCCAGGAGTAGGTCCTGAACACAGTTATTTAAAAGAAATTGGTAGAGCTGAATATGTAGCTGTAACAGATAAAGAGGCACTAAATGCACTGCAACTTGTAAGTCAAAAAGAAGGAATTATTCCCGCACTAGAAACAGCCCATGCATTTGCATATCTAGAAAAATTATGCCCAACTCTCTCTCGTGGAACTGAGCTTGTTATTAATTGTTCAGGACGAGGCGATAAAGATGTAAACACAGTTGCAGAAAGACTGACCTCAAACAATTAAGTTTAAATTTAATACCTAGGTACTAAATTATCAACATCTTGACTCCAAGCATCTATGCCACCTTTAAGATTCCAAACTTGATAACGAGAATCTTGTTCTAGCAACCAAATTGCAAAATTCCAGCTGCGGATACCTGAATGACAAATTACAACCAGTCGCTCATCAAAAGACAACTTTTCAGCATAGCTATCAATCCAACTGGAGTAATCACTTAAAGGCAAATGCAATACTTCCTGATTTAATGATGCTATAGCTAGCTCTTCTTTCTCCCTAACATCAATCAAAATTGGCTTAGATAAATCTTCATCCAACCATTTTTCTAATTCCTTAGGAGAAATATTCAAAGGGTTCTTGTGATTCATTTCGTTATTGTTAACTCCTAAACTAAACCGATTATAAAGAGGATTACATAAGTAAAGTTTTTAAAATATGAAAGTACGCCTCTTCTTCATAAGTCTCATTATAGTTTTGATAACATTACTTGTATTTACCTATAAAATCTGGAATCCATCTGAAAATAGCAAACCTGGCTTAAAAATAGAACCCCAAAAACTAGAATTAACAACGGCTTCTAAATATATTCCTTATAATTCATATTTAACAATTAATCTACATCTTGGAACGAATGGAATTCCTGATTTTAGAAAAGCAAAAAAAATTAAAAGGTCAAATAATACATTTAGAGAAGAATTAATAGATTTAAGGAATGGATTAATAACTCTAACAGGAATTAATTATGCTGATAATTTATCTAGCTGCATTAATTCTAACTATAGTATTGCAATAATTAATTCGAATAAGAAAGAAAAGGATTGGTTATTCGCTATAGAAGGAATTGAAAAAATTGATGCTAAGAACTGCTTAGATGATTTTTGGATAAAAAAATCTGAAAAAGGTGCAGAAATAACTAAAGAAAAATATAAAAATCAAGAGATTTCTATATCAGACTCTAATGA
Source organism: Prochlorococcus sp. AG-436-C13 (assembly GCA_003212695.1). Lineage (GTDB taxonomy): Bacteria > Cyanobacteriota > Cyanobacteriia > PCC-6307 > Cyanobiaceae > Prochlorococcus_E. The sequence goes on along the minus strand of QCPC01000009.1, from coordinate 25,681 downwards.
TAAAACAAAAATTGCAACTGCATTAACAGAAGATAACGTTATATTATTTTCCTCAAAGTTAGATTTAATACATCAAGCTATAGATATTTCAGATGATCCAATTAAAAATCAAATAGGAAATAATAAAATGAATACTATGATCAAAAAATTAGAAGATGGAGTATTATTAATAAATGCTTCCCCTGAAGCAATGGAGAAGTTACTTGAGATTCCTAAGTTCATATTAGACAAAATAGAGCCTAATAGTTTTGCAGCTTCTATAATGTTAAAGCAAAATATCATTTACTTAGATAGTATATTTGAATTAAAAGATAAAGTGAATCAAATAGAAAATCAAAGCTTAATTGGATTAGAAATGTTGGATTATAAGTTTAGGAATAGTAGAGATATAGCTATAATTAGCAAACCCAAAGAAATACTAAATTCAGATGATAATGATCTATATTCTCAAGCAATAGTTTACTACTTACGGAATTCACTGAAAAAACTAGATTCACAAATAGTTGAAGAGATAATAGAGCTTGATTCAGGACCAATAATATTAGCAAAAAATCAAGATGATTGGATAATAGGATCATCTGATAATTCCAATATTACAGAAATAAGTAAAAAAATTACTGCAAAAGACTTTACTGAATCAACCCTTAACTATAAGGATAAAACTTTCAATATTTGGTATAAGCCAAGTATAATTGAATCCAAAAATAGTTACCAGTTATCTACCAAACTAGGAGTTGTATCCTCTCAGGAATCAGACAAAATTGTATGGTCAAATCAAATATCTAATATTGAAGAAAAAAATGATTCAGAACAACCAATATTATCAAAAATTAAATTAAATGAAAACAACCAAAGATTACCAGGAGATTTTACTCATCATGTATATCTAAGCAGTGATTCGGCCAAGAAAATTTTAAACCAATGGAAACCTTTGCTTCTACTTAAGACAGTAGAGAAAAATACAATACAATCATATTTCAAAAACCTAGTTATAGCAGTTGGGACAGAAGAAGAAAATGAAAAATCAATATTACATCTTCATGGGATGCTTTCTATAAATTAAATTTGTGGCTTTGGAAAAATAATTAATAGTTCAATGATATCCGTTCCAAACTATCATTAAATAGTAGTTATGCGTTGGAGACAAAAGCCATAAAAAACAAAGAAGCAGAAGCACAAATGGTTTTAAAGCCTGGATTGGAAGGAGTCCCTGTAACTCAATCCTCTATATGCGATATCAATGGAGAGAAAGGCGAGCTTACTTATAGAGGATATTCAATTGCTGAGTTGGCTTCTAAAAGTAGTTTTTTAGAAACTACTTATCTTCTCATTTGGGGAGATCTACCTAGTGCAAAACAACTAAGAGACTTCGAAGCTTCAATTCAAATGCATCGAAGATTAAGCTTCAGAGTTAGAGATATGATGAAATGTTTCCCTGCGACAGGTCATCCAATGGATGCACTCCAATCCAGTGCTGCATCTCTAGGCTTGTTCTATTCCAGAAGAGTAATAGACGATCCAGAATACATATATGACGCAGTAGTGAGGTTAATTGCAAAAATCCCAACAATGGTAGCTGCTTTTCAATTAATCAGAAAAGGGCAAGATCCAATTCAACCCAGAGATGATTTACCTTATTCATCAAACTTTCTTTATATGCTTACTGAACGTGAGCCAGATCCACTGGCAGCAAGAGTTTTTGATAGATGTTTAATACTTCATGCCGAGCACAGTTTGAATGCAAGCACCTTTAGCGCAAGAGTTACAGCAAGCACTTTGACAGATCCCTATGCAGTGATTGCATCAGCGGTAGGAACGCTTGCAGGTCCTTTGCATGGGGGTGCCAACGAAGATGTTATAGCAATGCTTGAGGAAATCAATATTCCTGAGCAAGCAAAAAATTATTTAGAAAATTCAATAGCAAAGAAAAGAAAACTTATGGGATTTGGACATCGAGAATATAAAGTAAAAGATCCTAGAGCAACATTATTACAAGGTTTTGCCGAAGATCTTTTTGCAAGATTCGGTAAAGACAAAATGTATGACGTAGCCAAAGCAGTAGAAGAAGCAGCCTTCCCATTACTCGGACCAAAGGGCATATACCCCAATGTTGACTTTTATTCGGGTCTTGTATATAGGAAACTAGGAATTCCAAGAGACTTATTTACACCTATTTTTGCTATTTCTAGAGTGGCTGGCTGGCTAGCTCATTGGAGAGAACAACTAAGCGCTAATAGGATTTTCAGGCCAACACAAATTTATACAGGTGAGAGAACAAGAACTTGGGCTGCATTGGAAGAAAGAATTAAGAACTAAAATAGCTAAATTAAGATTAAGTAATTCATCCAAATGTTCACTACCATTAGATTAGTTTTAGGCGTAGTGGTGAATACAGGATTAGATCTTGAAATGAGTTTCAACCATCTTTTGCAAGGGATGGGGATGTCAGAAAATGTTGCCCACCTTCTTTGGTTACCTCTACCAATGCTATTGGTTCTAAGTGCAGCCTTAATAGGCGTCCTTGTAACTGTTTGGCTTGAAAGAAAAATATCAGCTGCTGCTCAACAAAGAATAGGTCCAGAATATGCAGGGGCATTAGGAATTTTACAGCCGATGGCTGATGGGCTAAAGCTTCTTGTGAAAGAAGATGTTATACCTGCAAAAGCTGATGGCTTACTGTTTACTATAGGTCCAGTATTAGTATTAATCCCTGTAATACTTTCTTGGTTAATAATTCCTTTTGGTCAAAATCTACTAATTAGTAATGTTGGTATAGGAATTTTCTTATGGATTGCATTAAGTAGTATCCAGCCCATTGGACTTTTAATGAGTGGTTATGCATCTAACAACAAGTATTCCCTTTTAGGTGGATTAAGAGCAGCAGCACAATCTATAAGTTATGAGATCCCACTTGCCTTGGCTGTACTAGCAATAGTAATGATGAGCAACTCTTTAAGTACAATTGATATAGTTAACCAGCAAAATACAATTGGTTTTCTAAGCTGGAACATTTGGAGACAACCTGTTGGTTTCTTAATCTTTTGGATATGTGCTCTTGCAGAATGTGAAAGACTTCCATTTGATCTACCTGAAGCAGAAGAAGAACTAGTTGCAGGATATCAAACTGAATATGCAGGAATGAAATTTGCCTTGTTTTATTTAGGAAGTTATATAAACCTTGTTTTATCATCATTATTAGTATCAATTTTATATTTAGGTGGCTGGGGATTTCCATTACCAGTTGAATGGATTGGGAATATTATTGGCCAATCTATCGATACCCCTGTAATACAAATTTTAACTGCTTCTTTAGGAATAATAATGACTATATTTAAGACATATCTACTGGTTTTCCTTGCAATATTACTTAGGTGGACAACACCCAGAGTTCGTATTGATCAATTACTAGATCTTGGCTGGAAATTCTTACTCCCAATTGCTTTGGTAAATTTGCTATTTACTGCTGCCCTCAAACTTGCTTTTCCAATTGCCTTTGGTGGGTAACTAGAAAAATAAGAATTCAGCAATTGAAAACAATATTCATTTTTAAAAGTAAACATACATATTTCCATAGAAACACCTGTAATATCAAATTATTAGGCTCACCAAATTGATAGATAAATTCCAATGGGCACCTTTTTTCAACAAGTAGCTCTGTACGGTAAAAATGTAGTTAGTGCAGGAAAATACCTATTGCAGGGTTTAGGCGTAACTTTTGATCATATGAGGAGAAGGCCTATAACTGTTCAATATCCATATGAGAAACTAATTCCATCAGAAAGATACCGAGGAAGAATTCACTATGAATTTGATAAATGTATAGCTTGTGAAGTCTGTGTCAGAGTCTGTCCAATCAATTTGCCTGTAGTCGATTGGGTGATGAATAAAGAAACCAAAAAGAAAGAACTACGCAATTACTCCATAGACTTTGGAGTCTGTATATTTTGCGGCAATTGTGTTGAATATTGCCCAACAAATTGTCTTTCGATGACAGAAGAATATGAGCTTTCTTCTTTTGACCGTCATAATTTGAATTTTGACAATGTAGCCCTTGGAAGACTTCCTACTAGCGTTACCACTGATCCTTCTGTTATGCCTTTAAAAGAGCTTGGTTATTTACCAAAAGGGGTTATGGATCCTCATGAAACACCACAAAGTGCATCAAGAGCAGGAAAGTTACCAATAGAAGTCTTAGATTGGATGAAAAACAATGAAAAAATAAATAAAGAAAATAAACGCCCAATTAATGATTCAAAGATTTCTAATACTGGAGAAAACAGCAAGTGAGTATAGCTTCAGCAACAGAGCAAGTTTGCTTCATTATACTATCTATTATTATTATTTCGGGGAGCTTAGGAGTCGTCTTACTAAATAATATTGTTTATTCAGCTTTTTTGCTTGGTGCTGTTTTTATGTCTGTAGCAGGCCTTTATCTTCTTTTAAATGCAAGTTTTGTTGCTGCTGCTCAAATTCTAGTTTATGTGGGTGCTGTAAATGTTCTCATTCTTTTTGCGATAATGCTAGTTAACAAAAGGGAGGAATTAAAACCAATTCAAGGGTTAAAAATACGGCGATTTTTTTCTGGAATAGTATGCGGTGGTCTTTTATTACTATTATTAAGAGTTGATATAACAACAAAATGGTCAACTCCTGGTCCAAAAGCAATTGGAGAAGAAGCAACAATCAGGATAGGTGAGCATTTATTCACTGATTATCTACTACCATTTGAATTAGCATCAGTACTTTTATTAATGGCTATGATTGGTGCAATAGTCTTAGCAAGAAGAGATATTGTGGGAAATCAAGCAGAATCAGAAGAACAAAATATTATTAGAGATTCAAGTGATATATATTTAATTGATCAATCTAATAAATAATCAATTAAATATATACATACTATAAAATTAGTATCTTATGAATGATTTGCAAGCTCCAATACCACTAGAAGCATATTTATTTACTGCTTCTATTTTGTTTTGTATAGGTGTTTGGGGATTAATCAATAGCAGGAATGCGGTTCGGGTATTGATGAGTATCGAGCTAATGCTAAATGCTGTCAATATAAACTTAATGGCATTTTCATCTTATATAGATGGAGATCTTATTCGTGGCCAAGTCTTTACAGTTTTTGTAATTACTGTAGCTGCAGCAGAAGCAGCAGTTGGGCTTGCAATATTGCTTTCTCTTTATCGCAATAGAACTACAGTTGATATGGAAAGTTTTAATCTATTAAAATGGTAATTCAAAAAAGATGAAGCTAGATTTAGTATGGATAATTTATAAATCAAACAGTAAATCTGCTAAAGAAGAAGTATTAAAATGTACCGAAAGCCTAAATAAATATAATATAGAAGTGAAAATTGCAGAGATAGGAAAGGACACAAACCAACTACCTTTACTAATTAGTCAAGAGAGTAAATTACCTGATTTATCTATTGTACTTGGAGGCGATGGTACAGTTCTTGGGGCAGCAAGACAACTTTCCATATATAAAGTACCAATCTTGAATTTCAATGTTGGAGGAAATCTTGGATTTCTAACTCATGACAAAGGATTATTAAAAAGTCATAATTTATGGGAAAGGATTGAAAATAATAATTTCACTATTGAAAATAGAATGATGCTAGAAGGAAGATTAAAAATAAATTCTAATGGTAAAAGTGTTGAAAACTCAAATATATTTTGGGCCTTAAATGATATTTATTTTCGTTCATATCGTGATGAAATCTCACCTACATGCACGCTCAATCTTGAAATTGATGGTGAAGAAGTAGATATCTATAGGGGGGACGGAATCGTAGTATCAACTCCAACTGGCTCTACTGCCTATTCCATGGCTGCAGGGGGTCCTATTCTTCATCCTAGTGTCGAAGGGATGGTTGTTAGTGCAATTTGTCCAATCAGTTTATCTAGCAGACCTATTGTAGTTCCTTCTGAATCAAAGCTAATTATTAAGCCTATAGGTATAGGAGAAAAGAGTAACCGTATAAAGATCTGGCAAGATGGTGTAAGTAGCACTCTTATAACTGAGAGCGATCGATGCATAATTCAGAAAGCAACACACCAAGCCAAAATGCTAATACTTGATCAGAATCCTTCTTACTACAGAACCCTTTCACAAAAACTTCATTGGGCTGGAAGTCTAAAACATAATAAAAATGGCTATTGAAATTGAGAGACGATTCATTGTAAAAGGGGATGAATGGAAATCTTTTGCAAGAAAACCGAAAAACTTTAAACAAGGATATTTATCTACAAATTTTGAAGAATGGATTACTCGTATAAGAATTATTGATGATAAAGATTCAGAAATAACATTAAAAGCAAGAGAAAGCCAAATGAGGAACAATGAATTTAGTTATCCAATTCCTATAAAGGATGCTTTCTCAATGTGGAAATCAATTTCAAAGAAAATTATAAAGAACAGATATCTCTTAGATTATGGTCCAGGAGAATGGGTTGTAGATTGTTTCCAAAATAATAACTACCCTTTAATTCTTGCTGAAGTAGAAATGCATTCTGAAGAAGATTTTATAAAGGTTCCAAATTGGTGTTGCAAGGAGATTACTGGAATCAGAAATCTTAGCAATGCTTCACTTGCAAGCTTTCCGATATCTCTTTGGGAAGTAAACGAGCGTCAAAATTTAATTTCTTCTGGAACTTGAACATAGTCCATTCATGGTATTGGGAAAAACTGTGAAGCTTAAAAACAACCCTACTCATCATCAGGCAATGAACAACAATTGAATCCATCTCGACAAATTTTCCCATGATCCATAGCCCAGTTTAAAAGGGCCACGCGATTCTTAGAGCCTGTTTTTGTAAACATATTGCTCACATGATTATCCACAGTACGTTTACTGATAGTTAATTTTTGGGCAATCTCTTGATTTGTTAACCCATTTGCAACTAGCTCAATAATTTCCATTTCTCTTGCAGAAAGAGACATTTGAACCGAATTAGAGAAATCCCCTGAAAACATGCCCTCCATATCAATCGTTTAATTCATATTACGCAGGCTAGGCTGATTGATAAGTAATAGTAATTATCTAATAAGAAACTTGAAATCTATTCTGCAAGCATCTCTGGAATCTAACCAGACAACAATTACTGCAGAGGTGATGCCCCCAAGGGGAGGTGACATTTCCAAAAGCCTTTCAGCGGCAAAAAGCTTAAGGAATTTAGTACATGCAATAAATGTTACCGATGGGAGTAGAGCCATCATGAGAATGCATAGTATGGCTGTTTGCAAATTACTTTTAGAATCCAAGATCGAACCAATTCTTCAAATTGCCTGTAGAGATAAAAACCGCATTGCCTTACAGGCCGAAATTCTTGGTGCACATGCTTTAGGAATTAAAAACATTCTTTGTCTTACTGGTGACCCTGTAAGAGCAGGAGATCAAGCCAATTCAAGGCCTGTTCATGATTACGAATCAGTTCAACTACTAAAGCAAGTGACTTCATTCAATCTAGGGAAAGATCCTGTGTCGGGATATCTGCCTGATGGGCCAACAAAATTATTTGCAGGAACTGCTGCAGATCCAAATTCCAAAAATTTTAATAGTCTTAGAAAAAGATTGGAAAGGAAAAAAGAAGCAGGAGCCAATTTCATTCAAACGCAGATGGTAATGGATTCTAAAATTCTTGAAAAATTCTGCAAAGAAATTGCAACCCCACTAGAAATGCCTGTACTAGCAGGGGTTTTCTTATTAAAATCTGCAAAAAATGCTCATTTTATAAATAAGGTAGTCCCAGGTGCTGACATACCAACATCCATTCTCAATAGACTAGAAAAAGCTAAGGATCCAGAATCAGAAGGAATATCCATAGCCGCCGAACAAATTAAAAGATTTATTGATTTAGCAAAAGGAGTTCATATCATGGCAGTTAAAGCAGAGAAAAAGATCCCACTGATTCTTCAAAAAGCAAATATCAGTTCGCTGAACTTATAAGATCTGTTCCTAATAATTCAGCCATTGCTTTCTGTTGAGGGGATGGTTCACCTAAATCTTGTCTTCTAGCATCAGTAATTAACCAATCAAGAGCTGCTTCTTGCAAATCAAAGTGATCCCCATTTTTGTCCACACAATATCTTCCAAAAACTAATTTCTCTAATAGTTGAACTCCAGGCCCAATTCGGGAATAATCAAAAATAATCGAATTGTCAATTGTAGCTCCCTCACAAATACAACAACTTGGGCCTATCATAGAAGGACCGATAATAGTTGCTCCATCTTCAATTCTAGTCATACCTCCTACATAAATAGGTCCTTTAATATTAATTTTATCCCAATTAGCCGCAACATTAAGTCCTGCAAATACACCTGGTTTAACTTCTTTACCAGGAACATCAACCTGACGAACTTCTCCTAATAAAACGCTCCTAATTGCTTTCCAATAATCAGGGACTTTACCTATATCAACCCATTCAAAATCCATAGAAAGTGCAAAGAAAGGAGCTCCTATTTCAACTAGCTTGGGAAAAAGGTCAGCTCCAATATCAAATGGTTTATTAGAAGGAATATATTGGAAGATTTCTGGTTCAAATAAATAAATACCTGTATTAATATTATTACTAAGTGCAGAGTCTATTGAAGGCTTTTCTTGAAAAGCCTTCACACGATCTTGTTCATCAGTAACAACAACCCCATAACTAATAACTTGATCTTTTGGAACACTTTTAGTAATTAATGTAGCAAGTGCACCTTTTTCTTTATGCCATTTAACTGCTTCAGAAAGATCTACATCTATTAGTGCATCTCCACAAAGCACTACAAAAGTATCATCAAAAAATTCTTGAAAATCCTGAATCTTTTTCAATCCTCCTGCAGACCCTAAAGCATCTCCGACAAGTTCACCATCTTCAATCCGACCCTCAAAACTGTAGGCAATCTCTACTCCAAATCTTTGCCCATCTCGGAAATAATTCTCAATTTCTTCGGCTAAATGAGAAACATTAACCATTATTTCCTTAAATCCATGCTCTTTAAGTAATTCCAAAAGAAATTCCATAACAGGTTTCTGCAGTATTGGAATCATCGGCTTTGGAATCACATGAGTAATCGGCTGGACACGAGTTCCTTTGCCTGCAGCTAGTATCATCGCCTTCATAGGCGCCTTAGGCCTGCTTTAATAATCAACTTATTAGGCCAAATAAAGGACATTTATAACACTTATTAGGCTGCAGCGGGAGAAGAAGCTGTCACTGCAGAAGTATTTAATGGTAATTGCGCAATCATTCCTGGCGCAAGAATTCTTTTTAACTTAATTGGCCCATACAGAAAACCTTCTTGTTTAAGCTCGATCTTGCCTTGAGAAGATAAAAACAATAAAGCCCAGAAAACTCCAACTCTATCTGTGTCTAAATCATTTGAGGCAATGGCAGACCATTGATCAACAAGATAATCAAAATCCAACCAATTTAATGCTTGCTCACAATTATTTATAAACACCCCTAAAGCAGCTGTAGTTTCGGGTAACTTCTCCCTATGAGCAAGTGAAGCAACTTGTTGAATAATTTGCCTATCAGTAAATCTTTTCTCTCTTCTTCTCCTACGACTATGAAGTTCATCCGCTTCAATGGTTTCAGCAATAGATTCAAGTTGTTCAATTAACTCTCCCAAAGAAACTGCTCTTCTCAGAGGAGGTGGAGCCACAGGTCGACGATACAAATGTCTCTCTGGATTGCGAGGTATATCTAACCTAGGATCAAGCCAACCTTGCTCTGAATAAGGAAGATCAAAAGAATCATCAAATTCATCTTCAACAGGAAAAGTATCTGTTTCCAAAACTTCCGCTTTTAATCCAACCAAAACTGATGCTGCCAAAAAAGCTTCACTACTATCATCTAAATCTCTCTCAAAAGTCCCGCCTGAAGTTGATAAAACTCTTTCAGAAACATCAATTCTCTGCCTAAGCTGATCTAAAAAGCCATCCACTACAGTAATAACATCTATATCCCAAGGATCAATCTCACCATTTTCAGCTGAGTCTTGCAACATGCGAATAGCAAGCCTAGCACCAGCACTTGATGTATTTTTGAGCCCTTGTAAAGGCAAAGAAAAAAAGCTCCTTTTTTAAATTTACCGATACAATGCACTATACGCCATAAAAATATTTAAAAGAAATATTCAAAATATCTAAATTGGATAAATTGAATCTAGAAATATTTATAAACCTTGGATTATTAAGTTGAGTAATAGTAATTTAGAAATTTTAAGTGATTATTAATTACTACCTGCTCTATATGGATTTAAAGATGGAGCCGAGCTATTTAATAAAGATAAGTTCTTTGTTTCAAAAGAATTATTTGTTATTGAAATAACTTTCTCAACTGCAATTTTATCTCTTAAAACCAAACCATCTATGGATGCTGTAAACGTCTCAGTCATAATCCTCGGATATAAACCTATACCAATAATTGGAACAAGCAAACTAGCAATTATATAAATCTCCCTTGGCTCAGCATCTACAAGTTCTCTTTTGGTTAAAAGCTCTTTATTCTCTTTGCCAAAAAATATCTCTCTAAGCATAGATAATAAATAAATTGGGGTAAGGATAACTCCTATGGCGGCAAGTCCTGCAATAACAATTCTAAAAGGTAAAGTATAAACTTCATCTGTAACTAATCCTGCAAAAACCATTAATTCAGAAACGAATCCACTCATTCCTGGCAAGGCCAAAGAAGCTAAAGAACATACTGTCCAAAGAGCAAACATTATTCTCATTTTTTGACCGACACCTCCCATTTCATTTAATTGAAGTGTATGAGTACGGTCATAAGTTGCTCCAACCAAGAAAAATAAACTTGCTCCAATTAATCCGTGACTAATCATTTGAAGCATCGCTCCACTTGTGCCTAATGAACTAAAACTTCCAATCCCAATAAGAACAAAGCCCATATGACTAATAGAGCTATAAGCAATTTTTCTCTTTAGATTGCGTTGAGCAAATGAGGTCAAAGCTGCGTAAATAATATTAACTACTCCAAGGACGATTAATAATGGTGCAAACTTTGCATGGGCCAAAGGTAGTAATTGCGCATTAAATCTTAAAAGTGCATAACCACCCATTTTCAATAAGATTCCAGCTAAAAGCATATGTACTGGAGCTGTAGCTTCTCCATGAGCATCTGGCAGCCATGTATGCAAAGGTACTATTGGAAGCTTTACTCCAAATGCAATCAGAAGCCCTCCATAACAAAGCATCTGAAATCCTGACCCAAAATCTTGATTTGCCAAATGAACGAATTCAAAGTTCGGAGAACCTGTTCCAAAGAAACCCATAGCTAGGCAAGCCAGGAGAATAAATAAAGAACTTCCTGCTGTATAAATAATGAATTTTGTAGCTGCGTATTGTCTCTTTTTGCCTCCCCATATTGCTAACAGCAAATACACGGGTAGAAGTTCCAATTCCCAAGCCAAAAAGAAAAGGAGCATATCTTGGACTGCAAAAACTGCAATCTGCCCACCATCCATTGCCAAGATCAAGAAAAAAAATAATTTCGGCTTAAAGCTCACAGGCCAAGCCGCAAGCACAGCTAAAGCAGTGATAAAACTAGTGAGCAAAATCAAAGGCATTGAAAGCCCATCAGCTCCTACAGCCCATGTGAGTCCAAGATCAGGCAGCCAAGAGACTCTTTCTGATAGCTGAAGTCCTTCTTCCGATGGGTTATATCCTTTTAAATAAGCACCTACAGTAATTAAAAAAGTTATTAAAGCAATTCCTAATGCATACCATCTAACTTGTTTCCCTTCTCCTTCATCTGGAATAAAAGGTACTAGAAGTGAACCTGCTATAGGGAAAAGGATAGAAAAACTTAGCCATGGAAAGTTTGCAGAAATAGGTTCTGGAACCTGTCCAGAGATAGTTGCCCAAAATGATACTGGCACGCAGTCAAACACTGGAATAATTTCCCTTTAACTTTTTGAGTGTAGAAATACTTGAAGCTATCGCACCTAATCGATAGGGGATGACACACACAACAAACAATTTAAATCTATTAATTTCCTAAAACCCCAAAAAGGGCAACCAAAGATATTACACCTCCAAAAACTATCAAAGCATAGAACTGAGCTCGTCCTGTTTCAAAATACTTAAGTCCTTCCCCACTACCCAAAGTCAAAAGACCAGTCAAATTAACAACGCCATCTACAACTTTTGCATCCACTTCCAATACCTCACGAGCAATTTTTCTACTGCCACGAACAAAAATCTTTTCATTAATATCATCTAAGTACCATTTATTAGAAAAGAATGAGTTTACTTTTGGAAATCTATTAGCAATTAGCACACTAATATCGATTTTGCGTTTGTAATAAGCCAAGAAAGCGATATAGATACCAGCAACAGAAATAGCAACAGATGCTAGAGCTAAAGCAATAAATTCGCCCCAACTAAAATGTTTAGAAAGCTCAATAGCTTCATCCAAATTAAGTAATTTAGCAAATAAACTATTCCAAGGTATTCCAACAAATCCTATTAATACAGAAGGTATAGCCAATGCAATTAAAGGTATTGTCATAGGCCATGCAGATTCATGTATAACGCCTGATCCATGACTCTCTTCTTCTTCTTCTTTACCTGCAGAAGCTAGTAAAAACTTTTTAACCTCCTCGTCATCTCCTCTAAAATCACCTTCAAAAGTCAAAAAATAAAGCCGGAACATGTAAAAAGCGGTCATACCTGCGGTTAAAAAACCAATAGCCCAAAGAAAAGGGAAAGTATTAAATGCTTCACCAAGGATTTCATCCTTACTCCAAAAACCAGCCAATGGTGGAATTCCACTAATTGCAACACAACCAATCAAAAAAGTAATTGCCGTAATAGGCATCTTTTTCCTCAATCCACCCATCAAGCGCATATCTTGAGCAAGAATGGGTTCATGACCAACAACCTCTTCCATCGCATGAATAACAGAGCCTGAACCCAGAAAAAGCATTGCCTTGAAAAATGCATGAGTCACGAGATGAAACATGCCAGCAATAGGAGCACCACAACCCATAGCAAGCATCATGTATCCAAGTTGAGAGACAGTGCTATATGCCAAACCTTTCTTTAAATCCATCTGAGTTAAAGCTATAGAAGCACCCATAAAACAAGTAATAGTTCCCAAAATTGCTATTACAAAGTTAATTAGAGGGAATTGGCTGTACAAAGGTTCAAGCCTTGCAACTAGAAATACACCTGCGGCAACCATAGTTGCTGCATGAATTAAAGCTGAAATAGGGGTAGGTCCTTCCATGGCATCTGGAAGCCAAACATGCAATGGAAATTGAGCTGATTTAGCCATAGGTCCCATAAAAACAAGGAAGCACAGAACCAAAGCTGCCCAAACAGGAACTGTGCCTAAATCAATTGCTTCAGAAAGACCTTCTGCTATCCCATTAAAATCAAAAGTTCCTGTAGCCCAAAAAAGACCCAATATTCCAAGTAAAAGTCCAAAATCTCCAACTCGATTTACAACAAAAGCTTTTTGAGCTGCATGTGCTGCACCATCTCTGTCATACCAAAAACCGACTAATAAATAAGAACACATTCCAACGAGTTCCCAAAAAACATATATTTCAAGCAAGTTTGGGCTAATTATCAGTCCCAACATGGAACTACTAAATAGAGCTAAATATGTAAAAAATCTTACATACCCCTTATCATGAGCCATATAACCATGCGAATAAATCATTACCAAAAGGGCAATGGTAGTTACCAATGCAAGCATTACGGCACCTAAAGGATCAATTACATAGCCCATTGGGATAGTAAATTCACCAGCACTTGCCCAAACAAATAAATGCTCTACAGGGTGAGGTTTTAAAATTTGTTCCCAAAGAACTGCATAACTCAAAACAGCAGATATACCAACACAAGAAAGCAAAGTTATTGCTACCGGTTTCTTTAACCGGTTCATACCTTTATTGAAACCAATTAATCCAAAACCTGATGCAAGCGCACCAAAAAGAGGAAGTAATGGAATTAACCAACCAATTTCAGCTGCCGATTGCATCAGGTTTTTTCATATGTTTGTGAGTGTAGGCACTTCACGCAAACAGTTCTGAGAACTTGGAAGATAAAAATAATTCTGATCCTAATGAAATAAAACGGTGAGACCACCAAAAAGTAGCCACTGCAATGATTATACCAATCTGCGAAGGTCTAAGAAATTCTTTAAATTGCAATTTTTGTCTTCCATCAATAACTGCAATAAAAGGAATCACTGATGTATTTCTTTTAATTTCCTCAAATTCTTCTCCGAATCTTGCACTTAACCTGCGATCGCCATGCCAAACCGCAAAAAGATGATGACCTATCAAGCCAATAGAAGTTACGAACATAAAGCTACTACCAATCCATAAGCCATGAGCCATGCACCATAGGATTTGCCCAATTGCTTGAGGATGTCTGCTAATTCTTATTATTCCAGTTGCATAAAGTCTTACTTTGGGTTTAGCCAAAGCAGGTATCTCTAGAAGATTGTAAGTAGCAGGATACAAAAACAAAAAACTGATAGCAGTAACAATCCAAACAAGTTGAATTATTCCAGGAACACCCTGAACATTCCAAAGTCGAACTCCGTCGTAACGATGGGCTAAAAAGTAAGCAATTACTAAAAAAGCCATCGGAATACTGAAAGATGCAAAAAGCAATCTCCAAACTCTTGCTCCCAAAACTTTTTCAGCACTTACTCTTAAAGCTGCGCCTCCACTATGAATGACTGCAAATAACAAAAGAAGCAGAAGCATAATTATGCTGCTGTGATGAATATCTTCTCTAAACATTGATAGCAGATGTTTCTCTAAAGGTTTTTAGATTTGTAGGACTTAACTTACAGTGTCCAAATGTGAATGTTTGCTGCCATTTTGGCAGCTGTTATGCCCGAACTGCCTTTCACTCTAGATCAACTTCGTATTCTCAAGGCAATTGTCCATGAGGGTAGCTTCAAGAAAGCTGCAGAGAGTCTTTACGTGACTCAACCTGCAATTAGTTTACAAGTTCAAAATCTTGAAAAACAATTAGAAATAGCAATATTTGATAGAGGTGGACGTAAAGCTCAACTAACTGAAGGAGGAAAATTATTACTTGATTATTGTGAAAAAATTCTGAGCCTTTGTGATGAAACCTGCGGTGCTATTGAAGATCTACATAATTTAAAGGGCGGTACTTTAATTATTGGTGCAAGTCAAACCACAGGAACATATCTAATGCCTCGAATGATTGGAATGTTTAGACAAAAGTTTCCTGATGTATCAGTACAACTTCAAGTACATAGCACTCGTCGTACTGGATGGAGTGTGGCAAATGGTCAAGTTGATCTAGCAATAATTGGTGGTCAATTACCTTCAGAACTTGAAAACTTGCTTGAAATCACACCTTACGCAAACGATGAATTAGCTCTAATACTTTCACAAAAACATCCTCTAGCAAGACTAAAAGGACTTACAAAAGAAGATTTATACCGACTGGATTTTGTTACGCTTGATTCTCAATCAACAACTCGTAAAGTTGTTGATAAATTACTTAAAAATTCTGGATTAGAAGTACAACGCCTGAGGATAGAAATGGAATTAAATTCTTTAGAAGCAATAAAAAATGCTGTTCAATCTGGCTTAGGTGCTGCTTTTCTTCCAGTAGTATCTATTGAAAGAGAATTATTAGCAGGAACCGTTCATAAGCCTGTTATAAAAGATTTAATAGTCAAAAGAGAGCTGAAGTTAATCAGCAACCCAGGACGATATACATCAAGAGCGGCAGTCGCATTTACCAATGAGATACTTCCAATATTTGCTAGTGCTGATAGCCCATTATCTAAAACCAAGAATAAGTAGAAAAGAAAAATTTAAAACTGAACAGCCTCTTGATTAAAGCGAATACCTTCATCTTCAACACCCTTAATAAGGAATTTATTGTCCTCAATATCAGCTTGATAAACACATTTCACTATTGGATTATCTCTAATGGAACCTATATAGGCAAATGTATTCATACGTTGCTTACATTGTCTAACATCTTCATTACTAATAGCCCCCTGCTTTTGAAGAAGAGACCAATTTTCTCTTCTTATTACACAACCAGGCTGTAAAGCTGGTTGGGTAACAAAACTAGTAGAAGGATTTAGTGTTGTATACATTTCAATATCAATAACAAAAGCACTGGCGCCCCATTGTCTGCAAAATTCAGGATCTGGAACTGCCATATCCAATTGCTGTTGACTAGCTATATTTCCCTCACCACCAGAGGATGTACTTGTAATGGCACTTCCAATTCCTACTCCTAATACTAAAACACCTGCAATAACGGCAATTGAAGCCGTATTGAAATTCATGCCATCCTTACTTGTTAAAAGATTTTGAGAAGGAGAGCCATAAGAATTAGCATATGAACCCTTATTAAAATTATTTTCCCTGCCAGGACTGTATCTGGGCTCACCATCTCTATCCCTTCTGGGATTAGTTGACCTAGATCTCCTATTTCTTCGATAGGGTGGTCTGCTCACAATAAATCTGGTGTCCTAGGAAGACCCATTGAATAATTTAAAACTCTACAGTCTGGGTTATAACTTAATTCACCAGCCTGAAGCATAATACGAATATAAGATTCTAACTCTGATCCAATTTTTCTCAGGGTGTAATCACTTAATTCCTTGCCAGACTGATATTGAACTAATTCACCAAATCGCGTTTGAATTTTTTTAATTGATGCCTCATCCCATACAAACTCATTATCTGGATCTAAATCAAGTGTCAAATGATCATTATCCTCAACCAAATTATCGTCATTACATACAGCTGTAAAAATACGTATATGCCTAGTGGTGCATTTAAGAAGAGCATCTGTCATAAAAACCTTTAAAATAAAAATTGAAAATAAATAAATGAATATATAGAAATATTAGGTGCCTTTTATAACTAGAGTTGCTTTTAATCTAAGAAAAATGTATGCGCGTTGCCATTGCTGGAGCAGGTCTAGCAGGCCTGACATGTGCAAAATACTTGGCTGACCAAGGGCACACACCTATCCTATTTGAAGCCCGAGATGTCCTCGGGGGCAAAGTAGCAGCCTGGAAAGACGAAGATGGAGACTGGTATGAAACAGGACTTCATATATTTTTTGGGGCATATCCAAATATGCTGCAACTCTTTAAAGAATTAGGAATTCAAGACAGACTTCAATGGAAAAGTCATTCAATGATTTTCAATCAACCAGAAGAACCTGGCACTTATAGTCGTTTTGATTTCCCTGATCTACCCGCTCCAGTGAATGGAATAGCAGCAATATTAAAAAATAACGATATGCTCAATTGGTCAGAAAAGATATCTTTTGGCATTGGTCTTATCCCTGCAATGCTACGCGGACAAGAATATGTAGAAGAATGCGACAACATGTCTTGGAGTGAATGGCTAAAAAAACAAAATATTCCTGAAAGAGTTAATAAAGAAGTTTTTATAGCTATGAGTAAAGCGCTTAACTTTATAAACCCAGATGAAATTTCTTCAACGGTAATACTAACTGCCTTAAATAGATTTTTACAAGAGAAAAATGGTTCTAAAATGGCTTTTCTTGATGGAGCACCTCCAGAGAGATTGTGCCAACCAATTGTTGATCATATCAAAGCACTTGGTGGAGAAGTTCATCTAAATAAACCACTTAGGAAAATCAATCTTAATGAAGACTCAAGCGTTAAAAGTTTCAGTATTGGTAATACAGAAGAAGAGAATAATGAGGAAATAATAGCCGATGCATATGTTAGTGCATTGCCAGTAGATTTATTTAAATTACTTTTACCTAAGTCATGGTCACAGATGGATTCATTTAAGAAATTAGATGGTCTAAAAGGTGTTCCAGTAATAAATATACATCTTTGGTTTGACAAGAAACTTACAGATATAGATCATCTCTTATTCAGTCGCTCCTCTCTACTTAGTGTATATGCAGATATGAGTATTACCTGTAAAGAGTATGAAGATCCTGATAGATCAATGTTAGAACTTGTTTTTGCACCTGCAAAAGATTGGATCAGCAGAAGTGATGAAGATATTATCCAAGCAACGATTAATGAACTTAAGAAACTTTTTCCAGCACATTTTACTGGAAATAATCAGGCGACTTTAAGAAAGTACAAAGTTGTAAAAACTCCACTTTCTGTCTACAAATCGATTCCTGGATGTCAAGAATTAAGACCTGATCAAGAGACTCCCATAAACAATTTTTTCCTTACTGGTGATTACACCATGCAAAGATATTTAGCCTCTATGGAAGGAGCAGTACTTAGCGGAAAACTATGTGCTGATAAAATTAACCACTCTAAGCAGAGACTATCCAAAGACAATAAAGACAATGCTCATTAAATCTGAGCATTAACCTTGGTCCTTAGAATCAACATAATGAATAAACCCCCTTTATTGACCCTAGATAATGCCTATGAAATATGCAGACAGGAGACCGCAAAGTGGGCGAAAACATTTTACTTAGGCACACTTCTTTTACCCCCAATCAAACGTAAAGCTATATGGGCAATATACGTATGGTGCAGACGTACGGATGAGCTAATGGATAGTGAGGAAGCTCAAAAAAAGTCAAAAGCGGAATTATCTGATCGTCTTGATGCATGGGAAGTGCGAACAAAAGATATTTTCAAAGGGGAAGTAAAAGATGAGCTCGATAGTGTTATGTCAGACACTATAAAAAAATTCCCTCAATCAATTCAGCCATATCTTGACATGATTGAAGGTCAAAGAATGGACCTAGATAAAACAAGGTACTCAACTTTTAAAGAATTGGAACTTTATTGCTATAGGGTTGCTGGAACAGTGGGACTTATGACACAAAATGTTATGGGTATTGACCCTGCTTATACAAATGCACCGTGGAGTAAATCTCCTGACCCATCAAAAGCAGCTGTTGCACTTGGCATTGCAAACCAACTAACTAATATTTTAAGAGATGTAGGCGAAGACAGATCAAGAGGACGCATATATCTGCCGCAAGAAGATCTAATCAAATTTGGATACTCTGAAGATGATCTTTTGCAAGGAAAGATAAATCCTCAATGGAAAGAACTTATGGCGTTTCAGCTTACAAGAGCTAGGGAATGGTTTGAGATCTCAGAAGAAGGAGTTAGATGGCTTTCTGCAGATGCAAGATGGCCAGTATGGACATCCTTAAGGCTTTATAGAGGCATCCTAAACTCAATAGAAAGACTTGATTATGATGTTTTTAATAACAGAGCATATGTAAGCAGATTCATGAAATTTCTAGAACTTCCAATTAGTTATTTAATATCTAGAACAAAATAATAATCAACTCTTTATAAGCTAAATTCAGCAAAATTGTTTATACAGGCGTTTTCTGATTAGCAAGAAGTTCCTTAAGTTTAGATAGTTCTCCAGCCCATCTAGGATCTGGTCCATCTTTGCTAGGAGCGTCGCTATGTACCACCTTCTTAACATCTTTACGATTTACATTTTTTCCTTTTGAATTGCCTGAAGAATTATTCCTTCTACCTGAACCAGAATTTGATTCTTTACGTTCGGAGCGTTCAACCCTTAAATTACTACCTTTGAAGTCATATCTATTAAGTTTTTCAATTACTTCATCTGCAAGCTTCTCATCATTTATATTGGCAAAGCCAAATCCTCTACATGCCTTTGTTTCTCTATCTAGGACAGCTTTAAAGCGTATTCCTTTACCAATTGATGAAAAGAGTTCTTCTAACTCCTTAATGTTTAAATTTTGCGGCAAATTACCGATGTAAAGACGAACGCTCATAAAACAAAAAAGGTAAGGGGAAGGAAACGCATCAATTAGAAAATTAACTTCCTTATGTGTAGTTAATCACAAAAAGGTTGATTATGTTGCCACCAGTAACGTGCAAATGTAATAGCTTCTGATCTGTTTTGTAAGCGACCAAAGGCTCTTTCCTTACATAAATGATGCATTAGCTGTCCTATCCAAGGGCCCTGAGTTTCTTTAAGAAGTTTTTGTAAAGTGCTTCCATCAAGTGGAGAGTAAGGGTGAAAAAGTGGATCATAAGGATTTCTCCAACGATTCAACCAGATTTTTTGCTCCTTAGGTGGAAGAGTTAAAATCAAAGCTGGTAAAAGCTTTTCCAGCTCAATATGTAACTTTAATCTTTCACCTTCATTAAGACTGTTAGATGAAATTAAAACATTTCTGTTCTGCCATTTCTTAAGAAGATTGCAATTTCTTATGGTTTTTCGACTAAAGCCTAACTTCATCAATCCTTCTTCACTTAGCAAGTTCGTTAATCTGATCAAAGGCAAAGCAAGCTTTAACTCGCTAGCTCGGAAAGAAGAAACATTATTTAAAGATCTGAAATTAAATTTATATTTATTTGTTTTTTCTTCCCAAGCCTCTAAAAGCTTGATTTTCAACAAAAGAGGAATGACATCATCAAATGAATCTCCTTCTAATAGCCTTTCTATCTCTACTTTTATGCGTTCAGAAGCAACTTTATTTAATAAGTTCGAATTTTGTGTAAAAAAATATAGAGTTTGCTGATCTATTGCAAAATTTAATTCAGACATAAATCTGAATCCACGAAGAATTCTTAAGGGGTCATCAATTAAATTCTGTTCAGAAATTGCTACTAGCTTTTTTTTTCTTAAATCCTGTAGACCTCCTGAAGGATCGATTAAGCAAGGATTAGGAATTAATTTCAAGGCAATTGAATTTATTGAAAAATCTCTTCTTAATAAATCTTCTTCCAAATTCTTACCAATTTGACTGGCAATATCTATCTTCCAATCACTAATCACATATCGTCCAATATCTCTTTTTGGATCTAGTTCTACGACGGTCCCTCCATATTTTTGAGCAAAATATTTACAAGTTTTAATAGCATTCTTAGTTACAACAAAATCAAGATCAGTAATAGAATTATGCTTATCAAGTAATCCATCCCTCACAGCCCCACCAACTAAAGCAGTATCTAATGGAAAATCATCGATTTCTATTGGCCATTTATCAGGCTTAAGATTCTTTAAAAGCTTTAATGCTAATAAAGAGTAATTATTACTCTCAAACAAAGTAGTTGGTATCACAGAGGAAAAAGACATGTGTATCTGTGTTGACTGCAAATGGGTAGACCGTTGCAAGGCCTATCACACAGTTGAAAAACAACATGGAGTCAAACATCTGAACTTAAGACCTGATTTTGACCCAAAAGAACCAATTATCCATGTCAGCTTGTTAGAAGAAGAAAAAGGTAACACATCAATCGAATGGGATGTTCAGGCTTGCCAAAGCTTTTCTCTTGACGATGGTAGATGGCTCAGGTTACGACCAAATGAAAAGGTGCCTAGATGAAGCCAAATACAGATTCGAAAAACTTTTCTAAAGATTCCAAGTTTATATTGGCACTTCATAGTTCATCAGACCAGTTTGGAATAGGTTTAATACAATTAAATGATAATAAAGAATATATTAACAGCGCCATCTTCCCTATAGGAAAGGACCTATCAAGTCAACTATTTAAATGTATAGAGCAACTTCTACCTGCGAAGTTTTGGTCAAAAATAATAAGAATTGCAGTTGCAACGGGACCTGGTGGATATACCGGGACCAGAACAACAATAGTCTTTGCTAGAACAATTGGACAACAAATAAATTGCCAGGTAGATGGAATTAGT
Organism: Prochlorococcus sp. AG-436-C13; assembly: GCA_003212695.1. Classification (GTDB taxonomy): domain Bacteria; phylum Cyanobacteriota; class Cyanobacteriia; order PCC-6307; family Cyanobiaceae; genus Prochlorococcus_E. Next base: position 4,034 of record QCPC01000009.1, on the reverse strand, counting down.
AGCTTTGAATTAATGGTTCCAAGACTATTGAACGAAGCCAAAGATTCAGAAATAGATGAAACATTTTGGATTATAAAATCTTTAAAGCGTAAAGGTTTAATTGGAGGCAAATATAAAATAATTAACAAAAGACAATTAAATAATATATTAGAGGCCAAAGAACTTGTTTCACCAATACTTTTGGATATAAATGCTGAAATCAAGCCTCAATTATATGCAAGAGATAATGTCCAACAAGATGTACTTAGACTTTTAGAAATAAGTTTAAGTTTTTATAAGCAAAGAAAAATAAGTAGCTGGAAGGATATATTCCCAATCTATCCAACTTCACCTGTTAAATATAATAGATGAAGATAATTAGGAATATCTTCTTATTATTTGTATTTTGGGTAATACTTTTTAGGACTTTCTTACCTTTGATGCAGGTAATTCTAAACAATAAACTTCCTGAGTTAGTTTTTGTGCTTGGAGGCGATATTGACAGAGAAATAGCAGGAATGGAAATCGCTAAACAATTAGATCTACCATTGTTAATTAGTGGAGGTAGTAATCCAGAATATTCCAACTGGTTAATAGAAAATAAAGGCATGTCTTCTTATTTAATAAGAAAGGATTATAGAGCCGTCGATACATTCACAAATTTCACTTCCCTAATTGATGAACTTAAGGAAGAAGATGTAACTCACCTATTATTAATTACAAGTGATTATCATATTAATAGGGCAAAGCCTGTAGGTGAAATAATTGCTGGCAGTCGAGGGATAAAAATAACAAGCGTTTCTATTCCATGTACATCAAATTGTATTAGAGAAAGTAATAATAAAAGAAATATCGATATTATAAGATCAATTGCATGGGTAATTACTGGAAATGATCTAAAGGAGATTGTCTTTAGAGTATGGAATACTAATTAAATATTTATCAAATTGAATTATTTTACTAAGCCCTTATCAATCATTAAATTAATACATGATTTTAGACGACTAGTTGTTTCCTCCAAATCAATTTTCCTTCTACTTTTGGGAGGTGATATTGGCTTTCCTATTCTTATGTGAATTGGCACAAGTCTAGGGAAAGAAAATCCTTTCCGAAGAGCTTTATGACTATTAATGATTGCAACTGGAAGAATTTGAGAGCCTGTCCTTGCAGCCAACAAAGCAGCACCAGCCATAGGAGCATTAACTCGACCATTTTCCTGCCTTGTACCATCTAAAAAAACTCCTGTCGCACATCCTTCTTTCAATCGCGCAGTAGCGACTCTAATAGCCTCTCTATCACTGGCACCTCTACTAACAGGATATGCTCCACATGCGCTAATAACAAAAGAAATAATTGGTATAGAAAAAAGTTCTGCTTTCGCCATAAATGCTACCGGCCTACTTAAAGCATGACCTAAAAAAGGAGGATCTAAATGAGAACCATGATTGGCTACAACAACTAAAGAACCTTTCTTAGGTACATTCTGATTACCAAAAGTACGGCCTCTAAATAAAATTCTATAAATGGGGAAAACCAATAAATAACTTACACATAGATAAACAAAACTTGGTTTTGGAGAACCAGAAGAAATAGTTTTTTTCAAATTTAGTGTCCTAAATCAGATGCAGAGGATAGTTGACTAAGAGTAATACCTTTAATTGAACGTTTTGCAAGACCACTAAGAACCTTCCCTGGTCCAATCTCAACAAAAGTTGTTATACCCTCTTTCTCTAAATTTTTCATAGTTTCTCTCCATCGAACACCTGATGTCATTTGATTCTTCAGTCTTTGTTTTAATAATTTTCCATCAATACAAGGAGTGGGATCTGAGTTACTTAAAACAGGAAATATTCCATCTGAAAAAGATACATTTTCTAATTTTAAAGAAAAAGACTTTGCAGCATTTTCCATAAAAGGGGAATGAAACGCACCAGAAACCTTTAATGGAACTATTCTTTTGCAAGTTAGTTTCCCAGAAACTAAATCCACAGAAGTAGAAGAACCAGATAAAACAACTTGATCAGCACTATTGTCATTTGCAATAACTACCCCTTCGGTAGTTTCTACCAATTCCTCAAGTTCCTTCCTATCAAAACCTAATACAGCTGTCATTGCGCCTCCTCCAGAACCAGCCATTAACTCCGAGCGATCCTTTAATAAAAGCAAAGCTGTTTTGGAATCAAATACCTCTGCTGCATAAAGAGCAACAAATTCTCCCAAGCTATGACCAGCAACAAAAGCAGGCTTACGTCCTTGGTTTTTTAAATCATCTATCAATAATGACTCAACAACAAACATTGCTAACTGGGTATTGCGAGTATCGTTCAAATCTTCTAATGCATTACTAGAGTCATCAATTCCTCTACAGATAGTCAACAAATCTCTTCCTAAAATTTCTGATGCCAATTCAAATCTCTTAATGGCTCCTTTAAGAGAAAGAACTGCATCAGCCATTCCTACTTTTTGTGATCCTTGTCCAGGAAAAGCCCAGGCAATCGTCATAGCAATTTAAATCAATAACACCAACCCTAGAATGGCCCATTCCATCTAAATAAAGCAACTCCCCAACTAAGTCCAGCGCCAAAGCCACTAGTTGCTATTAAATGACCAGCTTTAATTCTTCCATCCCTAACAGCTTCATCGAGCATTATAGGGATAGTTGCAGCTGAGGTATTGCCATAGCAAGCAAGATTACTTAGAACCTTCTCCGGAGGAATAGAAAAACGATTTGCAACTGCATTAAGAATTCTTTGATTAGCTTGATGCAATAAAAGCCAATCTAAGGAATCAGGGCTAATCGCATATTTATCAAAAACGTTTTGAAGAAGAGATGGTACTTCTCTTACTGCAAATTTATAAACCTCTTGACCATTCATCTGAATAGTATTAAAACCACCTTTTTGAGTTTGAAAAGAATCAATCAACGGGACAAAATTTCTCTTCTCAGACAAGTTCAGACAATCTCCACGACTACCATCCGATCTAAGCTCAAACCCAATAAAAGATTCTTTCTCTTTTGATGTTGCTTCTATAGCTAGTGCACCTGCACCATCTCCAAAAAGGACACAGCTACGCCTATCTGTCCAATCCATCCATCCACTTAATTGATCTGATCCAATGATTAATGCTCTTTTATAAGAACCATTTTGTAAATACTGTGAGGCTGTAACTAAAGCAAATAAAAAACCGCTGCAAGCAGCAGTGAGGTCAAAAGCTACTGCATGTTTGGCACCCAGTTTAGATTGAACTTTTGGAGCCATACCAAATAAATCATCTGGAGTAGAAGTAGCTAGTAAAATCAAATCAACACTTTCAGGTTCCCAATTAGCCATTTTCAAAGCTGAGTGAGCAGCCTTAAAAGATAATTCTGCAATGGATTCATCTGGACCAATTATTCTTCTTTGTCTAATACCAGTTCTTGAAGTAACCCATTCATCATTAGTTTCTACCAATAAAGCAAGCTGGTCATTAGTAACCTTCTGTGCTGGAGTAGCACTTCCGCTGCCTATTAAAGACACTCCGAATCCCGTTTTAGAATATCCAGTCAAAGAAAAAGCTTTAGAAAATAGCAGTCATTGCTATCCAGACTAAGACAATGCGACTCATCTAAGTTAATGCTTTAGGACTTTGAAGCTCTGCAAGATCTTCCATCACTCCGTGACTAGCTGCGGAATGAGCAATTCGAAGCGCACTTACAACAGACAAAGCTTTGCTACTACCATGACCAATTACACAAATACCATTAACACCCAGCAAAAGAGCTCCACCATGCTCAGCATGGTCCAAACGCTTCTTTATCCTTTTTAGATTACTTCTTAAAAATGCAGAACCAACTTTGCCACGTCTTCCTCTTGGTAATTCTGCCCGCAAAACATCTAATAAAACACTTCCAACTGACTCAAGGAACTTCAATAAGACATTACCTGTAAAACCATCACAGACAACAACATCAAAATCACCGGAAAGTACATCCCTTCCTTCACAATTACCAATAAAGTTAAACCGTGCTTCTTTACTTAGCAAATCATAAGTATTCAAGGAAAGATCATTACCCT
>QCPC01000008.1 GCA_003212695.1 Prochlorococcus sp. AG-436-C13 | reverse complement strand
GCTGAAAGAGAATGGTTTACCTCACAAAGCTTCAGAAGAATGGCGAATTACAAATTTGAACCGTTTCAAAAGCATATTTAATCTTCCTATAAATAATAAAAAGCAATCACAAAATATCAAAATAAACTGTCAAGAAATACTAAACCTAAACAACCTACCCAAAGGCATAAAAATACTAGAAGAACATGAGGTTTATCAATATTATTCGCAGAGCATAACCCCTGAAGGGGATGAAAATAACTTACTCAATACATTAAATAGTGCCGTAAATACTAGTATACTTGGATTGAGTATAAATAGTGAGGATATCATCTCACTTGAATTAAATATTTCTAATTTAGAAAAAGAGTTAAATCCAACAAAAATTATCATCATCGTTGAAAAAGATTCAAAGCTAAATATATTGCAAATCATAGAAGGATCATTATTATCAGCTCATAGTCATTTGATTGAGATTTATCTTAAGGAGAACGCAATAGTTAATCATAATATTATAGCGATAGGAAAAGAATCATCAAGCTTGTTAGCCAATATTGAGGTTAAGCAAGAAGTTAAGAGCAACTATTCCTTAATTTCTTTTCAAGAAGGATGGTACTTAAGTAGATTAGAGAAAAGAATTTTACAGCTTAAAGGAAATGCTAAAACAACAATAAAAAGTCTTTCAATTGCTAAAGGAAATCAAGAATTAGCAACACATACTGTAGTCAAGTTTAAAGGTCCGAATGGTTCTTTAAATCAGTTAAATAAGGCCATTATAGATAATAACTCTCATTATATTTTTAATGGATTAATTGAGGTTCCTCAAATTGCTCAACGAACTAATGCATCACAACTAAGCAAGAATCTACTTTTATCGTCAAAAGGAAGAATAAATACAACCCCTAAGCTAAAAATTATTGCTGATGATGTGAAATGTAATCATGGCGCAACAATTTGCCAATTAGATGAAGATCAAATATTTTATCTTAAAAGTAGGGGGCTTAATAAAGATGATTCTAATTCATTATTGATTAAAGGATTCTGTAAAGAAATAACTGATCAATTAGAATTAAAAAATAATGATTGTTCATATCTATCGAAATATTTGGAGAAATCCACATAAACATGAACCAATTAAATACTTTAGCTAATCAAACAAGAAAAGATTTTCCACTTTTCTCAAACCAATCAGAAAAGGCAAATAAATTAATTTACCTGGACCATGCCGCAACAAGCCAAAAACCAATTCAAGTAATCAATAAATTATCTAATTACTATAAATATGAGAATGCCAATGTTCATAGAGGTGCACATCAACTCAGCGCTAAAGCAACTGAAGAATTTGAAAATGCTAGAACAATAACATCAGAATTTATATGTGCTAAATCCTCCAAAGAAATAATTTTTACTAGAAATGCAACTGAGGCAATAAATTTAGTTGCTTATTCTTGGGGCAATTCCGAATTAAAAGAAAATGATGAAATTGTACTTACTTTAATGGAACACCATAGCAATTTAGTACCATGGCAACTACTAGCAAAACGTAAAGGGTGCAAAATTAAATATGTAGGTATTACAGAGGATGGTGAATTAGATATGCAAGACTTATCTAATAAAATAAATGAAAAGACTAAGCTAGTAAGTCTTTTACATATAAGTAATACATTAGGCACTTGTAATCCAATTAAGAAAATCTCTGAAATTGCACATAATGCTGGAGCCTTAGTTCTATTGGATGCATGTCAAAGTCTTGCTCATCAATCAATTAATGTAAATTTATTAAATATTGATTTTCTGGCAGGTTCTTCACACAAAATATGTGGTCCTACAGGCTGTGGTTTTCTATGGGCACGAGAACAAATTTTAGAAAAAATGCCTCCTTTTTTAGGGGGAGGTGAAATGATTCAAGATGTTTCTCTATATGAAAGCAGTTGGGCAGACTTACCATTTAAATTTGAAGCTGGTACTCCCGCAATTGGAGAAGCAATTGGTATGGCCGCTGCTATTAATTATCTTCAATCAATTGGTTTAGATAAAATACAAATATATGAAAAAGAACTTACCAAATACCTATTCGAAAAGCTTAAAAATATTAACGATATAAATATTCTGGGGCCATCTCCAAAGCAACAATATAATAGGGCTGCGTTAGCTACTTTTTATATAAAAGGAATTCACTCGAATGATATAGCTGAATTATTAGATTCAAAGAATATTTGCATAAGAAGTGGCCATCATTGTTGCCAGCCACTTCATAAGCATTATAATCTCACATCTACAGCTAGAGTAAGTCTTAGTTTTACATCTACAACAGAAGAAATTGATTTTTTCATAAATGAACTTATCTCAGCCATTACCTTCTTAAAAGCGAATTCCTAAATGCCTATAAAAAAAAGATTCTTTTAATTTTAAGACTTTTATACTAACATTTCTATCTTTAAAACCATGTCCTTCATTATTAAAATCATATAATTCAACAGGTACTAATTTCTCATTTAAGGCATTATAAATTCTTTTAGACTGATCTATAGTAACTACATTGTCTTTGACTCCATGAAATAAGATAAGTGGAGTATTTATTTTATTAATATTATTAATTGGAGAACGGTAAAAATATTTATCTTCGTTTTCTGGTAAATTTCCTAATAAATAATCTAAATACCCAGATTCAAACCTATGAGTATTATTGTGCATATCAAGCAAATCAGTCACTGGATATTTACAAGCAGCGACTTTAAAAATTTTAGACATAGTCAAACAAGCTAAAGTAGTCAAGCCTCCAGCACTAGATCCTTCAATAGCAATTAAATCTTGATCTACATTTCCTAAACTAATCAATTCCTTGACCGCAGAAATACAATCAAGTGCATCGACATAACCCCATCCTCCTTTGAGTCGATCTCTATACTTTTTACCAAAGCCAGTAGAGCCAGCATAATTAACATCTAAAACCGACCATCCTCTAGAAGTCCAAAACTGAATATAAAAATCCAAACTTCTAGATGACATAGATGTTGGCCCACTATGAATTCTTACTAAAAGAGGGGTTTTCTTAGATGAAGAACAAGAAGGGGAATAGTACCAGGCATGTGTAAGATTTTGATTAGATCCTTTGAACCAAATACTTTCGGCTATACTTAATTCTTCTATTTTTAAAACTAAATTATTTTTAATTTTCTGTTTCTTATAAGTTTCTTTTATTAAATCTATTTCTATTAATGTAGGTTCTTCTATAGAGTTGCTTGCAATAATAATTGCTCTACCTTTGCTAGCCTCTAAATAAGATAAATCATCAAAAGGAATATCTATTATCTTAATATCTCCTGTTAGACTAATAATATTAAGTTTCCATTTCGATTCATAACAACTTAAAGCAACAATTCTGTCGTCAGAAATGGCAATAGTAGACATTCCAGCAACCCATTGTGGCAATGCAAATTCTGCATTTATATTATATAAATTATCTCTTGAAATAATTCTGTTATTACTTATATCTAAGTCTATATAATTAATATTCCACCAGCCAGTTACATCTTGAGAAAATAAAAGTTTTTGATCACTAAACCAGATAGGTTGGAAAATTGATATGTTTTCATTAGATTGATTTCCTGCAATAATATTATAAGAAATTAATTTACTTTTCTCTGACAAATAACCAATCCAAAGTTCACTTCTATCCCAAGGCATATATTTTTTCTGCCATTCTAACCAAGCCAATCTATTTCCATCAGGACTTAAATCGAAGTAACCTAAAAAACTGTTTGCTTCATAAATAATATTAGGTTCTTGAAATTCTTTGAATAATGAAAATGTTACTATAAAATCTTTTTCTTTGTACTCCATAAGGCCTAGCCATTGCATTCGTTTTATATCAATTAGACCATCTCCTAAAAGAAATTCACCTGCTATAGAAATACAAGTTGGTGGGGAATATTCTTTTAAATTTACAAGATTTTTTTCTAGTAAATTGTTACATATAATCCAAGATTGTTTCCACAAACATCCAGTTGAGTCATCTACCCAAACCAAAATCAATTGATCTTGGAAACGTTCAACTGCAAATGCACCTCCTCCATATCCATGAATTCTAGTTCTTATATTAAATGGAGCAGGTGTTAACTCAAGAGGGCAGCAATCAGTTTGGCCCCAATTTCTTATTAACAAAGTTGTTCTTCCAGATTCATAAGATCTTTGCTCTAACCAAAGAACCCAATCATCAATCAACTTCGGTTCTTTTAACTTAGGAGAGTCTCCATATACACTTTCTGCATTTAACTTTGGCATATCCTTAATTGAGCATATACATCTAATACCCTTGAAATTAATAGAACATTCGCCTATTAGTTCTTAAAATAGGTAAAATGATATTGAGTTAATAGTAATCCTCCTTGGCACGAAGTTTTTCGCAACTAGCAATTAATGCAGAAAAGCAAAGGACTTCTATTGCTATTTCAAAAAATCCACTTGAAAAGCCAGAACTTGAGATACACACTCTTGGAAACTCTGTACTAAGAAAACCTGCGAAACGGATTAGCAAAGTAGATGCAAACATTAGAGACTTGGTAAAAAAAATGCTGCACAGTATGTATAGTGCAAAAGGTATTGGACTGGCAGCCCCACAAGTAGGCATTCATAAACAACTACTAGTAATTGATTTAGATATTGAAAATCCGACTACACCGCCAATAATTCTAATTAATCCAGAAATTACAGGCTATAGTGCCTCGATAGAAACTTACGAAGAGGGATGCTTAAGCATTCCTGGTGTTTACCTGAATGTAATTAGACCATCATCAATTAAATTAAATTTCCGAGATGAAATGGGAAGACCAAAAAAATTAAACCCAGATGGATTACTAGCAAGATGTATTCAGCATGAAATGGATCATTTAAATGGAGTGCTTTTCGTAGATAGAGTAACTAATTTAGAGGATTTGAAGAAAGAGTTAAAAGAGAACGGATTTAATAACAAAGACGTTATGCCTATCCAATAATTAAATACTAAGTTAATAATTCAAATGAATATTAAAGGGGTAATTACTAAATCAATTGCCTAAAATAGAAAATAAACAAACTTAGATCAACTAATTATGACTGGAGAAACAATCTTTAGTCGAATTATAAAAGGAGAGATCCCTTGTGATGAAATATATAGTGATGATAAATGCATTGCATTTAGAGATATAGAACCGCAAGCCCCAGTTCATATTCTTGTAATTCCTAAAAAAACTATTGTCAACTTAAAAGAGGTAGGAGCAGAAGAGCAAGAATTGCTTGGACATCTACTCCTCATCTCTGCACAAATTGCCAAAAAAGAAGGTCTAGAAGACTGGCGGACTGTAATTAATACAGGAGCAGAAGCTGGGCAAACAGTGTTTCACCTTCATATACATATAATAGGAGGCAGAAAATTAAATTGGCCTCCTGGTTAATTCAAGAAAAGAAATGTTTTAAGGCATTTTAATTAAATGAGGTTCTCTTACCTCCAAAATTTGATACTATCTAAACTCCTTTAAAAGCTTTATATCTACAATGACTGCTCGAAAAACCTCAATCTATTATGAGAGTCTGAAGCTTTTAGTTAACCTTTGCTAATCCTTAAGAATAAAATAAATTAAATAGGACCTTACTTACACATAAACTTATGATATTGCTATGACAGATCAAACCATTTCTCCTAATAAAACTATTAGCGATCAACTAAGTAGTTTAAGAAGATTAGCCCAGCCTTTCTTTCTACCAATTGATCAAAATAATGGATGGAGTTTCATATGGCTTTTAATCTCACTACTATTTTGTGTAGGTGGCATAGTATTAATTTCATTAACAGGCTTAATAGAAGTACTAGAAACAATACAGCCAATTATATTTGAAAAGTATTTGAATGGTGTAGTTAATACAATTCAATCAATATGGTCAAGTTGGTGGGGATTACTATTCTCAAGTTTGTTTTTTATTGGGACAACTAGTTTCTTCAGTTTCAGACATCAATTAAAAAATAAAAGATGGCTGCACTGGACTCTTTTAGGTATTATTGTTTTAATGCTTTTAACAGTAAATGGTATTAATGCTGGTATAGGTTTTATTGCAAGGGATTTAACTAATGCTCTTGTACAAAGACAAGAAGAAGGCTTCTATAGAATCTTGGGAATATATGCTATTTGTTTCATAGTTGCATTACCAGTAAGGTCTTTTCAAATATTTTTTACTTTAAAGCTAAGTATTATCTGGCGTGAGTGGCTGACTAAAAGTTTAATTTCACAATACCTTACAAATAAAGCTTACTACACATTAAATCCTAATGATGAACAATCAACAGATATTGATAACCCTGATCAAAGGATTTCAGAAGATACAAGATCTTTTACACAAGAAAGTCTGGGTTTTACAGTTGGAATTTTTGATGCAGTTTTAACCTTTTCATTAAATATTCTTATTTTATTTGCGATTAGCAGGACATTAACATTCTCATTATTTACCTTTGCTGCATTAGCATCCACTCTCCTGATTTATGCTGGTAGAAAGTTAATAAAAATAAACTTCGATCAACTTAGATATGAAGCAGATTTCCGATATGGATTAGTACACATAAGAGATAATTCAGAAGCAATTGCATTCTATTCAGGAGAATATCCAGAAAAAATTGAAAATCAGAGAAGATTAGGAGTATTAGTCAAAAACTTTAATTTATTAATCATTTGGAAAGCAATAATATTTACCATGAAGCGTTCAACAAACTATGCTGGCATTTTCTTTCCTTACTTAATTATGGGAATACCATACTTTGCAGGTGAAATAGATTATGGAAAATTTGTTCAAGCTGGCTTTGCATTTAATATGGTTGAAAATTCTTTATTCTTTATTGTCAATCAAATAGATGAGCTTGCAAAATTTACTGCTGGCATAACCAGGCTAGAAGGTTTCCAATCAAAAGTAGAAACTATTAGTCAACAAAAGCCAACAGAAGAAAATATCAAGATAACTAATAACTTATCTATTCTAATCAATAACGTAGATCTTTTTACACCTAATTCTAAAAAACCTATAATCAAAGATCTAAGTTTAAGCATTACAGGATCTGATTCATTATTGGTAGTAGGACCTTCAGGATGCGGTAAAACATCCTTACTCAGAATGATTAGTGGATTATGGCAACCAGATCAAGGTTTAATTGAAAAGCCAAAAACAGGAGAGCTATTATTTATTCCGCAAAAGCCATACATGATTTTAGGCTCATTAAGAGAACAACTGTGCTACCCAACAGATAACAATAAATTTAGTGATGAACAGCTAAAATCAGTTCTAAATGAAGTGAATCTTTCATCACTGTTAACTCGTTATCCAGATTTAAATATCAAGCAAGATTGGCCAAGAATACTTTCCTTAGGCGAACAACAAAGGTTAGCCTTTGGAAGACTACTTTTAAATTCACCAAGATTTGCAGTTTTAGATGAAGCAACAAGTGCTTTAGATATAAATACAGAGGAGCACTTATATAGTCTTTTAAGAAAGAGGGATCTTGCAGTCATCAGTGTTGGACATCGGCCAACACTCATTGACTTCCATGAGTCTGTGCTCGAACTTAAGGGGAATGGAACATGGAACCTCCAGCCTTCTTCTAGCTATGAATTTGACAGAACCTGATTTAAGACCATGACTTCAAACAACTCAAAACCATCTCAATTGGAATCAGACAACCAAACTTCTCAAGAGAACTATGAAAACCAAAATGAGATAGACGATATAGATTCTTCGCCAAGCGCAACAACTAATGATATTCCTTCTTTCGGATGGAGTGAGTATGCAGAAAGAGTAAATGGACGCTTTGCCATGATTGGATTCTCAGCAATATTAATTATAGAGACTATTAGTCATTCGGGTTTTTTGCATTGGGCCGGGTTGGTACCATAAGCCACTTAATTAAAAAATAAAATTCAAACAATCAATCATCAAACCGAGATGTATTGTCTCTAGGATTTGATCTTCTTGTATTAGGCCTACTTGACCTTGGTTCTCTATTTTGATTCTCAATAGACCTTCTCCTTGGTGAATATTCTGATTTGCTAGATCTTCTTCTATTTGGTCGCTTATCTGACGGAGAAGTAAAAGCAGCATCTTCTGGCTTACCAGAAATTGGTGTTCCTTTAGGTGAAGAATATCTATTAGAAGAAGCTTCGAAATTATTATCATTTCTTGCAATATTTTTCCGATTTTCATTTCCATCATTCCTATTGATTCTAGAAGTTTGATTATTAGCCCTTGGTCTACTGCCTCTTTTCTCCTCTTGTCGAATACTTCTTCTGTCTCCAAAATTAGATCTAACACTACTTGCTCTTCCATCGTCAACACTTGCATTTGAGAATCTTGCCATTCTCCTGGACTCCATTCTATCCCTACTTAAAGGATCACTTTGAAATCTATTTCTTCTACTAGCTGCCTCTTCTGGAATTGCAGGTCGAGCAATTTTTCTAGAACTATATAATTCATCGCGATCTGAGGAATAGTCTAAATCATCCCTACTTCTAAACCTTCTACTAATAGGCTGAGCTTCTTCAAATTGATCCAAATCATCTTCATTACGAGATCTAAACCCAGGGGCAGATCTTGAAGGTGGAGTTTCGTATTCATCATCAAAATAAGATGATCGCCTAGCTTGATCAGTAGCAATTCCTCTTAGTCGAACACTTTCATAAGCAAAAAAGACTGTTGTTCCTGCAAGCAAAAACTGACCAAATTGAAGAATTGGATCAAGTCGCCATCCTTGAAAAAATAATATTCCTCCACAAAGCAAGCCAATTGCAGCAAAAAAAACATCGTAATCGCGAGCAAGAGCTGGCTTAAATGATCGCAAGAAATACAAGCCTCCGCCACAAATAGCCAAGGCTATACCTACAATGCTGGCCCAATTAAGACTGGCATTGACCAAAATAAATCTCCACGAAATAACATTTAAACGAATAGTAAAACTAATCGTTTAAACACAGTCTAAGAAATAAGCAACAATTGCCTAGTCCTAGCGACTTCTTTCAAGAGCATCTTTCTGCGAAACCCAAATCAAGAAAGATGCAGCAGGAACAACTATTAAAGCTGCGGCAGCTAAAAAACTACCAATCATGCCTATAGCTGAATTTGTAGCAACCTCACTGGAGGCAGCTGTACCTAGAAGAAAGTTTGATAAAATAAAAGCCATTCCAGCTCTTTAATAAAGCAAAAGCTCAATAATCTTACGAATGAAAAGCATTTTTATACGATAGATGTGCAGATACTTAGAGCTTTGTGACGCCAATTCTAATTAATTCACTACCAAATATCCATCTTTTGACAGGTTTGCTGTTAGCTAGTTGGACATTGTCATTCCTCATTCGGATAGTTCTTACCTGGTATCCACAAGTCAATATTACAAAGGGATTTTGGCTTGTTTTCTATCTGCCTACAGAAGTATTTTTAGCCCCAACTAGAAAGATAATTTCACCCATAGGCGGAGTAGATATTACCCCAGTCATTTGGTTTGGATTTGTCAGTCTTGCAAGAGAATTATTAGTTGGACCTCAAGGAATATTGTCCCAAATCTTACTTAGACAATCAATCCAATGAGAAAAAGACTGAATTACGATTAATTGAGCATTTCTTGTTCTACAAATTTTGTATGAACATCCCCTCTAAGGAATTCATCACGTTCTAACAATTCCAAATGAAAATCAATTGTTGTAGGAATTCCTGTAACAGCACACTCATTTAAAGCTCTTTTCATTCTCTTTAATGCTGATTCTCGATCATGTGCCCATACAATCAACTTCCCAATTAAAGAATCATAAAAAGGTGGAATGTCATAACCGGTATAAACATGACTATCAACCCTTACTCCTGGTCCCCCAGGGGGTAACCATCCAGTAATTCTCCCAGGCGAAGGGCGAAAATTATGAGAAGAATCTTCAGCATTAATTCGACATTCAATTGCATGTCCTCGAAGCTGAATTTCATTTTGAGTAAGAGAAATAGATTCACCCCCTGCTATTCGAAGTTGCTCTGCAACTAAATCAATACCTGTAACCATTTCTGTAACTGGATGTTCAACCTGAATGCGTGTATTCATTTCCATAAAATAAAAATTTCCTGTTCGATCTAATAGGAATTCAACTGTTCCAGCGCCCTCATACTTGATACTCTTAGCTGCTGAGACGGCTGCCTCTCCCATTCGAACTCTTAATTGACTATCCAAAGCTGGACTAGGAGATTCTTCTAATAATTTCTGATGTCTTCTCTGAATAGAGCAATCTCTTTCACCTAGATGAACAACATTACCAAAACTATCTGCCAAAATCTGTACTTCAACATGTCGAGGCTTATCAATAAATTTCTCCATATATAACCCCGCATTGCCAAAAGCAGCCTCTGACTCACCTTGAGCGGCCTTAAAGAGGTCTTCTATAGCTTCCGCGTTATTTACCATCCTCATACCTCTTCCTCCTCCTCCAGCCGTTGCTTTAATCATTACTGGATATCCCATTTCATTTGCTAAAGAAGCTGCTTCTTCCCAGCTGGAAAGTAATCCTTTACTACCAGGAACAGTTGGTACGCCAACAGTCAACATAGTTGACTTGGCCGTTGCTTTATCTCCCATAGACCTAATCGCATGAGGCGATGGACCAATAAAAACTATTCCGTGATCTTGGCAAATTTCTGCAAAACGATCATTCTCAGCAAGAAACCCATAGCCTGGATGAATAGCATCTACTCCTCTAGAAGTAGCTGCTGCAAGAATATTGGGAATATTTAAATAGCTTTTATTGCTCGGAGAATCACCAACACATACGGCTTCATCTGCAAGTTGTACATGCAAAGCATTACGATCTGTAGTGCTGTATACAGCAACTGTTGCAATACCTAACTCCCTACAACTACGGAGAATTCTTAAGGCAATCTCGCCACGATTAGCTATTAGGACTTTGCCTAGAGACACTCAAGATGTTGAATTCATTAAAAAGATCGTATCAGTGCTTCGACCCATCCTTTGAAAAGGTATACGGTATATGATCAACTTTGACTTAGTTCAAAACTATTTTTCATTTGCGGATGTGGTGGAATTGGTAGACACGCACGTCTAAGGAGCGTGTGGCTTCGGCCTTGCGAGTTCAAGTCTCGCCATCCGCATAATTAAAGCCTTGAATTCAAGACAATCTACTGCAACTAAAGAAACGAAACTTGTAATAGTTTTAGTTTCAAATGGTCCAGGTGAGCTAAATACTTGGGTGAAGCCAATTGCAGAAAAACTTCACCAGTGTTTATCAATTAAACCTCTTCAATCTTCTTCTACAATTAGCCTGAGGCTTGTCCTTGTTCCCTGTCCAAATTCAACAGGAAATGAAGAGAAAGTGGCAGAGAAATGGAAAATATTTGAAACAGTCTCAAAAGCTAAAAATTTCTGGAAGCTACTAATTAATCCCAAAAGATATGGCATTTGGCCATCAAAAGGAATAGTGATATTTCTTGGTGGCGATCAATTCTGGAGCGTCCTTCTATCAAGCAGGCTTAAATATAAAAACATTACATATGCAGAATGGATTGCTAGATGGCCTTTTTGGAATGATCGAATTGCAGCAATGTCTCCACATGTGAAACAACTTTTACCTAAAAAATTGCAAAAACGTTGTGTTGTTGTTGGTGATTTAATGGCTGACATACAAAAACAAGCTGAAAGAAATAAACCACTTCCTCCAGGGAAATGGATAGCCCTCCTACCTGGATCTAAAAAAGCAAAGCTTTCAGTAGGTGTTCCTTTTTTTTTAGAAGTAGCGGATCACATCCAAAAAATTATGCCTGATATTAATTTACTAATACCAATAGCGCCCACAACCAGTATTGAAGAAATAAAATATTTCAATAGTGATCAAAATCTGATTGCAAGAAAATATTCATCAAATATCAAAATTATAGAAGAATCAGATAATGATATGTCATGGAAAAAAATAATTACTAGTGAGAACACTAAGATACATTTAATTGAAGATAATCCTGCCTATAGTATCTTAAGTCAATGTGATATAGCAATAACAACAGTTGGTGCTAATACATCAGAATTAGGTGCATTATGCATTCCAATGATTGTAGTTTTACCAACACAACATTTTAATGTAATGGAGGCCTGGGATGGGTTAATTGGAATAATAGCCAGATTACCATTCATGAAAAAATGCCTTGGATGGTTAATTAGTTATTGGAGGATTAGGGGTCAAAAATATATTGCATGGCCAAATATAAAAGCAAATAAAATGATTGTTCCAGAAAGAATTGGTATGATTAGACCTATAGATATAGCTTTAGAGGCAAATTATTGGCTTAAATCCAAAGAAAGGTTAAAAGGACAAAAAGAAGACTTAAAAGCATTAAGAGGAAATACTGGAGCTATTAAATGTATAGTTCAAGAAATTAAAATGCTAATTACTAAATTATAAAGAAATATTTACGAGATAATTTTTTACCATGGGTCTTCTATTTCATTGCTTTGATTTACATCAATCTGATTAGAATCTTTCTCTCTTATTTTATAATTATTTGCATTTATAGGTTCAACATCTAATGGATCATCTGACGTACCAATAGCCTTACGAGTTGAAGCTCTATTCAAAGCAATAGAATCATTCTTAATTTCTTTATTGTAATCTTCTTCTTGATATTTATAGTCTTCATTTTCTTCAGTATATAATTCATCATAACTAGAAGATATTGGTGGGTTACTGTCTTCAAAATAGCGCGACTGTTTTTGATAATATTCACTTTCTTCTTCTAATTCTACATATTCCAAGTCTTGCTGTTCCTGTTCGTTTTCTTGACTAAAAGCTATTTCAGATGAAGCATTTATAGCCTTCTGAGTCTGCTCAATCTCTTCACCAGAAGTTAATTGATTCTCTACAGGAACTAAATTTACTCTATAGCGCTCTCTTTCTCTTTCATCCCAAGCACCACCTCCTACACCAATTTTTTCTAGCACCCCACTACTTAGCTGCTTTAACTTATCTTCAGCACCTTCATAAACAATAATTCGATCTGCCCCACTACTTACAATCTCAGTCACTGAGATTTCCCAAGTACTCAATACTCCTTCTCCTAAAAGAGGTACACCCATGGCACCCATAACTAAGCTAATTAACTCTCCTGTTTCTATATCAAAAGAAAAACCCAGTACCCTTCCTAATTGATCTCCTGATTCAGTAATAACTTGACAATTAATTACTTTGCTATATCTATCAGGGGTAAATTCTTCACTTAAAGAATCTATTGAATCAACTAGTATTACATCTCCAACTTGCCTAATTCGTTCAAGAAGCATCCACTTTGGTAAGCCAGGTAAAAATCTAGTAAGAGGATTATCACGCAAACCAAGTGCAACAATTTCTCTCCTATCAATATCTACAACCACTTCACCGACGACACCTAAGCGACGTCCACTGTCACGTGTAATAACCTGTGTACCCATTAGCTCTGAACGAAGCCAGAGTCTTTCACTGGGAACAGTTTCACCTAAATCGTTTGGAAATTGCGAGTTGGTCAAGCTAAAGATTTAGAGTGGAAGTATGCGAACCATTTTTAAGCATAACAAGTCTATATTCATATCAAGCTACCAAAGGCAAACCAATTACCTGAGTATTGGAACCTCGAGCCTGTGTTACGCCAATAGTTCGAGTAGCAGCCCCTATCATCGGACGTCTATGACTTACAACCATAAACTGAGCATTTTCTGACTGTTTAGCAATTAAATCAGAAAGTCTTTCAACATTTACCCCATCAAGAAAACTATCTACCTCATCTAGAGCATAAAAAGGAGAAGGTCTAAAACGTTGGAGTGCAAAAAGAAAGCTCAATGCAGTTAATGATTTTTCACCACCTGACATTGCAGCTAATCTCCTCACTGCTTTGCCCTTAGGATGAGCAACTAGCGTTAATCCTCCTTCTAATGGATTTTCAGGGTTTTCCAACTGTAGATGACCATCACCATCAGAAAGACTTGCAAAAATTTCTCGGAAATGTATATCTACTGCTTCAAAAGCTTCCATAAAAGCTTGTTGACGAAGAGTAGCAACAGTCTCAACGCGTAGTAATAATTCAGAACGTTCTTCTGTCAACACTTCAAGCCTTCCTACAAGATCCTTCAAACGAACATCTAATTTCTCAAGTTCATCTAAAGCCAACATATTTACAGGTTCTAAAGCTTCAATACGCTGCTGTAAATCATGCAACTCATTTTGGAGAAACTCCAACCCTTTTTCCCTAAGTTCTTCTGAAATTTCAGGTAATGGATCAGGTAAAAGTTTTTCTAATTCTTTAATGCGTATTTCATTACTTCTAAGCTGTTCTTCAAGTGCTTCAAGCTCATCTCTTAATCGTTCTAGTTTCCATTCTAAATCTTGAGATTTTTGCCTTAAATTAGATAATTCCTGCTCTGCAGAATCTCTTTCAAATCTTTTTTTTCCAAAACAAGTTTCGAGTTCCTTTTTTAATACTTCTAATTTATCATGTTCTATTTTTAATTGTTTATTTTCTTCTCTCCATTTTTGATGTTGTTGAGTCAATGTATTAATAGATTCCTGCAACAATTCTTCTTCCTTAAGTAAGGATTGTTGTTGGCCAGTATTTCTTTCTATCGCAATTTCTTCTTTCCTCTTATCGTTAATTAAATTATCCAGTGCTTCCTTTGCTTTAGCTAGAATATCTTCAGAAGTCTGTAGATCTTTTTGTAATTTAGATATTTCACTACTAACTTCGTTAGATCCATGATTATTATCTTTTGAGTCTATTTCTTTCAATTCTATGATAAAAGGCTTAATTTCTTGGTCAATTATTTTTAAACGATTTTTATGTTCATCGTGCGACTTGTTTAGAACTTCAAATCTATCTCTATGTTCAGACTGACGTTTTAGAAAAGGTCCATTAGATCTATTAAAAGCTGTCCTTTGAGCATCTAAAGATGCCTTTCTAGTTTCAACTTCTTTTAACTGAGGGCGAAGCTCTTCCAAATGATTAATTAATCTATATTCTTCACTTTTAGCCTTAACCAAAGTCTCACCCAGATCTAACAATCTTTGTCTTAAAGGCTCTATGTCATCCTTTTCAGTACTACTACCAAAACTTAATGATCCACTTCTACCTATAAAACTTCCTCCTGTCATAGCACCGCTCTTTTCTATTAATTCTCCAGCAAGCGTAACTGATCTAGCTAATCCAAATTGAGTACGAGCGGATTGCAAATTGCTAAATACAACTGTATCTCCAAAAACATATCTAAATACCTCATTATAAATTTTCTCATATTTGATTAGATTAACAGCAAGTCCTACTAAACCAGAATTATTATTATGAACATTTGGTCTTTGAAAAGCACCATTGTTTTTAGAACCTGTAACTTTAATTTTATTAAGTGGTAGAAAAGTTAAGCGACCAGCTTTACGTTTTTTCAACAATTCTATTGCTTTTGAAGCAATTACATCATCGTCTACAACTATATGTCCAATTCTTGCTCCAGCAGCAACTTCAAGAGCTAATCGATTCTTATGATCTACTTCACCCAAATTTGCAACAGGGCCATGAATACCTTCCAATCCTGATTCTAAAAGAATTCGAAGAGCACCTGTACCTCTACTTTCATTTAAAGTTTCTCTCCTACTTTCTAAACGAGCTATTTCTTTTTCTAACTTAGATTGATTACTTTCTAAACGTAGTCTAGTGGTTTTATGTAATTCTAACTCACTAATTAAATTATCAATTTCTGACTCTTTTAATGTTATTGACTTAAGAACAGAGTTCCATTCAGTCTCAAGTATTTGTAATTCATCATTTAATTTCTTATTCTCTATTAAATCTCTTTCTGAATCAATAGTCAATTCATCTAATCTCTCATTAATCTGCACTAATCTCTCCTGTAACATTTGTTGTTCTCTTTGAAGAGGTGTTAATTTATTTTGTACATTCTGTCTATGAAGACTAAGTTCTTTATATTCTTCCACCCATTCTCCAGAGCGACCTGCAACATCAGTCATCCTTCTTCTTGAAGCATCTACAGCTGATTGAGCATTATTAACAGTATTTTCTGCAATTTCAATCTTATTATCTAATAATGAACCCTGATTATTATGGCAATTTTGTTGTACTTTCTGCTGTTCTATTTTTAAATGATGACGTTTTTCTTGAAGCTTTTCACCTTCTTGTTTATGAATAATAGCTTGACGATCTAAATCGCGCTGTCTTGTCTCTATACCTGCTATATCTCCTTGAATTTTAATTAACTTATCTTCGCCTAAAGCCTTAACTTCAGATTGAAGTTCTTTTAGTTTGTTGTCAGCTTCAGTTACTTTTAGTTTAGATTCTAAAAGAATCTTTTTATCTGAAAGCTCCTTCTCTATGCAATTCGTTTGACGTGATTTTAGATTTTTTAAATCCTTCTTTGCAGTCTCAAAAGTTAAAACAGACTCTTGTTGTCTGCCTATATTCATCTGATCCTTAAGCTTTTTATAAAGGCGAGCCTTTTCACAATCTTTTTCTAAACGTTGCTTTGAAGAGAGCAATTCCTGCTCAACAATTCTGCAACGTTCTTGCCGATCAAAAACATCATCTAATTTTTGTTTTGCCTGATCTATTCGATTATCAAATAATGCAACTCCAGCAAGTTCATCAATTAAACCTCTTCGATCTTTATTACTCATCGAAACAACCCTTGTCACATCTCCTTGCATGACAACATTACTTCCTTCAGGATCAATCCTAAGGCGCCGTAATTGAGTCTGAAGTTGCTGCAAGTTACATGCATCTCCATCAGCAGTGTATGTAGAGCTATAAGAACCTCCTGGCATAACTCTCAAACGCCTGGTTACAGTCCATTCTTTTTGACAAGACTTAATCCAAGGTCCTTCTGCTGGAATTTCAAGACCTTCTTCTGCTGAGTCAGGTTCCCATCCCTCTAAATCAAATCGAACACTTACAATTGTCTCAGCAGACTTTCCTGCTTTTAAAACAGCACTATTTACTAAATCTGTAAGTCGTTCGGCTCGCATTCCCCTACTTGTGGCCAAGCCAAGACAAAAAAGAATTCCGTCAAGAATATTACTCTTCCCTGAACCATTTGGTCCTGTAACAACAGTAAACCCCTCCTCCAGGGGAATAGTCATTGAACCCCCAAAGGACTTGAAATTTGTTAGGCCTACTTGATTGATGTAAACCAACAGGACTCATGAACTTGATCACAACACTAGCGAAACCTATGAGAAGCTCAAGGGGTAAATACTTAAATGAAATCGAATTTAGAATTAGAAGTAATTTTGCATAGCCCATTCAAGATTTGAAGTGTCCCGCTGAGATTAGTACTTTTGATTTCTATAGATAACATTTCACTTCTATGGAAAGGTAAGAATCCTGAATAAGTTCCTCTAAAAATGCATTTAGCCCATCCTCTATCTCCAGATACAACACACGCCTCTTTTTCTAACCAATCAAGTTTATGAGGAGAAATCAACTGAGCTTTTATTAAAGGACCATTTAATAAAGGGATTGAGGGCAAGCGCCATGTTCTACAATCTTCAATATCTTCTATCAACAAATCATAATGAAGTCCATCTAAAGAATCCTTTGAAAAAGTGTGCCTCAGAATTACCCATCTGCTACCCAAAACAATGAAAATATTTATAGAAGCATAGTTGCTGATGGTAAAATAAGCGAATAAGTAAAAATATTTAAAATCACAAAACTATTACCCTTAATAATAAGGATTAAATTAGATATAATTGATTTTTCTAGTCCTTTTTAATCAGCAGGTACAAATCTTAAAGCTATTAACAGCAAGCTGCCTGCTCCTGCAATTGCAGCAAGAACTAAGCCAAAATCTGTAGGTATTGTATTGGACGCAAAAAACAATGAAGACAACCCGACGTCCATGATCTCAAAGATAATTACAAATGTTTCTTAGCACTAGAAGCATTCATATAGCAATAAATGTAAGCAAAGGCGACGTCTGAATGTTAATAAATCAGTCAAAAAAAGCTATAAATCATAGATTGGGACTTGATTTACAAGTTTTAGAAGAAAGGTCTCAAATAGTTTTTGTTAAAGAATCAGAGAATAAAAGGGTTCCATAAAATCAAATAGCTCACTACGCTTTAAAAAACAGTCTGGAAATTATGGAATCAGAGAATTCCGCCTCTTGGGAAACACAGGCCCAAGTTGAAACTCCATCTTCTGAGAAAGACTCTCTCTCTAATCAATGGTTTAGTCAGCAATTTGATGAATTATTACCAAAAATTCAAGAACAATGGCCAGATTTAGCAAAACAAACAATTGAAGCAACCAGAGGCAGTCTTGATGATTTAGTACACATTATTTCATTGCACTCTGGGAAAACATCAGAAGGAGTTATAGAGCAATTAGAAGAAATATTAAATGCTGCTAGTGATCGAACAAAAGAAATTGCAGAAAGCTTAGAACCATTGGAAAAACAATTAGAAGATCTGTTAGATGAATTAAATAGCACCCTAAGACCCCGTATAGAAAAACCTGTGCGTCAAAGACCTTTAGTAGCACTTGGCATAGCAACAGGCCTTGGTGTTTTATTAGGGATACTAATGTCTGGAGGAAGGAGGTCCTAATGAGCGATTCAAATAATTCCAAGGGGTTTGGAGCAGCAGCTAGAGTTAGTGCCCTAGCAGGTTCAATAATGGATCTGCATGTTCGTATTGCACTAAAAGAAGTAAGTCGAGAGAGAAGAAGATTGATTAGTGGTGGAATATTCTTAGCAATCGGTGGAATATTAATGCTATTTACATTGCTATCTTTCCATGTGATATCAATTATTTGGATGCAAAATACTTTTAATTGGAATATACAGAGTTCATTAATTATTATATCATTAATTGATATAACATTAGCAGGAATAAGTTTTAGATTAGGAGGTTATCTAACTAAAGGTCCTTATTTACCAGAGACATTAGAAGGTCTATCTAAAAGTACCAAAGCTGTTTTCGGAAAACCTCAATGAATTTGATAATGCATCCATCTACAATCTATTCCGCCATTGCTGATAGGGAAGCGTCTTGAACATTTCATCCCAAGAAAAGAGCTTAACTTAGAATTACCATTTAATAACCATAAATGCCAGCCAGATGCATTGATTTTCAAAAAATCACCTAAATCTTTATATAAAATCCTAAGATCTTTTTCATCGCCTATTCTCTTGCCATAAGGAGGGTTACAGACTATTATGCCTTCTTCATTTGGAAATCTAAATTCATTATATCTGCCTAGCCTTATTTCTATATCATCTTGAAGATTAGCATTTTTGATATTAATTATTGCCTGATGGTAAATATCAATATCTTTTTCAAAACCCAATATTTTAGGCAAATTCTTTTTAGGTTTAAAAAGTTGTCTTGCTAACTCTTTCTCTGCAAGCCAAAGCTGCAAGTTGAAGTCTGGCCAATTTTCAAAAAGAAATGTTCTATTTAGCCCAGGAGAAATACCTCTTGCAATACTAGCTGCTTCTAAAAGAAATGTTCCAGACCCGCAAAGCGGATCAACCAAAGTCAAAGATTCATCCCAATTAGAGATTTCTAATAGTCCAGCCGCAATATTTTCTTTTAGAGGTGCAATACCAATAGCAGGTTTATAACCTCTTCTATGTAAGCTACTGGAAGAAGTAGCAAAGCTCAAAGTTGCACTCTCATATCTAATATGTAAATGAATACATACATCGGGTGAATTTAAATTTATAAATGATCTCTGACCCCAAATTTCTCTTTGTAAGTCAATAATTGCATTTTTAACTTGTAAAGCAGTGAAATGACTATGATTTAATTCTGAATTAATTCCAGATACATCAACACGAAAACTTTTAGATGGATCTAACCATTCTTTAAAATCAAATGAATTTTGAATCGCTCGATAAAGAGATTCTTTTCCAATACATTTGAAATTGCTAATCTCCCTCAGAATTCTAAATGGTAGTCGAGCTTGAAGATGTACGCGATAAAAACACTGAGTATCTACTTTACAGAAAACGCTTCCTCTCATTATTTGTATACATTTAGCTCCAAATCTTTTCAATTCAGTAGCACCAACTTCTTCAAGTCCATGAGGAAAAAGAACTACAATATTAATATTTTTCACCAGTGGCTAAGAAATTTGTATGCATTGTTAAATTGAAATTAGTTCATTCTATAGAAATCTGTCAGAATAGTTTTGTTCATTTTTAATGGACTAGGTGAATCACACCAGCATCTCGGACAGCGGTTCGATTCCGCTCAGCTCCATAATTATGGGGCTGCAATGGTTTCGACGGGGTACCAGGAGTTTGACTGAAGCCTGCTCGGTTAGAGCAAAAACATAACTGCTAACAAAATCGTTAGTTTCTCTCGTCAAACAGCCCCTGTTGCTGCTTGAACCTATTGAGAGATGGGGTTAGATCAGCCTTATTAACCAATTGATCCATGGACGCTGGAAGGCGTCCTTTTTAATTGGTATGACTTAGTCTCGGAGTCTCATAAAAGCGCAAAAATAGAAATGGACGAAAAATCGAATGATTTTCCTAAAAAACAATTCTCAATGGTCTCAAAACATAAAAAAGGACTGACCAAAGTCAGCCCTTCTGATTCCGATAGCAATCGGCTGAAGACATTTAATTAAAGCGATGAAGCTATAGCGATTAATCCATATCCATGGAGCTAGGAATCTTATTTACTGATCGCTCAGGTAATCCTTTCTCTCTCCTGATTCTTCTCTTTCTCTCCGCTCTTGATTCAAAATACAATCCATATTCAGGACAATTTGCGTCTGTAGTCTTAATTATTGCTGGCTGAAAACTTCGCAGAGTCATTGCTCCGTTAAGACCCGATACAAAATCATTTGCTATTCCGCCTGACAAACTCCTATAGGAGCTTGAAATAGGTTCAAATTGCCCACGTAAATAGGCGTCAGAAATCATATTCCAAGATTCTGCTGCATCCATTCCACTTCTGACCATCTGACACCATTCATCCCCATCTGGTAAGGATTAGCTTTTACGGGAAAAGGAATAAAAATACCAGCAGAAAGGATTGCAAACAACAAACGGCGCATAAACATAGAATATTATTTACTATTTAATCTAGCTTAAATAGTAATAAGACAGAGTTTGCTTATTACCCAAGTGATCCATGGAGCCTGGAAGGGCTCCTCTTTTATTGCAAAAGTGCAATATTGAAAGTGTTTTATTTATTATTTATTCACTAGGAACAGTTGTGTTTTGGCCTTGAGCACCAGCTGAGGAAACAAAAACAACAACCTCTTCATCACCATTATTTTGACAGTAATGAACTGTATCTTGAGATGAAGCGAAGCTTTCTCCAGGACCTAATATGATCGATTGACCGTCAATCGTCTCACAATAAAGATTTCCTCTAAGTACATAAACAATTCCAGGTTGTGGATGTAAGTGAAGAGGTGTTTTGAAGCCAGGCTGTGCTGTTATTTTTTGAAGTGACATTTCTGCCTGGCCATTTGGATACTGAAAAGAATCGCCATTCCAAGATTCCGTTGCACTAATTAGAGTTTCAACCACAACAGGGTCTGAGGATGCTTGCTTACTCGGACTACACGCAACTATTGGTATATAAATTCCAAAAATTAATGAAAGGAAAAGAAAACGGCTCATAAAGCTCTATCAATACCAATTATTTATAGCTGATCTAATTAAATTAAGCAGAAGTGCTCAAGGGAATATATTCAACAAGTGATCAATTGAGCCTGAAGGAGCACCTCTTTTATTGCAGGGCAAAGATTTTCATCTTCCAATCAAAAACCTTGACATTTTCTGAAGAAGCTGCAAATTAGATTCAAATAATTGAAAATAATTGTTTATCACAGTTTCCGGGCAAAAAGGAGGGGTTGCAAAAACCTGTACAAGTATTCATCTTGCTACATATTGGTCTTTAAAAGGTCTAAAAGTTTGTGTTGTAGATGCGGATAGAAATCGATCAGCACTTGCGTATGCATCCAGAGGATCTTTACCCTTTAAAATTGTTCCTGTTGAAGCTGCAGCAAAAGCAACTCGCTCAGCAGATGTTGTAATTACAGATGGGCAAGCAAGCACAGATGAAGAAGAATTAAAACATCTTGCATTTGGTTCTGATCTAGTAATTTTGCCAACAGCTCCTACAGCTAGATCTGTAGAGCTAACAGTAGAAATGGCTTCGTTGCTTAAGAAACTTAATGTTGAACATTCGGTATTACTAGTTAAAGTTGATTTTCGCCAAAAAAGATGTGCACAGGAAGCCCGAGAAGCTCTCAAAAAATTTGATTTAAAAGTTTTACAAGGAGATATTCCTTTACTTTCAGCATTTGACAAAGCAGAAAGTCAAGGTGCAGCTGTAATCAAAGCAGTTGACGATCGAGGACGTGCAGATCCTCGTCGCATGACCGGTTGGTCTGCATACTGTTCTATTGCTCAACAAATCCAATGCCAAATTTTGAAAAACTCATCAGACAGCAACAATCTCATAGCAATGACCGCTTAAGAGTCGTAGAAAGCAACTCAGAAACTTCAATAAATAAAACTATTTCTAAACCCAATTTTGCCGGTACGCAAGCATTTTTTGGGGCAATTTTTGGTTCTATTATTGGCTCTATAACAATCTTAAGTGCAATAGAATTAGGATTAATTAAAGTAGAATCTATAATAAATTTTATAAGCTAAATTAATTACTGGAATTAAGAATTTGCAGTTATATATAAATATAATAAAAATTAGTTTTTACTCAAGAATCCTCAAATTCAACCTATTCCATTAGTAAATTCTTCTATTGGAAAAAATAACTTATGAAAGATTACAACTACTATTCAGTACGTAAAATTTTGTTATCGGCTCTTATCCCTTCACTTTCATTATATATATTGATATTGGTTTTCACATCAGCTGCTGGTATAGAAAGTGGATTAGTACTGAGAGATCTACTACAAACTTGTAAGTATTCAATGGGGGTTGGAATGATTTCTAATCTGGGAGTTCTTCTCTGGGCTTCAACGAGTGCAATAACATTCTTTACATTAAATTCAAATATTATTAAAGAGAAGCAATACATTAAATTAGTAGTTATTGGCTTTTATTTTTCAAGCTTATTGTGTTTAGATGATCTTTTTCTGTTGCATGACAGTAGCCAACTAAACCAAGATATTCTTTATACTTTATATATATCTTTAGCTATATATCTTCTAATAAATTTTAGGAAATTAATTTTCTCCATTGATCCAATTGCCTTCATACTCACAATATTCTTATTAGGTATGTCAATTATAAGTGATATTTTCCAAGATTTCCTGCCTATTAGTTACAGCGAAGTACAAATAATAGAAGAAGGGTTCAAATTTATTGGAATAAGTTGTTGGCTTTATTTTTGGAGTAAAGTTTCACTTAAGGCTATAAGATAAATTTTATAGCCTTAAGTGAAAGATCAAGTAATTTCTATATTAAATATATTAGAAAAAGAATCTAACACCTACTTGTCCTTTCCAAAGCTTCATAGCTTCAATATCAGTAACTGCAAGATTACTGTCATCTATAACTTGATATGTTAGATCTGCAAACAAATCAACTCTGTCTGCCGCGTCAAATGTAACGCCTCCTTTAGCTTGATATGTAGTTTGCCTATCGGTATCTTGAATGTCATTTGCATCAACTTCAAGTTTGGCAGTTCCAACACCTACGCCTAAGTAAGGAGTAAATCTAGAATCATTTTCTAAATCAAAGAAACCACTTACAAAGACATTTTGGATAGTTGTTTCACTAAACAAACAATTTGGTACATCTCCAGTACTAGCAGTACAAGTACGTGCGTCCTTGTCTACATCCACTTTAGACTGACCATATGAGGCTTCAAGCCTTAAATTTTCGTTAAATCTGTATCCTATACCGCCTTCAAAAGTACCTCCTTTTCCTACTTTAAAAGTTTTACTCGTTGCTAAAACACTAATTTCATTCATATCTGCGGCACCACCACTTACGAAAGCATAAATACCTTTTTCTTTGGCAGTACTTTCGCGATAAGTCTCTTCCTCAGCCGCATCATCATAATAGTCAGCTATACAAGGAGAAGCAGCTAAAGCTAATGCTGCAATAACACCAGGTAAAATTTTCTTCATGAAGTTGATTAGTACAATTATTTCTTAAATTATATATGAAAAGACTTGACCAAAAAACTAAATCATAAAAAAAATTACCAAAATCTTAGTAAAGACATCTATCACTTAAGATTTATTGCACTGCACTTAATCTAAAGCTATATATCCCACAACCCATTTGATATTAGCTCTTTCAAGAAGCGAGTAGAAAGCAAAAAGGTATAGAACAAAAAATAATTATCGGCCTTTATTCAGAAAACAAGATGGAATGCAATATTCCTAAAGAAAATATAAAGAAGTTTAATCCGATTTGGTAACCATCTTTTAACTGTTATGCAAAAAGATGTATTCACCTAAAGAAACTTTTTGAAGTATTAGCTAGTGATATTTTGCATAAGTTAATTGATCTAAACTACCTAAGGTAAACGGCATTGATACAGGTATAACCATTGAAACTCAGTCATATCAATAGATATCAAGGGACTGATTACTGTTTTATTGGTATTTTATCTATGCCACTAATTGCTCTAATACATTGCACTGCAATCGATCTCAACTAGGTTGTGTAATCGGCATTAATATGAATATATTCAGATGATAAATCACATCCCCAAGCTAAAGCCTCATATTTGCCATCACCTATTCTCAAGCCAATAAATAATTTATCTGTTTTAGAATCGTTAACTCTCACCATTTCATTCATATAACTAACAACTAAATTCTTATTAAATTCTATTGGTAAACCTTTGCTCATGACTTGAAAGGATCCAATCCAAAGAGACACTTCTTCCTGAGAAAACAAAACACCTGCTCTACCAGCAGCAGCAATTATTCTGCCCCAATTAGGATCACAGCCATGCATAGCTGTTTTCACCAAAGAAGAACTACATATCGTACGTGCAATAATCTGAGCGTCTCTTAAGCTCTGTGCACCCTCAACCTTGACTTCTAAAAGACAATTAGCACCTTCTCCATCTCTAGCGATTGATTTTGCAAGAGCAGTTGATACTAATTTTAAACCAATTTCAAGCTCATTAAAATACTTTTCCTCTAAAGGGTCGCCTCCAGAAAAAGCTAAAAATGCATCATTTGTACTGGTATCGCCATCAACAGTTATTGCATTAAAAGAAGAATGGACAACCCGTTTAATCATCTCATCCCAGACTTTTTTAGGTAATCCAGCATCACATGTTAAGAAAGCCAGCATTGTCGCCATATCTGGATGAATCATCCCCGAACCTTTTGCAATTCCTCCTATACGAATACGTCTACCACCTAGATAACTTTCAATAGCAATCTCCTTTTTGATTAAATCAGTTGTTAAAATCGCATTTGCTGCATCATTACTTCCTTGATCACTTAAAGAATTAACTAGCAAATCTAATCCTTTCAAAAGATTTTGCATTGGAATTGGCTGCCCAATAACACCAGTCGAACAAATTAAAACCTCAGATTCTAAAATACCTAGTTTTTCAGCTACAGCTTTTGAAGCAATGACACTGTCTTCCAAACCTCGTAAACCAGTGCAAGCATTAGCTTGGCCAGAATTTACAAGTATTGCTCTTACCCTACCAACAGTTTCTAATAAACGTTCTATACAAAGATCAATACATTTAGCTCGAACTATTGATTGAGTAAATGTCCCTGCACATAAAGCATTTTTAGGTGCCAATATCAATGCCAAATCTCTTTTATTACCTGAAGGTTTAAGTCCGGCACTAATACCAGATGCAAGAAAACCATAAGGAGCAGTTATGCCTCCTGATACAAGAGACCATTTAGATGATTCAAAATTGCTCAACAGGATACCTAAGAAAGTAAACTCTTTATCATCCTGCGCTATTTCGTTAAAGTTTTAAAGGTCAAATCTCCAAAACGTTGGAATGGCATCCAGCGACGTATAGGTATCACTGGCGGAATAGCTAGTGGTAAGAGTACTATTGGCAAATACTTAGCCAGTGTCAAAAAAATACCCATTCTTGATGCAGATATTTATTCACATGAGGCACTAAAACCAGGTAAAGAAGCAACAAAAGAAGTCATAAAAAGGTACGGTAAAATAGTTAGCAAAGAAACAGAAGATGGTTTATCAATTAATAGGAAAAGTTTAGGGAATATTATTTTTTCTAACCAACTTGAAAAAATATGGCTTGAAAATTTATTACATCCAATAATTGAAAAACGCTTAACTGATGAGCTAGAGATAAAAAAAGACATTAATACAATAGGTCTTATTATTCCTTTATTATTTGAAGCTAATCTAGAATATTTATGCAGTGAAATCTGGTTAGTATACTGCAATATTAACCAACAATATGAACGTTTAATGTATCGAGATCAATTTAATTTTAAAGAAGCAAAGTTCAGAATTCAATCACAATTACCAATTCAATATAAGAAAAAACTTGCAGATAAGATTATTGATAATTCATATGAAACAGATATATTTAAGGAACAAGTAAATAAATTATTATAAATAATTTAGCCTTGCAATTTACGAGCAAGAATTTGATTGGCAAGTTTAGGGTCTGCTTTTCCACTGGTTTTCTTCATTAATTGACCAACAAAAAAACCTTGAAGTTTTGTCTTACCAGCACGAAAAGTCTTTACTTCATTAGGGTGATTTTCCAATAATTCATCAACTATTTCTTCTATAATCTTTGGGTCGCTAATCATACCAAGTCCACGCTTCTGAACTATTGATAACGGAGAACAACCTGATTCCAGTAGTTCTGGTAATATTTCTTTAGCAATTTTACCGCTAATTTTCCCTTTAAGTATTAATTTTATCATCTCAGATAGATGTTCTGGGAGAAACAAAAGTGCATCAAAACCAATTTTTTTCGCGTTTACGTATGCAGAGATATCCCCCGTAATCCAATTGGCAACCTGTTTAGGGTCAGCTCCTGCTAAAACAGTAGCTTCAAAATATTTTGCCATCTGAAAGTCATCTGTTAAAACTCGTGCGTCGTACATAGAAAGGCCCAATTCATCAGCATATCTATGCCTTTTTGCAGAAGGTAGTTCTGGTAACTCAGACCTCCACTTTTCTTGTAGCTCTGAACTAACTTCTATTGGACCAAGATCAGGGTCTGGGAAATACCTATAGTCACTACTACCTTCTTTAGATCTCATACTCTTTGTTAATTGTTTACTCTCATCCCAAAGACGTGTTTCTTGATGAACTATTCCACCAGACTCATAAGTTTTTATTTGGCGCTTTATCTCATATTCACATGCTTTCTGAATAGCAGAAAATGAATTCATATTTTTAATTTCAACTTTGGTGCCAAAAGGAGCGTTAGCTCCACGTCTCACAGAAATATTGACATCACATCTCAAAGAGCCTTCCTGCATATTCCCATCAGAGACCCCTAGATATCTAACTATTCTTCTTATCTCAGAAGCATACTCAGAAGCTTCTCTACCAGTGCGCAGATCTGGCTTGCTAACGATCTCAGCCAAAGGTACTCCTGCACGATTGTAGTCAACCAAAGAATATGTTGATCCTGCCAATCGATCGCTACCTGCATGCACTAATTTTCCTGCATCTTCTTCCATATGTAACCTCTCAATACCTATCTTCTTTAAATAAGTATCTTTTCCTTTTTCAGCAACTTCCACTTCTATCCATCCTTCTTCTGCAATTGGTTCATCAAACTGAGAAATTTGGTAGTTTTTAGGAAGATCAGGATAAAAATATTGCTTTCTATCAAACTTGCAATGTTTAGCAATTTTTAAATTTAATGCCATTGCTGCCTTCACAGCATACTCAAGGACTTTTTTATTTAATACAGGCAAGGTACCTGGTAATCCACAAACAACCGGATCAATATGTGTATTGGGTTCGTTACCAAAGCTTGTAGAAGCAGAGGTAAATATCTTGCTCTTAGTTGCCAACTGAACATGAGTCTCTAAGCCAATTACAGGTTCCCAGTCAGCTTGAACTTCAGACATTGCTTACATCAATTATTGATATATATGCATACTATGGAAAAGAACAACAAATTGGATAGACATACTGATTTAAAAGACTCAAACTTAGAAATATAACAGCCCAAATAATGGCTCCATCGAGCACTAACAAAGTACTAATCCTTGGTGGGGGCTTGATCGGATTATCGCTAGCTCACTCATTAGCTAAAAAAGGGAAATCTGTTGAAGTATTAAGCAGAAGAAGACATGAAGCAGCTGGATTCGTCGCAGCAGGAATGTTGGCTCCACATGCAGAAGGCCTAAAAGGTTCACTTTTAGACCTTGGTCAAGAAAGTCTAAGGGAAATACCTAAATGGGTTCAAACAATTGAAGAGGACAGTGGTATCACTTGTGGACTCAGAGACTGTGGGATCGTTGTACCTTTCTTAAGTATTCAAGATCGAAACCTATATCCCACTGCTTCACTAGGCGATCCTCTTACTCAGGATCAACTAAAAAAAGAAGTGCCTGGAATAGCTTCTAAATGGAAGTCCGGCTTACTTTTCCGACAAGATGGACAAATTGATAATAGAAGAAGATTAATGAGAGCCCTTGAGAAGGCGTGTGTAGAATTTGGCGTAAGTTTTCAGGAAGGAAGTGAGGTCCTGAAAATCATAAGTAATAAAAATATTTTTGAAGGAGTTTTGATTCAAACAGCTGAAGGGAAAATAGAAACAATAAAAGCTAAAGAGGCAATATTATGCAGTGGTGCATGGAGTAAGAATCTATTTAACGAAGTACCAATTTTTCCAGTAAAGGGTCAAATGTTTTCCATACAAGGTCCTAAAGATGCTCTAAAAAGAATAATTTTTGGTCCTGGAATATATCTTGTTCCTAGAGAAGATGGGCTAATAGTTGTTGGTGCGACAAGTGAAAAAAATGCTGGATTTAAAGAAGGGTTAACACCAATTGGTCAGTACAAACTGCAAGAAGGACTCACCTCTTTGCTCCCTAGTGCTAATAACTGGCCTCATATGGAACGATGGTGGGGATTTAGACCATGCTCCCCTGACGAAGGTCCAATAATCGGGATTTCTTCTTTAAAAGGCCTATATCTTGGCACTGGTCATCATCGCAACGGAGTACTATTAGCTGCTATAACAGCCCAACTACTTACAAAACTTATTTGCGAAGAAACTTTAGAAACAAAGGAATACAATCTCCTAGAAGCATTCAAATGGAACCGATTCCAAACAATTGAAGATAAAAGCAAATAGTTTTTGAATTATCTAAAAAGTTTTTATTCAACTCTCCAGCTTTGATCAGAAGGATTCCAATCGTTTAATTCATCAGAACTGAACCACAATGCAATTTCAAAACTTGCTGTTTCAGGTCCATCAGATCCATGGATAACATTTCGTCCAATATTGATTGCTAAATCTCCTCTTATAGTGCCTGGCTCAGCGTCAAGTGGCTTTGTTCCACCTATCAATTTTCTTGCACTTGCAATGACACCATCGCCTTCCCAAACCATTGCAACAACAGGACCACTGGTAATGAAATCAACCAAGCCTGCAAAAAATGGTTTGTCCTTATGTACTCCATAATGTTGTTTAGCTAAATCTTTACTTGGAATCAATTGTTTAAGTGCAATTAACTTAAAACCCTTCCGCTCAAAACGTCCTAAAATCTCACCAATCAATCCCCTCTGAACACCATCAGGCTTGATCGCAAGAAAAGTTCTTTCAGCAACCATAACAATCAAAAAATTAATAATGAGGCTATCGTCTTGTGAAAAGTACCCTCTTGGCAAGCAAACCAAATAGGATTAAATACAATTTCTTCTAAACTCAAATACAAGAAATTAAAATCTCAAGCATTTTGAGGCTTACCTTACTTCTTAAAACTTGACCAAATCAGACTCTACTTCTCAAGAAAGCACATGGACTACAAAAGACAGTAGCTCATTATATGGTCTGGATCGTTGGGGAGAAGAGTATTTCTCTATTAATGATTATGGGAACATCAACGTTCATCCGAAAGGGCAAGAAGGTCAAAGTCTTGATCTAGTACATTTATTAAAAGAATTAAAAGGACGTAATTTAAAACCACCTCTATTAATTCGCTTTGATGACATTCTTGAAGACAGAATTAAAAAACTACATCAAGCATTTCAAAACGCAATCGAGAAATACAGCTACAGCAATAAGTACAAGGGTGTATTTCCAATCAAATGCAATCAACAACGACATGTTCTCCAAAAGATTGTAAGCATTGGGCAAGAGTGGCAATTAGGCCTAGAAGCAGGTAGCAAAGCAGAGCTTTTAATTGCACTAGCACTAGTTGATAATCCACAAGCTCTTTTGATATGCAATGGCTACAAAGACAAACGCTATATAGAGACCGCAATTCTTGCACGTCAAATTGGAAGACAACCAGTAATAGTTATTGAACAATATGACGAGGTAGAACGCATTATTAACGCTAGTAAAATTCTTGGTGCAGCACCTCTAATAGGAATAAGAGCTAAATTGTCTAGTCAAAGTAGTGGTAGGTGGAGTACTTCAACAGGTGACCAATCAAAATTTGGATTATCAATACCTGAAATTTTAAAGGCAGTGCAGACTTTAAATAAAGCAAACTTACTAAAAGAAGTATCCCTTCTTCATTTTCATATTGGAAGTCAAATCAATGACATCGCTGTTCTAAAAAATGCTTTACAAGAAGCTGGGCAAATTTATGTTGAACTAATACATCTTGGTGCACCGATGGGGCATATAGATGTAGGCGGTGGCCTTGGTGTCGACTATGACGGCAGCAGGACATCTAGCTCCGCTTCAACTAACTATTCATTGCAGAATTATGCAAATGATGTAGTAGCAACCATCCAAGAGTGTTGCAAATCTAACAACATAAAAGAACCAACATTAATCAGTGAAAGTGGTCGAAGTATTTGCAGTCATTTTTCAATACTAATATTTAATATCTTAGGCACAAGTGCAGTTCCTGTAGAAATACCACCTTTAGCAAATAATGAATCTCTAAGTGTCAAAAACCTAAGAGACACCTTAAATGCTCTACATGATATTTATGAGAGCAAAACAGTAGATATCTCTAAACTTCAGGAAGCATGGAATGATGCACTTAAATTCAAAGAAGATGCATTGGCATCGTTTCGACTCGGATTTATCGATCTAACAACAAGAGCTACAGCAGAACAACTTACATGGGCCTGCGCAAAGAGAATAACTACTCTGATGAAAAACAGTTCAATAATAACCGAAGACCTAAAAGCATTAAATGCAGCACTTGCTTCAACTTACTACTCAAATATATCAATTTTCCGCTCAGCACCAGATACCTGGGCTATTGATCAACTGTTTCCTATAATGCCCATCCATAGACTCAATGAAAAGCCTAATCAATTAGGGCATTTTGCAGATCTAACATGTGACTCAGATGGTAAACTCTCAGAATTTATTGATAATGGCAAAGCAAAATCATTATTAGAATTACACTCTTTTAAACCCAATAATGACTACTGGATAGGATTATTTTTAGGAGGAGCTTATCAAGAAGTAATGGGGAATCTACACAATCTTTTTGGTAGTACAAACGCAGTACATATTCGTCTAACAAAAAACAAGAGTTACAAGCTTGATCATGTCGTTCGAGCGAACACTAAAGGTGCTGTTCTTGAAGCAATGGAGTATGACTCAGAAGAGTTGCTAGAGAAACTACGAATAGCAAGCGAATTAGCAATTGAACAAGGAAATCTGAAGATAAATGATGCACAACGACTAATTGAACATATAGAGACAAGTCTCAGGCAAAGTACTTACTTACAAGAATAAAATTCCTGCAATAATTTACTTAACTCATCATTTGCATAATCTAAAGCGCTATCCACTGCTTTTGGATGTCGGCCACCTGCTTGCGCTAAATTTGGACGGCCTCCACCGCCGCCGCCACAAATCTTGGCTATTGGTCCAAGAAACTTTCCTGCATGCATTCCATGAGCAACGATTTGTGAACCAAATGCAGTTACTAAGACAACTTTGTTTTTATCGTTCAGATCTGGTATGCCTGCTAATACAACTGCTGAATCAACACCCAACTCATCTACCAATGCTAATGCAGCAGATTGCAAGGCTCCACTAGACACATTATCAAGACGTTGAACAACATATTGACTACTTCCTATAGTAAGCACTTTACTAGTTAATGATAAAGCCTTAGTAGAAGCAACTTCATCTTGAGCTTGCTGTAATAATTTTCTAAGAGATTTTACTTCATCCTGTAAAGCAGAAACTCGATCAACAATTTCATTTGATTGAATTTTAAATAACTCACTTAAATGTTTTACAACCATGTCTCGATTATTGAAATAATCAATAGCAGGTTGTCCAGCAATAGCCTCAATCCTACGTATACCTGCAGCAATCCCAGTTTCACTTACGATTTTAAATAACCCTATTTCAGATGTATTTGTAACATGTGTTCCACCACAAAGTTCCATAGAAACATTTGGAATATTGACTACTCGAACTATCTCTCCATACTTCTCACCAAACATTGCAATAGCACCAGCTCTCTTAGCTTCATCAATAGTCATTTCAGATGTTAGTAAAGAATGTCCTTCTACAATCCATCTATTAATTAACTTCTCAACTCGTTCTAATTGATCTAATTGTAGAGGAGAAGAAAAATGGTAATCAAACCGTAATCTATCAAAACTTACTAGTGAGCCTGCTTGAGTAATATTAAAATCTACTATATTTCTTAATGCTGATTGCAAAAGATGAGTAGATGTATGGTGAACTTGAGCACATCTTCGAGTATATGAATCCACCTGGCATTGCACTTCATCACCTACATTTAATGTGCCACTCTTAACAACCCCCGAATGAACAAATGCACCACGAATACGACGTACAGTCTCAACTTCAAATACACAATCTAATCTCTCAGTAATAATTAAACCTCTATCCCCTATTTGACCACCACCTTCTCCATAAAAAGGCGTAGTTTTTAATACTAACTCCACTTTATCCCCTACACAACATTCATTTGAAGAAATACCATTAACAACGATCGCTTGTATATTACTTTTATGCTCTAATTGCTGATATCCAAGAAAACTAGTTATCCCAGTTTCCGAAACAACCTTATCAATAGTATCTTGGAGTGTTAAATCAATAGTCATGCTAGAATCTTTGGCTCTTTGACGTTGCTGATCCATAGCTTGATGAAAACCTTCTAAATCAACTCCTATAGAATTTTCCTCTGCAATTTCTTTTGTCAATTCCACTGGAAAACCAAATGTATCATATAACTCAAATGCCTGAGCTCCTGTGATTTCTTTTGGTTTTGAAGAAAGTAAATCATTCAATAATTTCTCACCTCTTTCCAGTGTCTTAAGAAAACGAAGCTCCTCTCTCTGAAGTTCTTGCAAAATCACCTCCCTTCGTTCTATGAGCTGAGGGTAAGAGGTTTTCATCAGTTCAATTGCTACCTGAGCAATATTAATCAAGAATGGCTCTGCTATTCCAAGTAAACGTCCATGTCTAACAACACGTCTAAGTAATCTTCTCAAGATATAACCACGGCCTAAATTGCTAGCAAAGACTCCATCACTAATTAAATGAACACATGCTCGAATATGATCTGCAATCACCTTGAATGATATTTTATTTTTTTCATCCAATAACTGATAGTTGAGTCTCGTTAAAGAAGCGACCTGATCTAAGAGTGGAAAAATTAAATCAGTCTCATAATTATTAGATACACCCTGCAAAATTTGAGCCATTCTTTCTAGGCCCATGCCTGTATCAATATTGCAATTTGCAAGAGACGATAAATTGCCATCTGCATCACGGTTATATTGCATAAATACCAAGTTATAAAACTCTATAAAGCGACTATCATCTTCTAAATTAATTTTTTCATCACCAAGTTCTGGATGAAAGTCATAATATAGCTCTGAACAAGGGCCACAAGGTCCCGTTGGTCCTGATGACCAAAAGTTATCTTCTTCATCCATTCTGATAATACGGTTAGGATGAACACCAACAACATTTCTCCAGATATACTCTGCTTCGTTATCCTCTCTAAACACACTAACCACTAGGTTTTTTGAATGTATACCAAACACTTGTGTACTAAGTTCCCAAGCCCATTGAATTGCTTCCTTCTTAAAATAATCACCAAAAGAGAAATTCCCTAACATCTCAAAAAAAGTATGGTGTCTTGCAGTTCTGCCAACATTCTCAATATCATTTGTTCTAATACATTTCTGACTACTTGTTGCTCTCTTAGAAGGCCTTTCTTCATGCCCGAGAAAAACAGGCTTAAAAGGAAGCATGCCTGCAATTGTAAGCAAAACTGTTGGATCCTTCGGAACCAACGAAGCACTCTGGAGAACCTTATGAGAACGCTGCTCATAAAAATTCAAAAAAGCAGCTCTTATCTCATCACCTGTAAGAGATTTCATATGGGATTTTGACGATACTCGTTCAAGTGCCATAACGAAGTTATAACTTGGAAGAGAATGCACCTAATTATGATGCAAGCTAAAAACTAAAATAAATACTTAGCTTCTCATAAAATCTAGCCAATTAACTGTCACTATTAGCTATAGGTTTCCTAAATTATTATTTTTATTACTTACAACAGCATAGAAAAGCAATTGAAGTCTAATGTACACATCGTATGAGCCTGCTTCACGCTACTTGGTTAAGCAAAAATTGGCCAAATTCTAATTGTCCAGTTCTTTTCCTCTGGGCAGACCAATGGAAAGTAGCTACACCAGCTAATTACCAATTTGAGCCTTCTTGTCATCCATATGCTCTTACTAACAAAGAATTAAAGAATTGGCTAAGTTCTAAAGAATTACTGCCTCAAAAACTAGCTGATCAATCAGCATGTCTCACTCTCCCTAGTAAAGTCCTTAAAGCGAAGATAGATCACGATCATCAAAACTCCACAAACAAGGCATATCCATCTCTACCACTACAAGCTGAAGAATTAATTTCCAATAAATATGAATGGTGGCCATGGAAAATAGAAGGAATTGCACTTACTTCTTTAGAAGCCTCAAGATGGCTTGCTCAATTACCACTAAACAATGATTCAAACCTAGGCGAAGAACTTCTTTGGTGGACTCATTTACAGCGATGGAGTTTAAATCTGATCGCTCATGGTTTATGGCTACCACAAGTTAAATTAAATACTTTTAAAACATCGCAGCGAGCACGATGGGTCCCTTTGCTCAATCAAGAAAATGAAAGAAAACGCTTAGAAGAATTTACAAAACGAATGCCATTAGTAACTAATTGTGCAGTCCCATGGAAAACTAGCAAAGCGGAAACTTCCACAGCTAAAAACTCAAATAAATCAGAAGAACTATCAATCTATAATCCCCTGGCATCATTTAGACCTAGACATAATCGTCTGGAAGTCATGGAGATTTTAGAAGAAATTCTTGATGCACAACTTAGAAATGAATTTAAACCAAATGATGAGGATCTGGATCCGTTATTGGCTCAATGGCAAGAGGCACTTGGCTCAGAAAATGGATCACTTGATTTAGATATTGAAGATACAAAGCGATTGGTAAAAGCCACAAGATCTTGGAAAGAAGGATTGTCTACCAAAGTTAGAGCTGCGAAAACATGTTTACAACTAATTGCACCAGTTAACAATGATGATCCATGGCAATTAGAATTCCTTTTACAAGCAGAAGCAGATGATGCGCTCAAAGTGTCGGCCTGTAAAGTGTGGGCATCTGACTCAAATGAATTAAAAATTGGCAATATAAAAATTGAAGAAGCTAGCGAAATACTTTTAGAAGGTCTTGGAAGAACACTTAAATATTTTCCTGTGATTGAAAGAGGACTCGAAATTCCAACACCTACTGGAGTAAAGCTCAGTCCTGCAGAAGCATTTGTATTGATTAAAACAGCAGCAGCAAAACTGCGAGATTGTGGAGTTGGTGTAATACTCCCAAAAAGTCTTTCAAAAGGATTAGCCAGTCGACTCGGTATAACAATCACAGCTGAACTTAAAGAGAATTCGCAAGGGACAATGCTTCGAGAAAAGCTTCAATGGAATTGGGAATTCATGATAGGAGGAATAAAATTAACCATACAAGAACTAGCAAGACTCTCCAACAAAAAAAGTCCTCTCTTAAACCATAAAGGTACATGGATAGAATTACGTCCCAACGATAAAAAAAATACTGAGGAATTCATTGCCAACCCACCAGAACTAAGCCTCAACGAAGCGTTGCAGTTAACTGCAACCGAAGGAAATACACTTAAAAAGCTCCCAGTACATCATTTTGCAGCTGGGCCAAGACTGAAAAATGTTTTAGAGCAATACCATCATCAGAAGAAGCCTGAAGCTATAGCAACTCCTGAAGGGTTTATCGGGAAATTAAGGCCATATCAACAGCTAGGTCTTGGATGGCTTGCATTCCTCAATCGCTTCAACCAAGGAGCATGTTTAGCTGATGACATGGGACTTGGAAAAACCATTCAACTTCTAGCTTTTATACAACATCTAAAGAATCTCAACGAACTTTCAAAACCATTGCTCTTAATAGCTCCTACATCTGTTCTGACAAATTGGAAAAGAGAAGCTTCTAAATTTACACCAGAACTATGTTTAATGGAACATTATGGTTCTAAACGATGCTCAGACCAAAAAAAATTTAGAGAAGAACTAAGAACTATAGACATTTTATTAACAAGTTATGGATTATTATATAGAGATAATGAACTATTTAAAGAAATCAATTGGCATGGCATAGTTATAGATGAAGCCCAGACTATAAAAAATCCTAAATCAAAGCAAAGTCTAGCAATAAGAAATATAAGCCAAAATCTAACAAGTAATCCTTTAAAAATTGCGCTAACAGGAACTCCAATAGAAAATCGTGTTAGTGAAATTTGGGCAATGATGAATTTCCTAAATCCAAAAGTATTAGGCGATGAAAACTTTTTTAATCAAAGATACAAACTACCTATCGAGCATTATGGAGATATATCGTCTATGAATGATCTCAAAATAAGAGTCAATCCTTTTATTCTTCGAAGAATTAAAACAGATAAATCCATAATTTCCGATTTACCAAAGAAAATTGAACTTATTGAATGGATCAATCTCAGCAAAGAACAACAAAAACTTTATAACCAAACTGTAGAAAAAAGTCTAACTGAACTAAACGCCACATCCCCTAACCTAAGACATGGTAAAACTCTTGGACTTCTTACACGTCTAAAACAAATCTGCAATCACCCAGCACTTGCTTTGAAAGAAAAGCATATTGATACAGACTTTTTCAAACGTTCTACCAAGCTACAAAGGCTAGAAGAAATACTTGATGAAGTTATTGCATCTAATGAACGAGCATTACTATTTACTCAATTTTCAGAATGGGGAAGTTTGCTTCAACAATACTTAGAAAGAAAATATGCATGTGAGATTTTTTTCCTTCATGGAGGTACATCGAAAAACAATAGGCAAATTATGATTGATCGATTCCAGGAAGACCCAAGAGGACCCAATCTATTTCTACTTTCCTTAAAAGCAGGAGGGTTAGGCCTTAACTTAACTCGTGCAAGCCATGTTTTCCATATTGACCGATGGTGGAATCCAGCCGTAGAAAATCAAGCAACTGATCGTGCATAT
The DNA here is from genome assembly GCA_003212695.1 of Prochlorococcus sp. AG-436-C13. Classification (GTDB taxonomy): domain Bacteria; phylum Cyanobacteriota; class Cyanobacteriia; order PCC-6307; family Cyanobiaceae; genus Prochlorococcus_E. The sequence goes on along the minus strand of QCPC01000008.1, from coordinate 22,565 downwards.
AGAATTGGACAAACGAAAAGCGTAATGGTACATAAATTCATTATCAAAGGATCAATAGAAGAGAAAATTCATCAAATGATTATTAAAAAATCTAAACTTGCTGAAGATATTGTCGGCTCTGGAGAAAACTGGCTGAGTACTCTCAATATTGAAGATCTAAGAAAATTAATTGTATTAGACAATAATCATAATGAATTTTAAAAATGATTAATAACGAAATTACCACAGCTATAGGAACAGAAGGACTGGGAGAACAGTCATGGTGGGTCCAACAATGGATGGAACTCATTAATTCTTATCGATATAAAAAACGGTTGGGACGAGCGTGGAATTATGCGAGAGAGGGTAATGTCATGTCTATACGTTTTGAAGGAAGAAGAATTCATGCAAGAGTTCAGGGAACAGAACAACAGCCATATAAAATAAAAGTCTGGTTAGATGTTCTTGAGGATGAAGATTGGAAATATGTAATAGATGCTTTGGCAAGAAAAGCTAAATGGTCTGCACAATTATTAGCGGGTGAAATGCCAATTGATATAGAAAAAGCCTTTGCAACAACTGGTAAAAGACTCTTTCCATTCAATTTACAAGAAATAAAAAGTGAGTGTACTTGTCCTGATAAAGCCAATCCTTGTAAACATATTAGTGCCGTTTATTTCTTAATGGGGGAACAATTTAAAGAAGATCCTTTTATTCTTTTTCAATTACGTGGTAGAGATAAAAATAAATTATTATCAGATATAGCAAAAAGAAGAATTCTTATTAATAAAGAAGACTTAGATACAACTAAAACCCTACAAAAACAACCTAATCAAAACAATAAGGAGATTGTAAGTACTTCACTTATGAATAGCCCAGATCATTGGTGGTCATACAAAGCCAATTTAGATGATGATCTAGTCGTAATTACTACTGCCCCTGAAGAAACTGCTGGTCCTTCAATAGCAGGTGAATTACCATTAGCAAAAGATCCAAAATTTCCTAAATCACATAAGACGTTTATTAAAAATCTAATTAGTCATAGTCAAAATCAAGCACAAAAAGCCATGCTTGAAGCAATGTCGCCAAAAAAGATATCAGAAAATATTGAATGATGTGCTTCTCATGTTAGATATATGCAAATTTGAGTCATGCCAAATAATTTCTTTCATCTATAAATGCCACGAATACTTAGAAGATCAGCATAAAGTAGTTAGCATCGCAGGAGGAATCAGTGATGATTAACTCAGAAAACATCATTCAACAAAAAGCAAATATTCCTAAGCTCTCTTTGCAATGCGAAAACATTGGAGCAAACACCACAACCATTCGCTCACTTGATTGGGAACGTAGTAGGTTTGATATAGAGTTTGGATTACATAATGGAACTACATATAACAGTTTTATTATTAAGGGAGAAAAAACAGCTGTCATTGACACAAGTCATGAGAAATTTAGCGACACTTGGATAAAGCTTTTAGTAAAGCAAGTTAATCCTAAAGAAATCGATTACTTGATTGTCAGTCATACAGAGCCAGATCATTCAGGCTTAATTAGTAATCTTCTTGACCTAAATAATAATATCGAGATTATCGCATCGAAAGTTGCAATTCAATTTTTGGAAAATCAAGTTCATCGTCCTTTTAAATCTACAGCGATCAAAACAGGTGCTGAACTTTCTTTAGGTGTGAATCCATCTAATGGAATAAAGCATAGAATTGAATTTATAAGTGCACCCAATCTTCATTGGCCTGATACAATTTTTTCTTTTGATCATGCAACTAAAATTCTTTATACATGTGATGCATTTGGTCTACATTACTGTACACATGAACTATTTGATATTCATCCAGAGCTAATTGCTCCAGATTTCAGGTACTACTACGATTGCTTAATGGGTCCAAATGCAAGAAGCGTTTTACAAGCGCTAAAGCGTATCAAAAAATTTCCACAAATAGAAACAATAGCAGTTGGTCACGGTCCACTTTTAAAGCACAATTTAGAGCTATGGTTAGATAACTATGCTAACTGGAGTAGCCAAAGAAGCAAAGGGGAAGGATATGCAGCTATTTGCTATATAAGCCAATATGGATCTTGCGATCGTTTAAGTCAAGCAATTGCGTTAGGTATCAATAAAGCAGATGCTCAAGTACAACTTGTAGACATAAGAGCATCTGATGCACAAGAGTTAAGCTCCCTGATTGGAGAAGCAAATGCAGTAGTTGTCCCTACTTGGACAAATCATCCAGATTCTGAACTACAAAGCTCAATAGGTACGATGCTAGCTGCATTAAAACCTAAGCAATGGGTAGGAGTATATGAAAGTTATGGAGAAAATGACCAGCCAATTGATGTAATTGCTAATCAATTAAGGAGTCTTGGACAAAAAGAAGGTTTCTCTCCACTAAGAGTAAAGAAATCACCTGACGCTAAAATATTTCAACAATTTGAGGAAGCAGGTGCAGACTTAGGTCAATTGCTAAATAGGAAAAAAAATATTGCAAATATTAAAAGCTTTGATGGAGATCTAATGAAGGCTATGGGACGTATTAGTGGAGGATTATATGTCGTAACTGCAAGCCAAGGAATTGATAATGAAAAACGTCAAGGAGCAATGATAGCAAGCTGGGTAAGTCAGGCAAGTTTCAATCCTCCTGGATTAACGGTTGCTGTAGCTAAAGATCGAGCAATAGAGTCACTAATGCAAGTAGGAGATCGTTTTGTTTTAAATGTACTTGAAGAAAATAAATATCAAAAATTATTTAGACAATTTCTTAGACGATTTCCTCCTGGGGCAGATCGATTTAAAGGTATTGATTTAATTGATAAAGCTGCAAAAGGTGGTCCTGTATTAGTTGATGCTCTTGCCTATCTAGATTGTGTGATACAACAACGGCTTGAAACTACTGACCACTGGATCACTTATGCACTAGTCGAAAATGGCAAGATCTCTAATTTAGATGCAAAAACAGCAGTCCACCATCGCAAAGTTGGAACGTCTTATTAATGTCAACTAACGAAACTCTAATGAACTCATCAAAAAACAATAAAAGTATTATTCATATACCTATTGATACTGGATTTATCTGCTTTAGAGGGTTGAGTCCAACAAAATTAAGGTTTGAAATCGAGTACTCTCTAGGAAAAGGAACTACTTCCAACACATTTCTTTTCTATAAAGAAAATACCTATGAAGAAAAAAATCAAACTCTTTTAATAAATCCTCCTGGAGAAAATTTTAAAGAAGTATTTATTCCAGCTTTAAAAAACACAATCTCAGATCACACTGAAGAACTTTCTATAATAATTGGTCATATCAATCCAAATAGGATTAAGCTTCTTAGAGCAATTACTGCAGAGTTTTCAAACATTAAAATCATATGTTCTAATCCAGCAGGTATATTACTAAAAGAATTATGGAGTCAAACAAAACCCTCACAAAAGAATGGTGATACAAGCCAGGAGTCTAGAATTCCTCCACTACCAGAGTTAAAGTTAATAAAACAGGAAGAGACTATAAATCTCTTTAATGACTATAAATTAAAGTTAATACCAGCGCCTACTGCTAGATGGCCTGGTGGTCTAATAACTTTTGAAGAAAAAATAGGTTTACTCATGAGCGATAAGCTATTTGGTGCACATATTTGCACTAAAGAATGGTCAGAACGAAACAGGGTGAGTACAGATGAAGAACGTCGACATTATTTTGATTGCCTAATGAGACCAATGGTTAATCAAATCAATAGAATTGTAGATAAATTAGAACTACTGAATATTTCTTCTATTGCACCTGGTCATGGACCTGCAATTGAAACAAGCTGGCGTAGTCTATTAAATGATTATCAGAGATGGGGAGATCAGCAAGCACAAGCTTCTATACAAATTATTTTGTTATATGCCAGTGCCTATGGCAATACTGCATCGATTGCAGACACTCTTGCTAAAGGTATAAGTTCAACAGGAATTCAAGTAAAAAGTATGAATTGTGAGTTTACTAAGTCCAGTGAATTAATAGAAAGTATAAAAGAAGCAAATGCGTATCTTATTGGCTCTCCTACTCTTGGAGGGCATGCACCAACACCTATTGTTTCTGCATTAGGAACTTTGCTGGCTGAAGGAGATAGAAACAAGCCAGTAGGTGTTTTTGGGAGTTATGGATGGAGTGGGGAAGCTGTTGATTTATTAGAAAACAAATTACGTGATGGAGGATTCGAATTTGGTTTTGAACCAATCAAAATCAAATTTAGTCCAAATGCACAAAGTTTAAAATTGCTTGAAGAAACAGGCGTAATGTTTGGAAGGAAACTAATCAAAGAAGAGCAACGTAAAGAACGTCGGTTAACCGGAGGTATCAATACTACAAAAAGTGATCCTGCATTACTAGCACTTGGTAAAGTAATTGGTTCGCTATCTGTTTTAACAGCTCAAAAATATTATGAAAACGACAGAATAAATGGTGCCATGATTGCCAGTTGGATTAGCCAAGCAAGTTTCTCGCCACCAGGAATTACAGTTGCTGTGGCCAAAGACAGAGCAGTAGAAGCGCTACTACATACAGGAGACCTTTTTGCTTTGAATATCCTTGATGAAAATAATTATCAAAAATCCTTCAAGCAATTTCTTAAACCTTTTATACCAGGGGAAAATCGATTATCAGGACTGGATCTATTAAGTAGCCCAGGTGAGCAACCAATACTTCCAGAAGCCTTGGCCTGGATAGAAGGTTGCGTAAAACAACGAATGGAATGTGGTGATCATTGGCTGATTTATGCGGAAATACTACATGGAAAAGTTCTTAATCAAAATGGAATTACAGCTGTACATCATCGTCGGACTGGAGCGACATATTAGACACAAGATCTGATAGAAAGAACTCATTAGTCTATTTAAAACATCTGATGAATTCTAGAAAGAAACTTCTAATTATCACTGCCAGTAATGGTGAAAACCTTAAACTAGCAAAACGGTTTGTATCTCTCGGTAAGGAATTGAATACAAATCCTGAATTAATAGACCTAACAAGTCTGGACCTAGCACTTTTTAGTCCTCAAAAACATTCTGAATTAGGTATTCCATCAAAAATAGAATCTCTTGAACGTCAAATGCTCTCAAATCCTTATTGGGTAATTTGTTCTCCTGAATACAACGGTTCAATTCCTCCTGTATTAACAAATGCAATTGCTTGGCTTTCTGTACAAGACAATAATTTCAGAAAACTATTTAACGGAAGGCCCATTGCAATGGCTAGCTGTTCAGGTGGTGGTTGTATGGAATTACTTATAACTCTACGCATACAACTTACTCACTTAGGCGCACAAGTTGTAGGACGCCAATTAGCTAGTAACAATAAAAGCCCAGCAAAAGATGAATCTATCAAAGATATTTTACAAAGGTTAATTCAGATGAAATATTTAGAACTTTAGAAAGAAATCTGATGCCAAACTTTAAGAATATCTTGTGCCATTGGGAGTGCATGCACTGATCCACCTCCAGGAGTATTTTGAGCAAAGGCGACTATCACAATATCACTTGACTCATAAGGGGTGAAACATGCAAACCAAGCATGATCTTCTCCCCCACTACTATCTTCCGCTGTTCCTGTCTTCCCAGCAACTGGAGGTAAAGTAGCTAAATCTATTTCTAAATCTCTACCAGTACCAGATTCAACTACTTTACGAAGACCTCTCCTAATAGTCTCTAAAGTTGTAGTACTAATATCTACTTTTTTTCGATATTTAGAATCCAGCCAATCAATTTCTCGTTCTACTAAATGAGGGGTTATAAGATAACCCCCGTTTGCAAAAACAGCATAAGCTCTTGCCAATTGTAAAGGTGTAACTTGAACAACAGCCTGACCTATTGAAGCACTTGCAATATCCTCTGGAATCCAAGGCGTTGTACCAGGAAGACCCCAACCCCTTCCTCTATCAGCCCATGCCTTAGTAGCAACAAATCCTTCACTCTCTTCATTTTCGAGCTCTACACCAGTTCTAGTGTTAAATCCTAATTTAAGTGCTGTAGCATGCAATTCTTTTATACCCACCTCAACTCCAATTTGATAAAAGAAAGTATTGCTAGAAACTCTAAAAGCATCTTCGTAACCAATTGTTCCCCATCCTTTCCGATTATGTTCAGGAAAGCAATGTCCTCCATATTGAATACAAGGAAATGTCTTTAATAAAATATTTGATTTAAACTTGCCAGTCTCCATACCAGCCATTGCAGTTACTACTTTCCATGTACTTCCAGGGTCATAAGCATTTAATGCACGACTTATTAAGGGACTAGTAGGTGACATAAATATCTTTTCATATTCATCTTGAGTAGTAATAGATTTCGTAAAGAAATTAGGGTCAAAACTTGGCTGACTAGCCATAGCTTTAATAGCACCTGTATGCGGATCGAGTACGACTATAGCGCCCGCATTTTTATCAGCAAGAGCTTCTTCTGCTGCATTTTGTAGTTTAAAATCTATTGTTAATCTCAAATCATTTCCCGCTTCTGGTGATTTAAAACCGATACTACGTTGAATATTTCCTAGAGCATCTACTTCCAGCATTTCCCCTCCCCATTTACCTCTTAAATGCTCTTCAAAAGCTGCTTCCAAGCCGCTTCTTCCAATCACATCCTGTATCTTATAACCTTGTTTCGCAAGATTTTTATATTCAGACTCATTAATTGATTGAATATACCCAAGAATATGTGAAGCAAACTTTCGATAAGGATAAGTACGAATTGATGCAATTTTTATTTGTAAGCCCTTATAACTTGCCTCCTGCTCTTGAAAGCGCAAGACTTGTTCTTGAGACATTTCGGGAATTAGAGTAATGCTAAAAGCACTAGATTGAAGACCTTTTTTATAAATACTATCTAACAAGCCCCGGTCAACATCGAGTAAATTAGCTAGTCTTTCGGATAATATTTTCCATCTATATTCATCTATAATATGAGGCTGAATCATTAAAGAAAATATAAGTTTATTGGATGCTAGTAAAACACCATTAACATCCAATATCTTTCCTCTAATTGGCGGAGTCGAAACCAAACGTATACGATTTCCTTCAGAAAGTTTACGATAATGTGTTCCATTAACTATTTGCAACCAGAAGAGTCTCCCAGCAATGGAAGAGAATAAAATAATAATTATAATTATCAAAATATTACTCTGATTAGTTAATGATACCTGCTTCTTTTGCTTATTAATCACAGGTAAAATATAGTTAAATTAAAGCTTTAGATATTTGTATCATCTAAGCAAGATTTCAACAAAGAAAGTCTATCCTCAATTCTTTGCAGAGTATCTAACAAAGAATCATTATGTAAATTCTCTTCTTTAGTAAATTGATTATTTTGCTTTACTGTCACTTCAAAAACTGGATTACCTAGGCCAGGACTTATTTTATTAAGTTTTTCTCTAACTAATTTAGCAGATGAAAAGCCTTCGCCTTTTAACCTTTCTATTGGGTGATCTGAATAGATTAATCCCTCCAATACTTTGTCAGCCCCTCCCTCTTTAGCTCTCTCATATATTGCCAGTCCTACTGGAAGAAAATCCTCCAACATAGATAAATGCAAGCTTTGCAATTTATTCTCAGGCATAGATTTAATTATAAACCTAATTCATTCCAGTAGTTTCTGTTGAGGAAAAGTAAGGAGTACAGCTATTGCTTGAAAACCCAAAGGACCAACCTCCAAACATAGATACAACACAAATTACAACAAAAGGTAGAAGTGCCTTTTGAGTAGTTTCTAATCTCAACCATTCATTCCATTCTCTTATAAAACGTTCTCTTGCAAAACGTTTCCTTTCTTTTAATTCTAAGTTGGTCTTTCTTCTAAAAGATTTCTCGACCCATCTTTCAAAAGCACGTTTCTTTGTGATAGCCATTTTTCGCTCAACTTCGAGCAGCTGGCCAGAACTCAATTCTGGGTGAAAAGTATTAATTAAATCAAGGCTCTTCAAAAACATCTCTACTGCTCCATCTTTAATCTTGCGCTCGTCTTCTTCCAAGTAGTTCCAATCTAATTCAGGATAAAATCTTGGTCTATTTAAAGCAATTTGATCTTCACCAATCTGACCTGGTTCTCTTAACCATCGATCTGTATTCGTATCAAACCTACGCCAATATAAAAATGGATTTAGGAAGATTGTTTTGCCAGATAACTTAATACTGTCATGCTGAAGTCTTCGATCTACCCCTAAGTTAGATTGATTGGCTAATGTCAATGTTACTTCATAAGCTACTAAGCTAAAATAGCTTTTCTAAAACTTTTTACCAGTCTTACAACACAAACTCTAATTTAAAGCAAATGGAGAGAATACATCCTTTCTCTCGTTTATCTCAAGTGACTTTATCAAGCTGCAATGAATAAAATCACTATTTAAGTACTTACTAAGGAAAAACATAGTGTTAGCAAAAGAATGAATAGAAAATATTAAAGTTTTTATACTCCCTCAACATCAAAGCCAACTTCACAGTCGAAAGTATTGGATAACATTAAAGATAGTTCAATGCTAGTGTTGTTAGATAGCAATGCACTTAATGAAAAGACAATTTATATTTCATCTCTCAATGCTCACTTCTTTTAGAAGATGAAATCTTTCTTTTCTAATGAAACTCAATATCATTAAAAATGTTTGTCTTGGTTATTTAGCACTTATCTTCATTTTTTATCCACTTAAAATCGATGCTTTGTCGCATGCTTGGGTAGCAGTTCCAAAAAGTCAATTTGGAGAGCAATTATGGGATAAGAATAGTATTGAGAAAAATCAAGATGGATCTATAAGAATATTCAGCAAATTTATTCCTACGAGTAAGACTGAAATAACGCAAGAGATCCTGTATACAATGGATATTGATTGTTCAAAAAAATCATTCAGAGATATTGCAATAGGCGCAAAAGAATTTAATGAGTTTAAAAATAAGGATTCAGAATGGAAAGACCCGAATGGAGATAAGCTTATTCTGGGTATAATCCATCAAGTGTGTACATTTGGAAAATAAATCCACTATCCTGGAATACAGGCATAATTGCATGAAAGAAGCGTCTTTTTCAGCCTATAACTACTCTGTTATAGACGTCTTACTCACACTCAATAGTGCTTGGTAAAAATAGGGGGCAAAAACGCAGTCATAGACAGGGTTTCTTGAACACACTATACCACGTGGAACTTACGTGGAACCAAATTCAGCACAAGCATTAGTGGTTTGCTTGTCTTAACAAAGTTCTTTTAATCTATTCGCTGATTCTTCAACTCCAAGAGATGACGCTTTTCTCCAATCAGCACAAGCACCTTTCTTCTCTCCAATCAAATGCTTCGAATTCCCTCGCAATTGATATGCGATTTTATCTCTTGAATCAATCTGAATCACCTTGGTAAAATCAGCAATTGCTCCTTTGTGATCCTGTAACTGTGACTTTGCAATTGCACGAAAAAAATATAAGTGATTGATTTTCCAATGATTCCGATTGCTTTTTTCGGACTTATTGAAATCAGCAATTGCTCCTGCGTAGTCCTCTAACTGTGATTTTGCAAATCCGCGACCAAAATATGCACGAAAATTCTTTGAATCAATCTGAATTGCCTTGGTAAAATCAGCAATTGCTCCTGCGTAATCCTGTAACTGTGATTTTGCAAATCCGCGTTCGAGATATACCCCAGAAGAAGCACTATCTTTCTTTGAATAATTATTCAGATAATAATTGTAATCAGACAATGCTCCTGCATAGTCTCCTGACTTTGACTTTGCAATTCCACGCGAGAAAATTAAAATCGCATCAGCATCTTTAAGTGAAGTGTTTGCTATTACTTTATTGTAATCAGCAATTGCTCCTGCATAATCTTTGAAAAATGACTTTGCAAATCCACGATCAGCATATGCGCTCCAAAACTTTGGATTGATCTTTATCGCCTTGTTATAATCAGCAATTGCTCCTGCATAATCTCCTGATTTTGACCTTGCGTTTCCAAGTTGGTGATAGAAAAGATGAAGAGGATCTTTCCTTGAAGAGTACTTCAAGGAAAAATTATAATCAGCAATTGCTCCTGCATAATTCTTTAATTCATACTTTGACAATCCGCGCGCAAAATAGGCACGAGCATTCTTTGGATTAATCTTTATCGCCTTATTGTAAGCACCAATTGCTCCGGAATAATCGCCAGCATCATATTTATCAAGTCCACGATTGACATAGAAGTCATAACTCTCTGCTTGTGCTTTTTCAGGAGTGACAAGCACCACAGCACTACTCGTCAAGACTGCCCCTATTCCAATAACCATAGGTTGTCCCAGTGGCAGTAATGACACCAAAGCACCAATAATTGTAGTTCGTTTCTTCATATAAGTAACCTTCCTTTCATTGTAATCCAAGTGTAGAGAAAACCTATTTCTACGATTTCTCCTAGGAGACACTCATAACACCCTACGTGGAACTCACGTGGAACACGCCTCTCCAAAACCCTTGCAATTAGGTTGCAAAAATCTTACTTTACGCTCACGTGGAACTACTGCTTTTAATCTATAACTACCATTTAGTAGTCATTGTCATTCCCACTCAATAGTTCCAGGAGGTTTACTTGTTATATCCAATACAACTCGATTAACTCCTCGCACTTCATTTACAATCCGATTGGAAATTTTTTCTAATAATGAATCTGGCAAACGAGACCAATCTGCTGTCATACCATCCTCACTAGAAACGCACCTCACAACAATAGGCCATGCATAGGTTCGTTGATCTCCCATTACACCAACTGAACGAACTGGCAATAAAACAGCAAATGCCTGCCAAATTTCATGATATAAACCAGCTTCTGCAACTTCTTCTCTAACTATAAAATCAGCATCACGAAGACAATTTAATTTTTCATGTGTCACTTCACCAAGAATTCTAATAGCTAGTCCCGGACCAGGGAAAGGATGACGACAAACAATCTCTTCTGGTAAACCCAAAGACCTTCCTACTTTCCTTACCTCATCTTTAAATAATGTTCTTAATGGCTCAACCAACTTGAATTGCAAATCCTTAGGCAATCCACCAACATTATGATGACTCTTTATCTTTACAGCAATTCTTTCACCTGTTTGAGGGTCAACATTAGTACCAGAACTCTCAATAACATCAGGATACAATGTTCCCTGAGCTAGATAATCAAAAGGTCCTAAACGTAAGCTTTCTTCTTCAAAAACACGTATAAATTCTTCACCAATTATTTTTCTTTTAATCTCTGGATCACACACTCCTTTTAACTTAGAAACAAAACGTTCTCTAGCATTAATATATTCAACATTAATATGAAATTTTTCATGAAAATAATCCATTAAAAATTCTGGTTCACCTTTACGCATAAAACCTTGATCAATAAACATACAAGTCAACTGGTCTCCTATAGCCTTTTTCAAGAGAAAGGCAAGTGTGGATGAATCAACACCACCTGACAACGCAAGTAAAACTCTTTTATTACCAACTTTTCTTTTAACATCACTAATTGCTTCATCAATAAAAGTATTAGTAGTCCAATCAGGTGAACAAAGACAAATATTATGAACAAAATTTCTAATCATTACCATTCCAAAAGTGGAATGAACCACCTCTGGATGAAACTGAACGCCATAAAATCTACGGTTATGACAAGCTATAGCTGCATCAGGAGTATTTTGAGTATGAGCCAAACGAACAAAACCAAATGGAAGGTCTTTAACAGAATCTCCATGACTCATCCACATGGTGGAACCATTCTCGACATTTGTTAAAAGAGCAGTAGGATCATCTACTTCAAGAGGTGCCTTTCCATATTCAGCCTTCCCAATAGCAGCTTCTACAATTCCTCCAAGCTGTTTAACCATAACTTGCATTCCATAACATACGCCCAAAACGGGGATTTTCAAATCCCAAATCGCAGGATCACAAAGAGGTGCAGATTCTTTATAAACTGAGCTCGGACCACCACTAAGAATAATGCCTTTCGGTGCCATCTGACTCAATTGCTCAGCTGTAACGGTATAACTAACTACTATTGAATAAACTTCGGTTTCGCGAATTCTTCTTGCTATTAACTCAGAATACTGAGAACCAAAATCAAGAATAACAATTGATGGGTTTCTCTGAGATGAATTCATAGAATCACGCATATCACCAGAAAAGTCTGAAAATAATATTGAAACTTAGAATAGAGAAAATTGTTTAACTAGTCTTGAAGTGTCAATCCAAGCGCATCTATTTTTTTCAAACCACAAAGACCAGCCCATCTTAATTTTCTTTTACGATCAAACATAACTGTCCCTATTTGCATAGACGAAGCTAAATATCGTTGAACATAAGCAACGCTTTTTCTTTCAACTTCTTCAGACACTCTCTTCCAAAGTTGTTTGGCAATTTTTTTATCTTTGCTTTCTAAAAGCAAAAAAGCTTCTTCAATTGAATTTGCTTGCTCTATAATTTTTATCAAATCAAACGAAATACTTTCTCTAAAAGCTAAAGAAATCAAAGTTTCAAAGCGATTATCTGCTAAATGATGATGGGTATGAAAAACACCTCCAGCTAATTTGATTAATTTCCCATGATATCCAAATAACAACAACTCTTTAACTCCTTCCTGAGAAGCTGCAACTAATAAAGGTCCTATCCAATTACCTATTTTCAGAATATAAGCTGAAGAGATTCCTAATTCCAAAGCCAAATTTAAACCATTTTCACCAATTACAAACGTAATAAATCCTGAAAAATCCTTTTTAGAACATCGTTTACGAAGAACTTCAATTGTATTTTGCAGTTGCTGAGGAGAAGCGCTAGCCTGCACTTCAGCCTGAGTACCGATTAAAGCCAGTCCATCAACAATGCCAAAAGAACTATTACTGGTTTTCTCAGCTAATTTTCTGCCAGAAGGAAAAATAATTTCCAGCTTTAACAAGTATCCTTTTTTTCTAAAAGGATGAAGATTAAAAAGTAGCAATTCACGGGCAAACTGTGATATTGAGATTTCATTAGTCAAATAAGATTTTCCAACTCCATAACCAGGAAGAATCTCTAACCAAGATTCATCAGAAGAGAGGAAAATATTAGAATTAATATCAATTTCTACATACTCAAGATAGGTCCAAATTTCCAAATCACTTGTAATATCGAGGCATTTACCAGAATCACAATTACTAATGCCTATTGCTTTCCTGCAATCATCTAAGACTGATGCTGATCGAATAGGTACAACTATTGATTCCTCACCATTAGGAAAATCAATAGTCTGATTTGAGTCAAAATCTTTTCCACTTAACACCTGCCCCGCACATTGTGCAGCAGCAGCAACCCAAACTGGCAAAGTAAATCCTCTCAAATCAACAAAAGAATAAAAGACAAGGCAAATTTGCTTGATAGTTTTTTAAGATACCTTTTATAGCTAATTAGATCATGAAAGAAAAACTTACATTGATGATCCCCGGACCAACACCAGTTCCGGAAAGAGTGCTAAAAGCTCTTGGAAAACATCCAATTGGGCATAGAAGTCCTGAATTCCAAGAAATAGTAAAGAGCACAACAAATCTACTTAAATGGCTTCATCAGACAAAAGGGGATGTACTAACAATTACTGGTAGTGGAACTGCTGCAATGGAAGCAGGAATAATTAATACATTAAGCAAAGGAGATAAAGTTATTTGTGGGGAAAATGGAAAGTTTGGCGAACGATGGGTCAAAGTTGCTAAGGCTTATGGGCTCAATGTAACAACTGTAAAAGCACCATGGGGTGATCCTTTAGATCCTGAATCTTTTAAAAGAATTCTCAATGAAGAAAAGGATATACGAGCTGTAATTATCACTCATTCAGAAACATCTACTGGTGTCATTAACAATCTAGAAGAAATTAGTCGAGCTGTTAAATCGCATCAAAATACAATAATGATAGCCGATTGCGTAACAAGTATTGGTTCATCCAATGTACCAATGGATAAATGGGGTATAGACGTTATTGCGTCAGGATCTCAAAAAGGATATATGATGCCACCCGGACTAAGCTTCGTTGCAATGAGTCAAAAAGCGTGGGAGGCTAATGAAAGATCTAACCTGCCAAAATTCTACCTAGATCTTTTATCATATAAAAAGGCAGCAGATAAAAATAGCAATCCTTATACACCTGGAGTAAATTTATATTTTGCCCTTGAAGAAACACTAAAATTAATGAAAGAAGAAGGTCTAGATTCAATTTTTAAAAGACATAATAAACATATGAAGGCGACACAAGAAGCTATGAATTCTATGGGCCTAACTTTATTTGCAAAGAAGGGTTATGGTAGTCCTTCAATTACATCTGTTGTAGCTAATAATAACTTAAATGCAGAAGAAATAAGAAAGTATATAAAAAACAAGTTCGACATTCTAATTGCAGGTGGTCAAGATCATCTAAAAGGAAAGATATTCCGTATTGGACATCTCGGTTTTATTAATGATAGAGACATTCTTACTGCAGTAGCAGCAATAGAAGCAGCAATAGAACATATGGGGGCTTCGAAGAAACCTCTTGGAACAGGAGTTTCTACTGCAGTAAAAATCTTGCTAGAAAAAGATTAACTAGGTTCTTGAATTTATAAAAATCTAAAAATAATTAATTAAATATATGGGTTCCTATTGAGATTATTTATCGAATTATTTTTCCATTCTAAACTTATACTTTAGAGTTCTTAATGGATGCTGTAGTCAGTAAATAAAAAAAATTCTGTCAAATCTTAGTAATAACTCAATTAAACAGCAAAATATTATTATTATTTTAGTAGAGATGCCAACTTTAAAATAAAAACAGGAATTCCATTAGAAGTATTAAATAAATAAATTAAACTAGACATTCCAAAACATATAGATATCTTGAATTAGTAAGGTCAAAATTCAGCGATGCTTCGACAAAAGAATCTCCTTGTACTTCCAATATCAATAGCAGTTCTTACAATATCCTCTATCTTTGGAAGTACAACAGCTAAAGCTGGTTCTCAAGCAGTTGATATTTATTGTGTCATGCGCAATGGAGGCAATACGCACGAATCAAGTTGGCAGGCAGCCTATACATCATTAAAGAATGAACGAGGAGGCCTTTTCAAAATATCGCCCAGGCAAGCTGCAACTATCATTGTTCAGCAAGTAGTAGGTAATACTGAAAAATATGATGATTGTATTCAATTTCTTGGTGAGCTTTACCCTAAACCTAAACCCGAAGAAATGATCCCAAGTGACATCACCTCAGATAGTGACCAAGAAAACGAAGAGTATATAGACGATCGATATAACTACTAAAATGATTTATATAAATAAAATTGCTGTATGAAATTTTATGCAATAATTTTCATCACATGCATCTCTTGATACATTGACTAGGCGCTCAAATAAGGCAAAGTGTAATTAAATAAATATCTCGAATGCATAACAGGGATGCGGTTTTCTTAGAAGATTTATGCCCAAAACTAAGAGATAGACGTTGGAGAAAATCTCTTCATAATTTCACAGACAACTCCTGCATATATTGCGGCAAAAAATCTGAGTCTATAGATCATATTGAGCCACTCAGCAAAGGGGGTTTGAGTATAACTAAAAACTGTGTACCAGCATGCTTATCTTGCAATGGCAGTAAATCAGATGCTGAAGCATTTTACTGGTATCGAACACAACGTTTTTATGATCCAAGAAGAGCAATGGCTATAAGAGCTTGGATAGATGGAGACATTAGACTAGCAATGCGATTATTGCAGTGGGCCAAACCAAAGCAACTGCCCACAAATATAATTTCAAATCAAAACTCTAAGGGAGGAAATTTTGACATAAAAGCTGCCTAATAATTACCAAACTTGGCAAGCATTAACTGTATTGTACTTCTCACAAATAGAAGCATATTGATGGGGCTTCTCAGGCGCAAAGAAGACTGCTAAACCAATACAGCAAATCATCATTCCAAAAATAAATTGCAGGCGACTTCGCTCTTCTATGTCAGAATTCCTTTGAAAAGCTTGGCTACTGTAATCATCAGGAGATACAAAAGCCCTAGAAGAAAAACTATTCATCGAAAAATCACTCAGTAATACATTTGTACTCATGCTAGAAGAAGTTGTCAAGTCTTCACAACCACTCCCCTCAAGTACAAAGATCTTAATCTTTGGAGCAGGCTATAGCGGTCAACACATCGCAAAAGTTGCAAGAAAGCTTGGAGCAACAGTACTTTGCAGTCGTCGGAATATAGAAAAAGCTGGAGCAGATTTTGAATTTAACAGCGAAAATAAAACTTTAATTTCTGACACTATTATGGAAAATGTTACTCATATAATCAGTTGTATACCTCCTAATAAACTTGGCCAAGATCCAGTTATCCAGAGATTCAAAAAAATCCTAAAAAAGATCCCATTAAAATGGGTTGGATATTTATCTACTACAGGAGTATATGGTGACTATCAAGGAGAATGGGTTAGTGAAAGTAGTTTGACATCTCCAAGACAAGAAAGAAGCATTAGACGCCTATCCTGCGAAAAAGAATGGCAATCCTTAGGCTTACCATTGCAAATCTTAAGATTACCAGGAATCTATGGGCCAGGAAGATCATCATTAGAAGTACTTAAAGCAAATAAAAATATGATGGTAAATAAACCAGGACAAGTATTTTCAAGAATTCACATTGATGATATTGCAGGAGCAATTATGCATCTTATAAATTTTTGCTCTGATGGAATTAAACATGAAATCATTAATGTTGCTGATAATAATCCTGCTAACAATGTAGAAGTTTTAAGTTATGCAGCTAAACTATTAGAAATTCCTCTACCCCGTATTGAATCTTTCGAAATTGCATCAAAACATATGAGTCCCATTGCAAGATCATTCTGGCAGGAAAACAGGAAAGTAAGTAACAAAACATTATGCAATATACTAGGTTATAATTTAATTCATTCTGACTATAAATCTGGTCTTGATGATTGCTTTAAATCATTTAATCAATGATTTATCTGGTGATCCAACTAATGAATCTCTTTCTAAATTATAAATAATAAAATCTGACCAGTTCATAGGTTTATTAGGGTCAACTTGAGTAAAACCAATACTATGAAAAAATCGACTCCATTTGACAATCAACCAACCATCACGCATACCACTGGTAATGCCGTAACAAAGCAAAATCAAAAAAAATAAACGCAACATGAAAAATAGAGATAAACACGTTGAAGCACAAAACCGCGTTGCTATAGCGTTGGGAGACCCTGCAGGTATAGGAATTGAAGTAACGCTAAAAGCACTCGGAAGTAATGACTTACCTAAGGATATGCATCCTTTACTAGTTGGTTGTAAACAAAATGTAGAAATTATTTTTTCCAAACTGAAATCGCAGGGGGTAAAGGCTTTAGCAAACCCTTGCAACCTAGATTTTGAAGATATATCTTTTAATAGTGTATTTGAAGAAGGTCAAGCAAATAAAAACACAGGTAAAGCGTCTTTTAATTGGTTAACACGAGCTGCTGAGATTGTTCTTAAAAAAAATGCAAGAGCATTAGTAACAGCTCCAATTGCTAAATATGCTTGGCACGCTGCTGGCTACAGCTATCCAGGTCAGACAGAAAGATTGGCAGAGTTATCTTCTGTAAAGAGACCTTCAATGCTTTTTACCGCAAAATCACCTCATACAAATTGCAGATTAAATACTCTCTTAGCAACAACTCACATTCCTTTTTCTGATATAGCCAACGCTCTTTCACCAGATTTAATTATTGAAAAACTAGACACACTTTTAGCTTTTTGTAGAAAATTCAAAAAGACCCCTGAATTATGTATTGCTGGACTGAATCCTCATGCTGGAGAGAAAGGAGAACTAGGTTCCGAAGAAATCAATTGGTTAATACCTGTCTTAAATGCTTGGAGAAAAAAAAATCCAGATATAACTCTAAATGGACCTGTTCCTCCAGATACATGTTGGATTTCATCTGCACAAGCATGGGAAAAGAACCAAAATGAAAAATGTCCTGATGGCATCCTTGCTCTCTACCATGATCAAGGTCTAATCCCAATAAAGATTATTGCCTTTGACCACGCTGTTAACACAACTCTAGGATTACCATTTATACGAACTTCGCCTGATCATGGAACAGGTTTGGATATTGCGGGTAAAGGCATAGCAAGACCAGACAGTATGCTTTCTGCTATTCAAACCGCTTGGGAACTATCTAGTACAACCTAAGAAGGTTTGACTTTAATTAAAGGTTGGCCAAATTCTACTGGGGTTCCATTTTCTACAAGTATTTCAACTACCTCTCCAGTGAATTCTGACTCCAATTCATTCATCAACTTCATAGCTTCCAAAATACATACAGTCTGACCTACTGAAATTCTAGAACCTACTTCTACAAAGACAGGTTCTCCTGGAGCAGGTGCTCTATAAAAAGTACCAACCATAGGAGCAGTTATTTCAATAAATTCTCCTTTGGTTGAAGCAACAGCAGGGGGAGGAGTTCCCGAGGAATCAGAAGCTGGAACTGATACCGTTGTTAATGGAGTTGAAACAACTTGTGCTATCTCATTAGAAGTAGAAGGTACATTCACCAAAGTTGTTCCAGAAGAAGAAGGTAAATTTCTCTTTATTTCCAATCGGAAATCCTTTCCCTCTAAACAGAACTCTTGAATATCACTATTGGCCAAAGTAGCCAAAAGATGATCAAGTTGTTTGTGATCAAGATTCATTTGTATTAGTTCTCCCGACCTAGATAACTATCATTGCGTGTATCAACTTTGATCTTCTCACCTACTGAAATAAATAAAGGAACCATAATTTGTGCACCAGTTTCAAGAATGGCAGGTTTTGTACCTCCAGTAGCAGTATCACCTTTCACCCCTGGATCAGTTTCTTTAACCTCAAGAACAACTGAATTTGGTAACTCAACCTCAAGCGGCTTGTCATTCCAAGAGACCACATTGACCTCCATACCTTCTTTAAGATATTTTCTGCTTTCACCAATTTGCTGTGCAGTAAGCCTAGTTTCTTCATAACTACTCATATCCATGAATACATAATCTCCAGATTCCATGTATGTATGTTGAAGTGTAGCTTTTTCAAGTAAAGCTTGGGGAACCATTTCACCAGCTCGAAAAGTTTTTTCTACAACATTTCCAGTTTGTACGCCTTTTAATTTAGTACGAACAAATGCTGAACCCTTACCAGGTTTAACATGTAAGAATTCTATTACCCGCCACACAGAACCATCTAATTCAATAGTGGTGCCAGTACGGAAGTCGTTACTTGAGATCATTTCCGCTGAACATACCACGCGATCATAAGACTGTGCCAAAGTTATGCATGAGTTGAAAACCACATGTCAAAAAAAATCTTCATCCTAATTCTCCTAATAATCTTCATCCCAATTGGTTTGAGATATTCGGAACCCGCAGAAGCAGCTCTTCCTAAAGGAAATAGAGTAAAAGATCCTTATGCAATTTTAAGAAATTCTCTTCCTATCAATCAAAAAGAATTAAGAGAAATTCAACACACTCTTGAAGATACTAGTGACCTTGTCAGAGGAAATCGTTGGCCTGCGATTAATCAAGCTGCATCAAGAAGCCTCTTTTTGGTAAATACACGCAAAAATGAAATTTTAGAATCTATAGCAGGAGAAGAGAAGAAAAAAGGAGAAACAATAATCTCAGAATTAAAGAAAGATCTAACAGTACTCAACGAAGCCTCAAGCAATAAAAATAAAACTAGTTTTATAGAGATTCGACGCAAAGCTCTAAAAGAGATTGGAGAGATAGAGGGACTCATGTTGCCTGAGAAGTTCCCTCACACAATTCCCCACGAATTTGATGCTCTACCTCGCTTACTAGGTAGAGCAAATGTCGATATTAAAACGACAAAAGGTACTCTCTATGCAGTTATTGATGGGTTTAATGCTCCTTTAACAGCAGGAGCATTTATAGATTTAGCTAATAAAGGATTTTATGATGGTCTACCTATGAATAGAGCAGAAGAATTCTTTGTATTACAAACTGGAGATCCTAAAGGAGCAGCAATAGGCTATGTAGACCCTGAAACCAAAGAAGAGAGACATGTTCCTCTTGAAATAAGAGCTACTAATAGAAAAGACACTCTATACAACGAAACATTTGAAGAAGTTGGTCTTTATACAGAGACGCCAGTACTTCCTTTTGCAACACTGGGAACTCTTGGATGGGCACATTCTGAGGAAGCACTTGATGATGGATCATCTCAATTTTTCTTTTTTCTTTATGAAGCAGAATTAAATCCTGCAGGAAGAAATTTAATTGACGGTAGTAATGCAGCTTTTGGATATGTCGTGGAAGGAGAAGAAATACTCAATAATTTAGGAGTAAAAGATCAAATAATTTCCATAAAAGTAACAGGTGGTTTAGATAAATTACGAGCGCATGCCTAAAGAAAACAAATTAATCGAAAGACTTGCAGATATTGGCGAAAAAGAAATTTTAAATCGCCTTCAAAAATATATGGATATTGGACAAATTGATGACGACACAGCCTTAATAAGAAATTATTCTGCAAAAGATTTAATTATTAATACTGATCTTCTTGTTGAAGACGTACATTTTAATGAGCAAACATTATCTCCAAAAGAGACTGGATGGAAATCAGTTGCAGTTAATTTATCTGATCTTGCATGCAGTGGAGTAGAAGAAATTTTAGGTATCACAGTTGGATTAGTAGTACCTTCATCGACGCCATGGAGTTGGGTCGAAGATGCATATTCAGGAATCAATAATGCTTTGGAAACATTTGGAGGGAAATTGTTAGGGGGAGACTGTTCTCATGGAAAACAAAGAATGCTTTCTATAACTGCTATAGGAACAAAAGGACCTTTAGACCTACATCGCTCAAATGCTCGACCTGGAGATCATTTAGTTACCAGCGGCAATCATGGACTAAGCAGATTAGGCTTAGGTTTTTTACTATCAGATCCGTTAATTCGGAATATAAAAATAAATGAATCTCTAAAAAAAAATGCTATCCAAGCTCATAAAAAGCCTACACCACCTCTAAAAGCACTTTCACAACTCTTAAGATGCAAGCCGTATAAAATCCCGTTAAGAGCAGCAGCAACTGATAGTAGTGATGGACTATTAGAAGCAATCAATTGCATTTGTAAAAGCAGCAATTGCTCTGCAATTATTGATATCAAAAATCTTCCTATGCATTCTCAATGGCCAAAAGGTGATGCTTGGATCAACTGGTGTTTAGAAGGTGGGGAAGATTTTGAGTTAGTGGTGAGTTTGCCCCCTAAATGGGCCAAAGAATGGGTTAACTTAATACCACAGAGCAAAGTCATAGGAAAAATAGAAGAAGGACCTCCTAATGCTTTCTGGTCTACTGGTAAAAAAATTAATAGCAGTAATCTAGGTACCTTTAAGCACTTTTAAAATACTTGTTTTTAGATTATTACTTCCAATTTTTTGCAACTACTTCTGCCAAGTCCACCACTCGTTGACTATAACCCCATTCATTGTCATACCAAGCAACAACTTTACCTAAGTTGTCTCCAATAGCCATAGTCAAATCTGTATCAACAATAGTAGAATCATTAGTACCAGCATAATCACTTGATACAAGCGGTATATCGCCATATTTAATGATTCCTTTCATAGAACCTTCTGAAGCAGACTTCAGAGCTGCATTAATTGAATCTGCTGTTATTGAACGACCAGACTCAAAAACCAAATCAACTGCAGAAACATTCGGTGTAGGCACACGCATCGCAATACCAGTTAACTTCCCTTTCATTTGTGGATAAACCAAAGCCACAGCCTTTGCTGCACCAGTAGAAGTAGGTACTATGTTCATTGCAGCTGCACGAGCTCTTCTAAGGTCTCTGTGACTATTGTCAAGAATTCTCTGATCACCAGTGTAACTATGGATTGTAGTCATCAATCCTTTATTTATTCCAAAAGATTGATCTAAAACTTTCACTATTGGTGCAAGACAATTAGTAGTGCAACTAGCATTACTCAACACATCAAAATCATCGTGTCGATATTGGTCTGCATTTACACCAACGACAAAAGTACCTACACCATCTCCTTTCCCGGGGGCTGTAAGAATGACTTTTTTGGCACCTACTTGTAAATGCTTGCTTGCGCCTTCAAATGTATTGAAAACTCCTGTCGACTCAATTACTAGATCTATTCCCCACTCTTTCCAAGGAAGATTCATTGGATTTCTATCAGAAAAACACTTTATTTCTTTTCCATTAATAATAAAAGTGTTATCAGTGTAATCAATTTCAGCACCGTTTATTTGACCAAGAATTGAGTCATACTTAAGTAAGTGAGCATTTGTCCTTGGATCTGAAGTGACATTCACTCCAACAAGTTCAAGATTGGTATTGGCACCACGGCTCAACCAACACCTCATGAAGTTGCGACCAATTCGGCCGAATCCATTAATCGCAACACGCAAAGTCATTTGAAAAACACAAAATCAAGAAGGCCTGTGATCATACAGAAAAGTTGCGCAATTACTAAATTTTTTTAGGTTATTCATGAAAAAAACTCTGAAACCTTAGTAAAACCGTTAAAGAAAAAGCAAAAATTAAAAAACGAGCGGACTTTCA
>QCPC01000007.1 GCA_003212695.1 Prochlorococcus sp. AG-436-C13 | reverse complement strand
TGGAACATGGATAAAAGGGAATGAAGAGAAGATATCTGCTTATAAAGAAGCATCGGAATGTAAAAATAAAGCTGAGTTAATTGAACTAACAAGAGCTTGGATAGATCGATTTGGAATTTTACCAAGTCCTGTCGAGGCTTTAATTCTAATAATGAAATTAAAATTACTTACTAAAAGAATAGGTATTTCAAGAGTTAAACGAATAAAACCAAATATTGTTCTGGAAACTCAAATGAATGAATCTGTATTTAGGCTTCTACGTAGTGGGCTTGAGAAACATTTACATGGAAGGCTTGTATACAAAAAAGGTAATACATTTTCAGAAATAACACTTAGAGGTCTTGCGATGTTAGAAATTGACAGGCAAATTGAAGTAATAATTGAATGGCTGGAAAAAATGGCTGAAAAAATTCCATCTATGGACAACGAATCAAGTGCAAGACTGATTGAAAAACTATCTCAAGGCGGAGTAGGCTGAAAATAGCTTAACCAGTAGGATCTAAAAAGTCTAAATTTGTACACTTATTAGATTTAATAAATTAGAATGACTTATTAGACAAAAGAGAAAGCTAAAAATTTCTAATCTATATATATAGCTGTTTGATAAAGGCAAATATAAACCAATATACAACATAAAAGAACAGGGTCATAAATGGGGTTTTTCCACATTTCCACAATTTGCATATTTTATTAGAACCTTGCAATTGAGTAGTCCAATGAGATAAGTGGTTTAATTACAAGCGCTTATGTCAAGGAAGTAAAACCTGTTATAGCAAGAGATTACGCTGAAATGTGTCATATATCACATAGCAATAACGTAATATTTAGTTTTAAAAATAAATCAATCTGCTTTATCTTGTATGTAAGTTGTGGAAAAAAGTTTCTAAAGATTTTAGATTCTAAACTAAGTCAAGAATGAACTAAAAACAGGAATCAGAATATATGGTAAAAGAAGAAGGCTTATTTTTTAATATGGGCGAAAAGGTCGTTAATCTAAAATAAATTTCAGACCTTCTAAAGGCTCTGTCTGTAAGCAATTACAAGAAAAATGGGGTTATTAAATCTATTCTTTCAGACGGAAACCTTTATCTAATAGTTCTTGATATAAATATCTTGCCTGGAAAGTGAAAACCTGTTCTTCTTTTTCGCCTCTTCTAATATGAAAATAATTATGATCTAACTGGTTTCTGCTGAATGAAACTTCAATAATTCCTTTCTGCATAATCCATTCAGGATCATTAGTATGGGTTTGATTAGGGCCGCCATCCCATGGTGCAACCTCTGCATATTTTACTTTTTTCATAAAGAAACATAATCACAATTTTAATATATATCAAATTACCCATGTAAAGCAAACATAATTCTGTTCTTATTTATACCAATATAATCATTGTAAATATTATCCTTACAGAAAATAATTAAGATCAAAACAACAACAGCGCAAAAGAAAAAACATAACTAGTAAGTATTAATACCCAAAAAAACAAATATTTATCCATTTTGCTCATTGATGACTTGCAAAATCTGCAATACAGCGCATATTAAAAGTACTAAATTAACATTATTTCATGAGCACAGAAGAAAAAATAAAGTATGCAGAGACTCGCATAAAAGAACTTGAAATGCTAATAAATCACTGGAGGGTCAAATCTAATCAAGAAAGTCAAATTCATTTTAAAGTTTTTGAAGGTAAATCTATAAAACATAGAGATACAATTGCAGCCTGATTGAAAATGCCTAATAATGTTGGGCAAACAGATATTAAGTGACTACAATTCTCACTATTTTCTATATAATTAATCTCACTCAGTTCGTAGATTTTACTTCAATTCTGCCATTATCTTAATCTACCATTATTACAAATATTGTGAATTTAAATATCAGACTAGCTCTTTTTCATTACAAACAATATAGAAATACAAGTAGAGTAAGATTGTATTACAATAATAAGATCTTGTAATTTTGGAAAAGGCTAATAAATACAAGCAATTGCTAGACAAATTTCTTGTTGCAAATGTATTTATACTTATTTTGGGAGCTTTATATTTTCTTGTTTCAATAATATTAAACATGTACGATGTACAAAGTCCGTTAAAACTCTTCCGAGTTTTATGGTACCCATTATTCATACCATCATTAAGTTTGTTCTTTACAGCAGTTCTAATAGATACGCTTGTATCTAAAGCATTAAACAGCAAATACTAAAATATTACTAAATATTCAGTCATAGAAACGCTCTATTAATAGCTATACTTTTGTCTTTGCAGTTTATTTTGGCATTAATATAAATAAAACTAATAGGCCAAAACAAAAAAATAAATTAAGCGATTAACACTTGTTCAATTTCTATCTCATCCATTAGAGGAACTAAGGCATCTAGTAATTCTTCCTCAGAATTAAAGCCAAGAGCATCTAAAGGTTGAAGGCCCAAGGAACAGAGATCTTTTGTCAAATTTTCCATACAAGACAAAATATTCAATTTAAAAATAACTACTAGATTCATTATTTAACTAATTTGTATTGATATCCAAACTTTACAGAAGTGTGAAAAACACATAAAGTTCAAATTGTATCTTTATTAACGGAAATTGATCTATAAATAAGCCCATAACAAATAAACTAACGATATAATTGGCTTCCTAATTTGGAGAAGTAAGTAATCTTACTAATAGTTTTATTTTAATTTTATTTTTTTAATAATTTTGAAAGCTCTAAGATAATCGATTTTATAACCATATTAGTAAATAAGATAAAAGAATTATGTGTTTTACCTAACTCTAAATTCACATCTAATCTATTAAAAAAGATAATTAATGCTCCTATTAAGCCAATATTCATAAAGAATGACTGAGAATCAAAAGGTATTAAATGAAAAATCACAGTTGTAGGCACTAAAAACAATAAAAGCAAGGCCGATCCATATCTAGCTTTGCCTAAAAGGAAAAGTAAGCTTCCTAGTAATAAAAAGATAATGGCAGAAACAAGAAGGAAGGAAGCTAGCCCCGGGGAAATACCTTTTAGAACTATTGCATCAACTACAGTATCAAACTTAAGTACCTTGGGAGGTACAGCAACTAAAAAAGTAGTAGTAAATAGAATCCTCCCTAAAAATTCAAATGAAAGAAATTTGTTTAGATTCATAAATAACCCAATAAGACAGATTAAAAGCAAATAATTAGAGCTCAACGATGAGTGTATCCAGATCACATGGCTGTAACTAGTTATTTTCAATGGATTTATGCATATATATTCAAAAAAATGGGTTATGCATATATACAGCTTTCGATAGCAAAATTGTCATGAGAAATTATTCGTATAAAATATGAGTTAAGAAATGACGGTCCATGTACTCACCTAAGTATAATTTTAAAAAATGTCAGCTAAATAAATGAGGTGGCCACCTAACAAAGCATGGACATCAAGCTCCCCAAGGGAAGGACATCGTCATTTTGAAGTTATAGAATATGGCGGCAAAGGAGAAGAACGCTGGGTAGTGCTTAAAGCTGTACTTGATAACGATATTCAATTTAAGCTTAACTGGAGCGAATTAAAAACCTATGCAAAGTGGACTATTGGTTGGGTTCAACTGAATGATCAAGACTAACAAGACTAATTTTTCTAATAAATTAAGGCTATTGTCGCCTATACAGCGAATAAACACCACTACATAGAAGTTATTCCAATGGAAAAGATAGACTGCCTATTAAAAAATTTGCATTGATCAAAAAGACATTTTTAAAATCCCAAAAAAGCTTGCTGCAAACTTAAGACCAATTTATTCAAAAAAAAAGACTCAGCGTAAAACGCAGAGCCTGGGTGATGGGGAATCTTATTTCTAGGCGAAATAAATTAATAAATCAAGTCCCATAGGTAGTGAGCGTAAATAACGCAGGTGCACCATAGGTAGTGTAGTAGAGTATTCAGTAGTTCTCATATACTACTATTGTAGGTATATTCCCTAATTAAGGGGATAAAAAAGTAAAGACACTGTCTAATTTCACGCATAGATCAAAAAGCAAGCTTTAGTAGGAAAGAATATGAATAAAGCGTTAATAAAAACATTCAACAAGCAACTTGAAAAACCTAGTTTTACTAGTTAATGAAGTCTAGAAGTTCTATTGTACATAGGTAGATAACATAACAAGAACATAAATTTAAGGGGAACAAATAGTATAATCACTTAAGATTTTATTCAATCATGGGTATCTTAAACCTAAGACGACAGGATATATTAGATTTTATAGCGCGAATATGTATATCAGCTATTTTTATAAATGCAATTCCAATTAAAATAACAAGGTTCTCAAATGTCGTAGAGTTTATAAGTAGTAGAGGTATTGCAGAACCTTTATCTGCGTTTTTACTAGTAGTTTCTATTATCTTTCTCGTATCTGGATCAATCCTGGTTATTTCTGGTAAATACCAAAAGATAGGTTCAATAATATTACTTGCATTTATAATTCCAACAACAATAATTTTTCATATGGATCCTTTTGAAACCAGAGCTGTTCTAATGAATCTAGGATTAATAGGAGGTCTGCTTCTTATATACAAGCGCTAATAATGTCATATAGATATAGAAAGATACTTTCCTACTATTTAAATATAAAAGTAATTAGAAATATATTTATCATTTTATCCATACCATTAATATATAGTTGCAAATCAACAGTAATTGATAATTATAATAAAGAAACACTCAAAACTACAAATTCTTTAATCAATGATTTAAATAAAAAGATACAAATAGACACCCTTAATGAAAACCTTTATTATGAAAGAGGAATAATTAATTCATATTCTGGGAATAATAAACAAGCTTTAGTAGATTATAATCATGCTATTAATTTGAATTCCAGAAACGATATTTATTACTACAGAAGAGGTCTGTTAAAAGATCAAATGGGGGATTATAGAGGAGCATTAAAAGACTTGATTAGGTTTACAAAAGGAAATGAAATTAATAATACATTTTTATATTATTTCATAGCTGAGTCTTATGTATATATCTCAGACTTCTATAATGCAATGAAATATTATAATAAAGCGATATTAATAAATAACGAAGAACCAGAATTGTATTATAAAAGAGGAAAACTTAAATATATCCTAACAGATTATGAAGGGTCAATAGATGATCTAAATAAAGCAATCAAATTAGTCAGTAACAATGCTATGTATTACAATTATAGATCAGGAGTTGAATACAAAAGAGGAAATTTTAAAGCAGCTTTATTAGATATAAATACATCTCTAAAGATAGACCGAAGTAACCCAATAACTTATTATAATAGATCTGGTATATTACACTCAATAGGTAGATCAATCGAAGCTTGTGAAGACCTGAAAAAGTCCAGATTAATGGGATTTAAATTTCTTAGAAGAGTATCTGAAAGTATTTGTATAACACAGCAGAACTAAAATATTAAACAAAGTTATAATAAGAATCTATAACTAATTAGAATTGACCAAAGTCATTAATTGAACAGCCAAACTTTTTGCCAAAGAAGAAGAAGCGAATTCATTAAAATGACTATAGTCTATAAACCAATCTACATCTTTTGCGAATTCTGCATAATTTAATACAACTAAGCTGTCTAAACTAGATAGCTTAGTTAATAGAGAATTCCTATAATCCTTTTCGAGAATATGTAGCTCTCTCTCATATATCTCAAATTGATATTCGTTATAATCTATTAATTCACCTATTCCTTTAACTAAGGTTGAGGCATTTAATACATTCGGATTTCTAGATAATGTACTAAAATATGTGGGTGCATAAACATATACGTATTTACCATTCTCTAAAAGAATACTGTTAGATCTTATATTTCTTACAACATATGAAACAAAATAATCT
Organism: Prochlorococcus sp. AG-436-C13; assembly: GCA_003212695.1. Lineage (GTDB taxonomy): Bacteria > Cyanobacteriota > Cyanobacteriia > PCC-6307 > Cyanobiaceae > Prochlorococcus_E. The sequence continues at coordinate 75,354 of QCPC01000007.1, read as the reverse complement.
CTTATATAGTAATATTCTTTTGGTGTGATTGAAAGCCTTTTTATTATAATATCTGTTAGTTCTTCATAGGAATCATCTGGTAGTACCTCAATAATCATTTGATTATAATCGATATTATTACCAATAAATAGATTATTGTTGATAAAATTATTAGTCAATAAATATAACTTACTATTTAGTAAGATTGAAGTTAAAAAGGAATTAAATCCACTGGAAATATCTCCATAGTAACTTCCCGTAACTCTATTAATAAAATCAATAGTTGTGGAATTAATCATAAGTCCATTAGCTAATCGGTACTCATCTGTTGTCTTTATTTCTTTATTTACTAGCAATCTTAAGAAACTCCAGAAATCTTGAATACCTCCAAAACTAACAATCAAAGAAATGCTTGGTAAGTCATCGAACAATGGTTCAGAGTTGATATATCTAACTGCTTCTAAATGTTCTTGCCAACTATTATAACCTGAGTAAGCACCATTAACCAAGTCTATATTGGAATTATATGCACGAAGACTATATTCGAGCTCGCTAGCAAAAGATTTATTATTATTTTTACTATAAACACCTTCTCCCATAGCTACACTATTTCCTAAGAGTAAGACTCCAAAAATATCTTTGTTATTTCCTTTTGATGCGTGGGGAGTTTTAATTAAACCATGTTTGTCGCAAACAACTTCAGAAGGTAATTGTTTATTATTAAGTGAATAGTCACAATTGTGTCTCCAACCGGTAATTGGATCATATATTGTATTAGATACGTTTTTGTTTTTTTTTGAAATTGCTATATCACTTCTATAACCAAACCGCAGTTTATAGAAAAGCTGCGAAGAAAATTCAAGACCTAATATAATAACAGGTGAAATTAATATCGTATAGAGTATTGTTTTCCTTATATAATTTATCCTATTCATAAAGAATTGATCTCTTATTAACTAATATAAATAAATTATAACAATATGGTTTGACAGAAGCCCAATTTAATAAGTATTTACCTATGTACTATGATGAGATGAGCAAGTAGATATAAAAATGAGTGCTTCAGAGATCCTAGAAATTCTACATGAAACAATATATGCAGAGCACGGCTCAGCTCTAGAAATGCTAGCTGCATGTAAGCAAACTAAAAGCACTTCATTAGCTTATGGTTATTTCGAACATGCTAAGGACGAATATAATCACACAAAAACGTTTAAGGAAATATTATCGAATAAATCCTATAATTGCTATGTTGATATAGTAAGAAAATTCCGAATAACGCCAATAGGTCTGATAACTAAAGGATATGTCTCGAGAAAAGGCTATTTGATTGAAACTATGAATCTTAAAGATTTTATTGCATATGTATATACAAATGAATTATTAGCAGAAACTTCATTCGCTAAGATAAAAAAACTGCTAGGTCCTAATAATAAGGATAGTAATAGAATCTCTAATATTATGGATGATGAGTTAAGGCATCATGGAATGGCTAAAGAATACTTTTTAAAATACTACCCAGAACTTCAACCATGGCAACTTTTATATTATAAGACAAAAGAGACTATAAAAAATAAAACTAGAAAGTTATATCATAAAAATATTATCTTCTTAGAAAAGATTTTCTTTCCTTTATATTCTCTACTAACATTAATTTCATCACGCCTACTAATAATCCTAAATCTAACAGAATATAAAAGGACTGATTGTAATTTGATGGATATTAACGCAAGATCTATATTATAAAGATGTTTATTGGCATATCAGCTTATAATCATGAATCAGCAATTGCTTTAGTAGATGAATCTGGTACTTTAATTAACTATTACAGAGAAGAGAGTCTAAGTAGAATTAAAGGAGACAAGTCATTTCCCAAAAGAGGATTAAAGAGAATTATTAAACTACATGAATTAGAGAATGACTCTATTAATAGCGTTATTTTCTATGAAAGACCTTTAAGTTCATTCCTTTTCCCATTAAAGGAAGCCACTAAATATCTACCTGAAAGTATGAATTTAATGGTCCATCAGATAAGAAATTTCAACAAGTCATCATTATCATGTTACATAGACTTAGCTAAATACTGTCCAGGACTTGAAAAAAAGCTTATTTATACAGATCATCATCTATCGCACACTCTAACCTCAATTGCATATTCAAACAAGCAAGAAAATCTCTGTTCGATTGTTGTAGATGGGTTTGGAGATAGAAGTACCTCCTCAATAAGTTATGTAAAAGATAAATATAATATAAAGGAATTATGGTCATCTAATTATCCAGCATCTCTTGGATTATTTTATTCTACTATTACTGATTTTCTAGGATTTAGTATTAATGAAGGAGAATATAAGGTTATGGGTCTATCTGCATTCGGAAAATCAGAAAGCAAAGAAGCAAAGCTAATTACTAGGCTAATAAGATGGGACAAATGTAAAAATGAGATAATAATGGATTTAACCTATTTCAGTTTCCACAAGAGCATAACAAATTCTTATAATCATAAACTTAAAGACTTACTTGGAGAACCCAGGAATCCTTTTGCAAAATTACAACCTGGTGATAAATATTTTCAGAGATATGCAAATATAGCAAGAGGTGCACAAGACATAACAAATGAAATATTATCTGAGATATTTAAATTTGCATATCAAATCACCAAATCTAATCATTTCCTTTTTTCTGGTGGTGTAGCATTAAACTCATCATCAATAGAATACCTCGCTAATCTAGAATTTGTTAAAAGTATAATAATTCCTCCAAGTCCTGGTGATTCAGGAGCTGCAATAGGCGCATCATATTTCGGATATTTAAAATCAAATCTCAAAAATAAATCTATTGATAAGCCTAAATTATACCCATCAGAGTATAGTTGCATTGAGCAAAGAGACCATATTAAGAAAATATTAGATACCAAATTTAGGGTAGTTACAAATAAAGAAGATGAATCAATAGATTTAGCATGTAAATTAATAAGCCAAGGAGAAGTAATTGGAGTAATTATTTCTAATGGTGAAACTGGTCCCAGAGCATTGGGTAATAGATCACTTATCTGTAATGGATCTAATAAGCACTCAGTTAATGTTCTTAATACTCTTATAAAGAGCAGAAGCCCATTTAGACCAACCGCTCCTGCAATGAGAAAACATATAGCAGAAAAATATTTTCAACTTAATCCTGCTATTATGGATTCATATAATTCTATGAATGCAACATGCAGGTCTAAGAAAGACTCAATATCTATAACATACCCGATAACACATATTGATGGTACAGCCAGGCTACAGATTGTCCAAGATAATACAATATTATGGAATATCCTAGAAAGATTAGAAAATATGGGTATAGAAATATTGGCTAATTCTTCACTAAATATAAGTGGAGATCCTACTTGTTTTGATATTATTGATGGACTAATGGTTTGTTCTATTGCGCCACTTAATTATTTACTTACAGATCTTGGTATGATTAAAAAAAGATAGGTACTGAATATGATTTTTTTGAAATTCCTAAAGTCAGTATTCCTTTCTATTTGGAGAGACTCTACTCCTATTCAAGCTGCTTTAATCTCATCTATAATAATAGTAATATTAATAGTTTTAGTATTTAGTTTAGTACAGGTAATTGTGCCTTTTACTTATATTGCCATATAAAATTATAAGATCATCATTATTATAATGCAGAATCATCAAGAACAAAAACTAAAGAATGAACTTGTTTTAATAATAGGTTCTAATAATGTAATAACTGGAGATTTAAAAACTAAAAGTTATAGAACAGGTATAAGAGTAGGAGAAGGTTCAGCGATTGCTGTTGTTACACCCAATGATTTAATTCAATTATGGAAGGTAGTGAAATTATGTGTGTCGAGAGATAAAATATTAATTATTCAGGCAGCAAATACAAGCCTAACTGGCGGTTCTACCCCGAATGGAGATGATTACGACAGAGACGTAGTAATAATTAATACCATGAAACTAGATAAACTGATTGTACTTAACAAAGGTAATGAAATAATTGCATTTCCTGGTGCTACTCTATACAAATTAGAAAAAGAGCTTATTCCATTAAATAGAGAACCTCATTCTGTTATAGGCTCCTCATGTATAGGTGCATCTATTGTTGGTGGCATATGCAATAACTCAGGCGGAAACTTAATCAATAGAGGTCCTGCCTATACAGAACTTTCTTTATATGCACGTCTAAATATAAATGGAGAACTGGAGTTAATTAATCATTTAGGAATTAACCTAGGTAATGAGCCTGAAGAAATTCTAACTAATCTACAGAACTCAAACTTTGATTCCTTTAACATAGCTAAAACAAAGAAAAAAGGATCAGATAATAACTATAAATATAGGATAAGAGACTCTAATGCCAATACTCCAGCAAGATATAATGCTGATAAAAGAAGACTTTATGAAGCAAGTGGGTGTGCTGGCAAAATTGTTGTTTTTGCAGTTCGATTAGACACATTTCCTAAGACTGATTCTAAGCAAGTTTTTTATATAGGTTCAAATGAACCATCAACTTTTACTCAAATAAGAAAGGATATACTAATTAATTTCAATAATTTACCTGACATGATGGAATATATGCATTATTCTTCTTTTGATGGAGCAAGCAAGTATGGGAAAGATATATTCTTAATAATAAAATACCTTGGGAAACATTTCATGCCATTATTTTTTAAATTCAAAAGACTTATTGATTTATTTATATCTATAATTCCTTTTATACAAGAGAATATATTTGATCAGATATTACAGTTAATAGTAAATTTTTTACCAGATCATCTTCCTAATAGAGTAAGAGAGTTTAGATATAGATTTAATCATTACTTGATAATTGTAAGCAGCGATAGCGTAATAGGAGAAACAAAAAATTATTTAAAGGATAATTTTCAAATGAAGGAACATATCGATTATTTTGAATGCAATGAAAAAGAAGGTTCGGACATTCTGCTTCATAGATATGTATCTGGTTTAGCCCCAAAAAGATCCCAAGTATTGAATAACAATTTATCTTCTGAACTACTTCCTCTAGATATAGCGCTGCCTAGGAATTGCGAGAATTGGTATGAACTAATACCAGAGGAATTAATTAACAACTCATACCAGTCCTTTCAAATGGCACATTTTATGTGCATGGTATTTCATTGGGATTTTGTTTTAAAAAAAGATGCAGACTATAAATATTTAAAGGAGAAAATACTAAAGCAATTAGATCAAATTGGAGCAAAGTATCCAGCAGAGCATAATGTAGGACATTTCTATAAAGCTGATGAAGAATTAGCTAATTTCTACAAAGAACTAGATCCTGTTAATTGTTTTAATGCAGGAATAGGCCAATTAAGTAAGAACAAGTTCTATAAGTAATCAGAATGACTATTCAATAAATACAAAATCAGTTATAAAGTGAAATTAGTAGATGATATTCATGTTATGAACCACATTGCCGTGTGACCTAAGTATTCGACCTGGAAAAGCCAGAAGAGGATTCAAAGTGAGGATCCATTTCCAGTTACATGACTGGTTTACTTCACCTTCACAACAGTCTCCTCAAGTCGAAAAAAAGTCAGATCAGAGCACTAAAGGGTCATCACCAACAAAGCAGTTCGAATTAAATATATCTTAAATTGTCATTCAATTGGCCAAATCGCTCTGATCTGCTGATGGATTCTAATAGCGTTATTTCGTAGCTCCGAAATATCTACAGAGTCCAACAACTTAGTAACATGACCTAACTTCCTTCCTGCAACATTCTTATCTTTTTTATACCAATGTATATGTAAATCAGGTATTTTTTCTAAAAGCTTTAATCTATTCTTTAGCGTTTCATCATCCCCATCAAAACCTAATAAATTTACCATTAAAGCTCCTTCACAAATAAGTTCAGGTGAATCAATTGATAAGCCAGAAGCTATTGCAATCTGATGCTCAAATTGATTAGTCCTACATGCCTCAATAGTTAGATGAGCTGAGTTATGTGTTCTTGGAGCTATTTCATTTACAAGAAGTCCATCATCACCATAGAAAAACTCTATAGCAAGAACACCTACAAAATTAAGCTCCCTAACTAATGACATAGCAATGTTATTTGCCATTGCCTTTACTTGATGACTCACTCTTGCTGGAGCAAGCACCCAATCGCATATTTGGTTATACTGAAAAGTCTCAACTAATGGAAAAATATTTACTTTTCCGAATTTATCTCTTGATATTACTAATGATAATTCTTGTTTATAATTAACCCATTTTTCTATAAACCACAATTTTGGATCTACAGAGTTGAGAAGCTTATGAAATTCCTTATAATCATTGATTATTTTAGTACCTTTACCGTCATATCCTCCAACTGATGATTTTGCCATTAATGGAAACCTCCAATTAACAGGAAGAATTAAGTCATTCATTCTAAAAGTAGACAATGATAACCATTCAGGACCAGGTATATCTAATTTTTGTAGAAGTTTTCGCTGAGATAGTTTATTAACCAAGGGCACCATAGAAGATAAATAAGGTATAAAAGAAACCCCTGCATCTTCTAATAATGACAAACCCTCTACATCGATCCATTCATTTTCAAATGTTACACAATTGGTAAGATTAGCCAATTGCTTTGTTCCACTAATGTCCTTAATGTCAGAGAGAACAACATCCTCAGAATTTTTTACTGCTGGATCAGTTGCCTTTGCAGTTTGAACAATTACATCTATACCGAGCTTCTTGCCAGCTATAGCCAACATTTGAGCAAGCTGCCCTCCTCCCACTACTCCTATAGTGCAATTTTTATGATCTTTACGTTCCAATTAAAATTCTCCTAAAAATTGAGCTTGAATAAATTGTCCCAAGAAAAATTTGGGAATAATCACTAATTTTCTCATTCATATTGTGTACCAAGAAACCTCCCACATCAAAGTAAATTTAGTCAACAACTCATATGAGGTATTAGTTGGATCTAAAATCATATATTCCATAGGTCAAGAGTTAGAAAAGCTGGAGATACCAAAAGGAGGCAAAGTCCTTGTTATAACAAATCCTGATGTAGCACAACCATATAGCAAGTTATTCATACAGAGCATTAAAGATTGCGGATATGACCCTCGCCTTTTAATTCTTGAAGCAGGAGAAGTACAAAAAACAACCGATAGTATTGCATTAATACACAATGCTGCTTATGAACATCAACTTGACAGAAATTCAACAATTATAGCTTTAGGAGGAGGAGTAATAGGAGATATGACTGGCTTTGCAGCTGCTACTTGGTTGAGAGGAATAGGATTTATTCAAGTACCTACAACACTTCTTGCAATGGTTGACGCATCAGTAGGAGGAAAAACAGGAGTTAATCATCCTAAAGGAAAAAATTTAATAGGCGCATTTCACCAACCAAAACTTGTCTTAATTGATATCGAGACATTAAAGACACTACCTAATAGAGAATTTCGTGCCGGAATGGCAGAGATTATAAAATACGGTGTCATAGGAGACAGTGACTTGTTCCTTAAATTAGAACAAGCAGCAGATCTAACTAGATTAGAAGCAGTAGGCCAAAACCTAATAAGAGAAATTATAATTAAATCTGTTCAAACAAAGGCAAAAATAGTTGAAGAAGATGAAAAAGAAAATGGAATGAGAGCAATACTAAATTATGGTCATACATTCGGCCATGTTGTAGAAACACTTGGTGGGTATGGGAAATGGCTTCATGGCGAAGCTGTCTCTATAGGAATGGTTGTAATCGGAGAACTTGCGCTTCAGTTAAAATTATGGGAAAAGGAAGACTTTAGAAGACAAAAAGAACTCATTATAAAAGCAGGACTTCCAACTGTATGGCCAAATTTTCCTATAAATAAAGTTTTAAGGTCACTACAAGGAGATAAAAAAGTAAAAGAAGGAAGGATAAGATTTGTCATGCCTGTTGAAATAGGCAAGGTTATAATTAGTAGTGATATTAAGAAAGAAAACCTAATTAGATTGCTAGAAAATATGAAAATTGCTAATCCATAGGCTCGTCTAAAAATCTAGTATTTATAAAGTCAATATTTTTTTTAAATAAAATCCATCTAAAATCTCCAAGAGTCATTGGATCTACAAGCCTTAAGAGGTTTTCTCTTGACTCTAAAACCTTAGCAAGATTTTCAGATTTGTTCTTTTGTAATAAGTTAAGTTTTTTAGATAGTCCTAATGATAACAAAGATAAACCCTGCTTAGTCTCTCCTACATAAATGAAATCATTGGAGATTGCGGTACTTATTAAAGTTTCCAAACATAAATGAGCTGTTATATCTCGTGAACCTATATCATCTAATACATTTGGGGACGCAGTATGCTCTTTATATGATATTAATGTACCTTCAGATCTAGAGGCATGGTAATAGCGAGAAGCTTCAAGTGCATAATCTACTATTAATAAATTACCTGCCTTAATACATGCTGATATTTTTTTGAACCAAGATTTCTGACCTATATGCCATTCTGTTTTCCACCTATTCGGAACATTAAAAGGGGGAATATTTATAGACAAATTACTATTTATATGTGCCAATTCTTGTTTAACAGAGCTAGGCAATGGGAGATTTACATAGTTTATAAAATTCTTATTATTTACTTTAGTTAATTCTATTCCTTGCAGGAATAAGTCATTATTTTCCCAAATCAGAATATCTACAGGAAGTGCATCTAAGACCTCATGAGCTAAAAATATTCCTGTTAAGGGATCTTTAGAAATTTTATCTAAACTTTCCCATTTAATAGGCACCTCAGAAATAGATGCTAACTTCAATTTCTGTCTTTTTTTTAAACCGTCATTTAGTTCAACCATAACTAACTCAATTTTATCTAAAAGCTTGGGAAAATCTCTTTTTAAAAACTGGATTAAATTAAAGGCCAGGTCTCCTTCTCCAGGACCTATCTCAACCAATGAAATTATATTTTGACTGTTCAGTTGCTTCTCAAAATCAATAATCCATTCGGCTATTTGTATGCCCAATAAGTCTGAAAATTCTGGACCTAATGAGGGCGATGTGACAAAATCACCTTTTATCCCGATCTTGAGTTTTCCAGAAGCATAGGATCCATTAATAGGCTCATTTAGAGCCCAATCCATAAATTTTGAAAATCTTATGGTCCCACCAGCTCCTTCTATAAGTAACGCCATCCAATCAGGACAAATAACAGATATGGGTTTCATCAGTGAGAATGGTATTAAAACAGAAAATAAAATGTCTAAAAGACTAATAATCTATTGCAGAAATTTTTTTATATTACTCTTCATATGCTTATCATTATCTTCTTCTACATTAGCTTTAGACAAGAATTATTTACTACCAAATCATCAAACACCAATCATCGATCTAGCTAAATCATTTAGTGAAAACCAAAAAGACAAATTAGAAAAATCCCTGAATGAATATCAAACAAAAACTGGCTGGAAAATAAGAGTTCTTACACAGTTTGAAAGCACTCCAGGTCTAGCGATTAAAAATTTTTGGGATATTGACGAAAGGACTCTTTTAATAGTGGCTGATCCAAGAGGAGGGAATCTACTGAATTTCAATGTTGGAGATGCATACTTTGCACTGATGCCAAGACTTTTTTGGGTAGAACTACAAACTCGGTTTGGTAATCAATTCTTTGTAAAAGATTTTGGAGAAGATAACGCAATACTAGAGGCAATTCAATCCGTTGAAAAATGCTTAGATAATGGAGGATGTCAAAAAGTACCAGGCATAACAAAAGAACAATTGATATGGACTCTTATTGCTTCAATGTTAGGAGGTATTATAGCTGGTATTGCATCTTCACCTAGAAAAGAAAATCAACTGATAGCTTGGAAATGGTTATTACTGGTTTCTCCAATTTGGATAATTCCATTTGGTGTAATTGGCATTGCACAAGTAGTTACTAGAACTGGCGAGTTTCTACCTTTAATAAGGAATGTTGTTGCTTTTTTTGCTGCAGCAATAGCTGCAAATATTTTTGCAAAGAGTTTCTCTATTAAGCATAGCAATGTTGATTCAGATTAAAAAAGAGAAAAGATAACCTAATTCAATTCTTGTCAAATAAGGTTTCTTGAAAAGCAATAGAGGAATCGTTTTTGTACCATCGATGAGAAGCATGTATTAGTTCTCGATTTGAAAACTCAACCCATGAAAAATGACATAACTCATCGCCTAATGCATCAATGCCCCTCCTAGGTACGCAGGCAGCATTTAAATAAGCAGTTCGTCGTCTTAGATCATGGTAAAAAGTTTGCCTTGTCCCCCTACCTCTTTTTAGTTCATGATGCATATGACCAAAAACTACTAAATCAACCTTTCTCACTTTTTGTATCTGTGTGATTGAGATCTCAAGATCTTTATCGCCCCAATCTATTGAAGGGACTTTCCAATCTCTGCCACAAATACTGGAAGCTTCAGAGCCTAAACCTGTAGGTCCAGAATGAGCCAGGATAATCAGAGGTAGTTCTTCAGAAGCAACATTTGCCGCATTAACAATTCGCCTAACAGATTCATCAAGACTTATATGACCAAAAGCAGCCTTCATTTGTTGAGAGAGGAAATATCCACCTCCAGCACTACAAGGTCTTGCTCCTACGACAGAAACCAATGGATTCTGCCATTTACAAAGTCTCCAAGAACAATCTTTCTCTCCAAGTAAAGATATTTGTGATCTCAGTTGCACACCGGAGTTATCGTTGCCTCGATCATGATTACCAAGAATTACTGCTGTTGGTATTGATATCTTATTAATAGCCTTAACAGTTCGAAGATCTCCATCCCCCAAATCACCAACAAAAAGAATTACGTCAGGATTTAGCAAATGCAATAAATCACTATCCTCTTGAAACCAAGAGCCATGAAGATCTCCTGCTATAGCGATACGAATAATTGACAGGATAAATAAGATATCAAGCCCTATACTGCCTCAAATTGCATCAAAGAAACTGGATTTCGTTGATTCTTGCCATCAGACGGTATTACCGCTCCCTGCGTCTAAGGAAGAAATTAAAAGACAGGTCAATGCTCTTTGTGAAGAGAAAAATGCCATAATTCTCGCTCATTACTATCAAGACGAACAAATTCAAGATATCGCTGATTTCATAGGAGATTCTCTCGAGCTATCACGAAAAGCTGCTGAAACATCAGCTGAAGTAATAGTTTTTTGCGGAGTGCATTTTATGGCTGAAACAGCAAAAATAATTAATCCAAACAAAATTGTACTTGTTCCCGATATAGAGGCTGGTTGCTCTTTAGCAGATGATTGCCCTGAAGATGATTTTATAAGATTTAAAGAACAGCATCCAAATCATTATGTTGTTAGTTATATAAATTGTTCTGCAGGTATTAAAGCTGAAAGTGATTTGATATGTACAAGTAGCAATGCAGTGGATCTTGTCAAGAAAATTCCTAAGAATATACCTATTATATTTGCACCTGATAAAAACCTAGGAAGATGGGTAGAAAAACAGAGTGGAAGAAAAATGAAGTTATGGCCTGGATCTTGCATAGTTCATGAAACATTTAGTGAAGAAGCTCTACTAAAGTTAAAACTTGAACATCCAGAATCAGAAATAATTGCTCATCCAGAATGTACAGAATCGCTGTTAAGTTATTCAGATTTCATAGGTTCAACAAGCAAATTACTCAAACATATTCAAGACTCAGATGTAAATAAATTTATAGTTCTAACTGAACCAGGAATAATTCATCAAATGAGAATTAAAGAACCACTCAAAAGCTTTTATGATGTACCTGGCATTGATGGATGCAGTTGCAATTTATGTCCTCATATGAGACTAAATACTGTTGAAAAAGTTATAAACTCACTTAAAAATCTTAATCCGAGACTAGAATTGGATAAAGAAATAAGCATAAGGGCATTAAAACCAATAGAAAAGATGCTAGAGCTTTCTAATTAATTAGACTTTCCACTAAATTAATTTTTAATGTATAACCTATACTTGGTTTATGTAGGAGGTAGATCAAATGAATCAAATGTAGAGAGTCACGATATAATATTTACTGTTGGTGACAAGATTAGCAATACTCATGAGCAAATAATAAGCAAGTGGAGAGGAGAGAAAGATGGGCTACATATAGACAGTTATTCAACAATAAATTTTATTGATGGATACAAAATAGTCATTAAAGATTATTCAAGAGAGTATAATAAAATGAAAAAGAAACCAAATCTTTATTTATGGTTTGTTTATATAGGAGGATATGAGAAAGATCAAATACAAGAATCACATCAACTTATCCTAGTGGTATCAAAATCGATAACATTGGCAAGGAAAAAAGCAAAGGAAAAAGCTTGCAAACAATTTAAGATGACTCATATTGACAATATTAAAAAGTTATTTATTATCGGTTCAGATAATAAGAATTCAAATAGTTGGTTAGTAACATTAGAAGAAGACCCTTTAAATAGAAGCCAAGATATAATTGCAGATTGGCAAGGCTATAAAAGGTTGATTTAATTCTTCAAAGCTCGTAGAAAATTAGTTTTTGTAGGTATGTAAGTAGTATTATTAGATCGTCTGTTTAATATTTTAACAAGAGTTTTCTCAGCAACTGAATATTGATTATCTCTATCTGTACCTAAATCTATTAAAGATATAGTCTTATTTTTATCTTTTGTTAAATTTACTTTAATATCGGGTTTAATGCCATTTCTATGTATATCAAGGCCATTAGGTGTTAGATATTTTGCAACTGTAACTGTCAAGCCACTTCCATCAATTAGAGGCCTTACTGATTGAACTAATCCTTTACCATAGGTTTTATTACCAACTAAAATTCCTCTACCATTATCTTGTATAGCAGCAGACAATATCTCACTTGCACTAGCTGAACCTTGATTTACTAATATTGCTATAGGTTTACTAGTTAAAGAGTTGCCTTTAGCTCTTATAACATCAGTTATTGATCTTTTTGTCTTTGTACTAACAATAACTCCTCGATCTAAAAGTTGTCTTGAAATATCTATACTTGCCTCTAATAATCCTCCTGGATTATTTCTTAAGTCTACTACATATGCTTCAGAACCTTTACTTTCTAATGAATTAATAGTAGTTCTCATTTCATTAGATGCTTTTGCTGTAAATTGCTTTATTCTTATATATCCAATCTTATGTCCTGATTTTAATTCATTGAGCTTATTTGTAACTGAAGGTAGTTCAATTTTTTCTCTTAAAAGTGATAGATTGATTATTTGATTGCCTCTTAGAATTCCAATTACAACTTCTGTACCTACTTTTCCTCTTATTAGGTTAACGACATTTTCTATACTCATTCCTTTAGTAGCTTTTCCATCTATAGAAATTATTAAATCATTAGATAGAACACCCGAAATAAAAGCAGGACTACCTTCTATTGGAGCAATTACAATAATATTTTTTGTCGCTTCATCTATAGAGATCTGTATCCCTACTCCTGTCAATTCACCAGATGTATCTATTTTCATTTGCGAAAACTCTTTTTTATCTAAAAACCTTGTATAGGGATCTTCTAATGAAGCAAGCATTCCTCTTATTGCTTCATAAGCTGACTCAGAATCATCATAACTAGTTGAAAGTAATTTATAACGAAGTTTTTTCCATTTCTTGGTATTATATTGGCCCGTGGAATCCATATAATCTCTGTAAATTATTTGCCAAACTTGGTCTATAATTTCCTTGGGACTATTATGAATAAGCGAGGGATTATATGTAGAACTAGCAAGAACAGGAAGGCATATTAAAGATATTAAAAACAAACTAGTAGATGTAAATCTGGTAATATTTAAAGTCTTATTTAGGTAACACCTAAATAATGAGTTTAGATTATTTGATTTAATAGATGCAAAAGAAACCATTAACAATAATTAAATCTGTGGTTCTATCCATTTACCATCAAGTTTAATTAAATCAATTAAGGCCTTAACTCCTTCATCTTCAGGTACTTTACGAATTTCCTCTCTACCTCGATAAAGAGCAATAGTTCCTTTACCTTTTCCTACATAGCCATAATCCGCATCAGCCATTTCACCTGGACCATTAACAATACAGCCCATTACTGCAATATCTAATCCTGTCAAATGATTAGTTGCATCTCTAACTTTAGCTACAACCTCCTCTAAATTAAATAAAGTCCTTCCACAACTGGGGCAGCTTATATATTCGACCATTGTCTTTCTCAAACCTACAGTCTGCAGTATTGAATAAGCAACTGGTATTTCCTTCTCGGGTGCTTCTGTTAGAGAGACTCTAATTGTGTCTCCTATACCTTCAGATAAAAGAGTACCTATTCCTACTGTGCTTTTAATCCTTCCATAATCTCCATCGCCTGCTTCTGTAACTCCCAGGTGAAGAGGATAATTATATCCTTCTTTATCCATTGTATCTGCCATCATTCTATAAGCAGCCAACATAACTGGTGGCCTAGATGCCTTCATCGATATAACAATATTATGAAAATCCAATGTGTCACAAATACGTATAAACTCCATTGCTGACTCAACCATTCCAAGTGGAGTATCTCCATACTGAAAGAGCATTCTTTCTGCTAAAGAACCATGATTAACTCCTATTCTTAGTGCCTTATTTTGTTTTTTTAAAGAATTTACTATAGGTTCAAAATTTTGGATTATTTTATCCTTAATGGCATCAATCTCTGATTTAGAAAATTCTGTTCTATTAGGGTCTGGTGCAGAGAAAACAAATAAACCAGGGTTGATCCTAACTTTATCTACATGTTTTGCTACCTCTAAAGCGATTTTCATACCATTGTGATGAACGTCCGCAACTAAAGGAACAGAAATAGAATTTCTCTTTAATACGTTCTTAATTTCTCCAACAGCTTTTGCATGAGAAATTGAGGGGACTGTCAACCTAACTATTTCACAACCAACTTCGTGCAATCTACTTATTGCAGCAGCTGAACCATCTATATCTAATGTATCTTCATTTATCATTGACTGAACAGAGACAGGATGCTCGCTGCCAATAGCTACATCCCCCACCATTACTGAGACAGTTTTTCTACGATAAATTTTTGTGCTATATCGATGAGATGTGATCTCATCTGGAGCAAGTTCTTTTGTGATTTCTTCTGTCATAAAGATGAAGTCAACGGAATAACCATAGAGGATCTTTTATGATGTTACTGAAGCTTATTGAGTTTTCTTCTGATCTCACAAAAGTCAGAACAAGTCAAATCGAAGGGCCTTCCAGATTCTTTAGAAGGATTTCTTAGAAGATAAGAAGGATGAAAAATTGGCATTACATTAATTCCATTCCAATTGTGCCAAGTACCTCTTACTTGGCTAATTTTAGATTTTGTTTTAAGTATTGCATGTAAAGCTGTAGAGCCTATCAAAATAATAATCAAAGGATTTACAAGTTTTATTTGTTGAAAAAGCCAAGGCAAGTGTAAGGAAATTTCATGCATGGTCGGAACTCTATTCTTAGGAGGTCTTGTTTTTACCAAATTGCAAAAATATGCATCCTTTTCGTGATCCAAACCAGCAATATTTAGAAGACTATTTAGAAGTTGCCCAGAACGACCTACAAAAGGTAGTGATAACTCTTCCTCCATCGCACCAGGAGCTTCCCCAATAAGCATTAAATCTGAGGATGTGTTGCCCCTACTTACAACTACAGGACTATTAGATATTTGTAATTTACAAAAATTTGACATACATACCTTAGATGACTTGGGAAAAGACATATAAATAAAAATCAACAAGGCAATTTTATTTATTAGCAAGTCATAAAAGGAACAAAAATCAAAAACTTATTATCTTCTTCATCTGACATCCATGCCTCTGCTCCAAAAGAATCCAAAACAGGTCCTTCAATTAACTTGCCTCCA
The DNA here is from genome assembly GCA_003212695.1 of Prochlorococcus sp. AG-436-C13. Lineage (GTDB taxonomy): Bacteria > Cyanobacteriota > Cyanobacteriia > PCC-6307 > Cyanobiaceae > Prochlorococcus_E. The sequence goes on along the minus strand of QCPC01000007.1, from coordinate 59,519 downwards.
TGGCAAAGAACGTCGTCCACCCAACTATCTATAACAGATTGAGGATTAAGAGATGGCTCTTTTTGAAAACAGATAGCAAGAGAGGGTGGTTTTATGCGATTAGAACCAATATTTGAAGAAGGCTTATAAAAAGAAATTTGACAGAGACATTCATCTCTTATTTCATAACTATTTTCAGAAAACCCTTTAGAAACACTGGAATCAATAACTGATGAATAAAATTTCGAGAGTTTGCGAGGATTAGTACAAGCTACTAAAAAGCTTGTGTTGGTAAAATTCATAAGAGATTTCATATAATTTATATAGGTTATTAAAAAAATTACAAAGGCATGCTGTGATGTCGAAGAAAGAATCAAAAAAGAAAAAAACTAAAGAATGAACAAATACCAATCCATTTCTGAAAGAGCTCTTGGTCTAGAACCATCTTTGACTCTTGAAATAAGCGCACTAGCTCAATCGTTAAAAAAACAGGGTAAGGATATTTGCAGTCTTAGTGCAGGAGAACCGGATTATGAAACACCTGGATTTATAATTGAGGCTGCAGTTACAGCACTACGCAAAGGAGAAACAAGATATGGTCCCGCTGGAGGAGACACCGAACTAAGAGAAGCTATAGCAACGAAATTGATGGAAGTAAATAATATTGCTTCTAAAGCAGAAAACGTACTAATAACAAATGGAGGTAAACAGGCAATTTTTAACCTGTTTCAAGTAGTGCTTGATCCAGGTGATGAAGTAATAATAATTTCACCTTATTGGCTAAGTTATCCAGCGATGACAAGATTTGCAAAAGCAATTCCTATTTTTATAAATACAGATCCTGAATCAGGTTTTAGATTAGACATTACGCAAATAGAGGAGAAAATTACAGATAAAACAAAGTTATTAATAATAAATTCACCTTGCAATCCAACTGGAAGAGTAATGAGCCTAAGTGAATTAGAAGCAATTGTAGAAATTATGCGAAGACACAAAAGATTATTAGCCATGAGTGACGAAATCTATGAATTCCTAATATCAAATAAAGAAAAACATTATAGCCTTTCAAGTCTTGCGCCAGATTTACAGGAGAGAATTTTCACTGTAAATGGATTTGCCAAAGCATGGGCAATGACAGGCTGGCGAATTGGCTATTTACACGGTAATAGTAATATAATTAACAAGGCAATTGCTTTACAAAGTCAAAGTACAAGTAACGTGTGTACTTTTGCACAAAAAGGAGCACTTGAGGCTATTCAAAAGTCACCAAGAGGTATAGAAGATATGATTAATAGTTATAATAATAGAAGAAGAATACTAATAGAGGGTATAAAAAGAATAAAAGGACTTACTGTTCAATCTCAAGAAGGAGCATTCTACTCTTTTCCACATTTAAATAAGAGGATTCCTAATTCATTAGAATTTTGCAAAACAGCTTTAGAAGAGGAAGGATTAGCTATAATTCCGGGGATTGCATTTGGTAATGATAGATGTATCAGAATATCCTGTTCAACTTCAGAAGAAATTATAAATGAAGGTCTTAATCGTCTAGAAAAGGTTGTTAATAATCTAATGATATCTTAATATGTTATTATTATACTAATATCAATGATTTATAAAAGTATTAATAAGAAATTAATCTCCTTATTTCTGCTATTATTCACTCTTGGTGGCCAAGGCTCATTATCCCAAGAGAAATTAGTAATAAGTGCAATACCAGACCAATATCCCCAGAAACTAAATCGATTATATACAATTCTCGCCGATGAATTAGGTGAGGAACTAGGGACAGAAGTTGAATATAAACCTGTTATAAACTATCAAGCTGCAGTAAGTGCATTTAGGGCAGGAAGCCTTGATCTGGTTTGGTTTGGTGGATTAACCGGAGTACAAGCTAGACTTCAAAAGCCAGGTTCTGTAGTTCTAGCACAAAGAGATATTGATACTAAATTTCATAGTGTATTTATAACAAATAAGAATACTGGCATTAAACCTATAAATAATATTGAAGGGTTAAGTGTATTAAAAGGTAAGCGATTCACATTTGGATCAGAAAGCTCAACTTCAGGACGACTGATGCCTCAATATTTCCTAGAGCAAGCAAAAGTTGAAATAAGTGACTTCAAGTGGGGTCGACCTGGTTTTAGCGGTAGCCATGATAAGACAATCGCATTAGTCTCAAGTGGATCATATGAAGTGGGCGTATTAAATGAACAAGTCTGGAAAGACAACCTAAAATCTGGCAACATTGACACAGCTAAAGTCGTCGTAATATGGAAAACGCCTGCTTACGTTGACTATCATTGGCTAGCTCAACCCGATCTAGACGAAAGATTTGGAAGGCATTTCACGCAAAAACTACAAGAAAAGATTATAAGCCTAAACAAAAGTAAGCCTAGACAAAAACAAATATTAGAACTATTTGGAGCAAACAAGTTTATAAAGGCCTATAACTATCAATATAAGGATATTGAAACTATAGGAAGGAAACTCGGCAAAATAAGATGAATGAGCTACTTAAATTATCTAATATAAATCTTGAGAACAAGGGAATACATAGACTGAAAAATATAAACCTAACTATTAACACTGGTGAAAAGATCGCAATTCTAGGCAAAAGCGGTTCAGGGAAATCAAGCCTAATTAAAGTAGCTAATGGAACAATAAGGCCAACCACAGGCAAAGTCCTTTATAATGGTATAGATATCAAAAAGATTAGTCGCAAGCAAAGGTGCCAAATAGCTACTCTATGGCAAGATCTAAGATTAATAGATGAACTCTCGGTGATTCAAAATATAAATACTGGAATACTAGGAAGAAAAAATTTACTCTGGTCATTTGCAAATTTAATAAGACCTATTGAGGTTAATGAATGTATTAACTGCTTAAATGTTGCTCAATTACCTAATGAAATAATTAATACAAATATAAATGAGCTGTCATCAGGACAAAGAACAAGAGTAGCAATTGCAAAGTTAGTAAGACAAAAATCTATGTTATTTCTAGCAGATGAACCTTTATCGTCATTAGATCCAGATCAAGGTAAAAATATACTGGAGACACTACTAAAAGAGTCAGAATGCAATTCTTTTACAATTCCTTCTACATGCATAATTTCCCTGCATCAACCTCAATTAGCTAATTCTTTTACACGTGTTATTGGAATAAAAGAAGGAAATGTTTTTTTTGACTTAGATCCTATTAAAATAAATAGTCAGATTATTAGAAGTCTTTATAGATAATCAGAGTGAAAAAGATATTCTTAAATACTCCTTTGATTGCTATTATCCCTATTTTAGCAATTATTCCTATTTTAATACAAGTTTTACATGGCATTCATTTAGGAGGACTTAATATATTATACAAATTCTTTACATCATCTGTACATCCTTCCATTGATAAGCTTGTTATTACGAATAGTCTTGATGGCCTAAAAATTACCTTCTCTATTGCTACTTTAGCATGGTCTATTAGTATTCTTATAGGAAGCTTTCTAGGCTGCCTAAGCTCCTATACTATATACAAGATTATAGGAATTCCTAAGTTACTAGCATCGTTAATAAGACGTTCTTTAATGTTATTTAGAGGTACACATGAACTTATATGGGGGTTACTACTTCTTCAAATATTTGGTTTGGCACCCTGGATTGCAATAATAGCCTTAGTAATACCTTACTCATCACTAATAGCAAGAATAATTGCAGATAAAATTGATGAAATAGAAATCAATAATATTCTCTCTATACAGAAAACTGGAGCAGGTAAACTAGAAATTATAATAACTTCATTACTTCCTAAAATTATTCCTATAATAGGTACATATGGATCTTATAGACTTGAATGTGCCGTAAGAGGAGCAACACTGCTTGGTATATTTGGATTAGGAGGTATTGGTACTGAATTACAGCTAAGTATATTGTCATTAAATTTCTCTGAGATGTGGACTTCTTTATGGATCTTATTCATTTCAATATTTATACTTGAAAAACTTGTTCAAATCTTTCAAATGCCTAGACTATATATAAATAACATTGGCTTATATAGTATTATGAGTTTTTTCTTACTTCTGATATGCCTATATACATCATTCATTAGTTTAATAAATTTAGGAGTAAATATATTAAGTCCAATAACCCTTCATCTCCCTGAAATAATAAAATATGAAAATATACTCTCGTCAGTTAATACGCTACCTTGGATTAAACTAATTTCAGAGACTATATTAATAACATTACTAGCCTCTTTCGTGGCAACAGCGCTACCACCTATTCTGCTTATGATATACCCTTCTAAGCTACTTGAGAATGCAATATCTATTTTATGGGTTTTTTGTCGATTATTTCCACCCCCTCTAACTTCACTGCTATTGCTTCTTTGTACTAAACCAAGTATATCTGTAGCAGCATTAGCATTAGGAATACAGAATATGGGTGTTTTAGGAAGAATACTGCTAGAAAATATAAATAAAGAGACTGATATTGCATTTGACGCTATTAATACAACAGGTTGCACTAAACATGTCTCTTGGTTCTACGGTAAATTCACTCCCCAAGTAAAAAAGTATATGACCTACTCCATCTACAGGACTGATGTCATTTTGCGAGAAACTGTTGTAGTAGGGGTAGTCGGAGGCGTTGGATTAGGATGGCAATTACAAGAATCATTAAGTTCATTTGCATGGGAAGAAGTTTTATTAATTACTGCTGTCTTTATATCTATCACATTAATTGGAGAAAGATTGAGCGAAGGGCTACAAAAAAGACTAAATAACTCTTTTCAGCAATAGGACTATTAATGACTATTAAAAAACCCAAACAATTAATTGTGATTGGTGATAGTTCTGTATATGGGTGGGGAGATAATGAAGGTGGAGGATGGTGTGGAAGACTGCGTAGGCAGTGGATGAATTCGGAAGATAAGCCAATTCTTTACCCCTTAGGGATAAGAGGTGATGGGTTAGAGAATGTTGCAAAAAGGTGGCGTAGGGAATGGCAATGCCGCGGTGAATTAAGAAGGAATCTACCAAGCGGTATTTTACTTGCAGTAGGCATTAATGATACAGCAAGAGTTGGGAGGATTGATGGCCGTCCACAGTTGTCAACCGATGCTTTTAAATATGGTCTTGAAGGCCTTTTGAAAACTATAAAAAAGGAAACTGCTGTTATGGTTATCGGCCTTACTCCTGTGAATGAAAAAAGCATGCCATTTGCAAATTGTCTTTGGTATTCAAACAAAGCATGTTCGACCTATGAACGATTAATTGAAGAATCATGCCTTGAGAATGATATACCTTTCCTACCTACATACCAAGAAATGAAAAATAATCCATCATGGAATAATTTGATAAGCAACGATGGAATACATTTAAATTCAATTGGTCATCACTGGATATATAAAAAAGTTGTTCAATGGAAATCATTAAATAGTTGGATTGATTCTTAAGTAATACGGTAAAAAGAGGCATTTAGTATTTAGCAATAAAAGCTATTAATATTGCTAACAAACAACCTACACTGGTTTGAAGAAAATTGACAACTTCATTTGTAAGCCATTTAATACGATGTTGATAAAGTGCTCCAAAAACACTCTCTAATAAAGTAGCAAAAAAACCACAGGCAAAAACTATTAAAAAAGAGGCAAATGTAGGTAAGAATCCAAGAGCTATCATTGATAAAGACATAAGAAAGCTACCAAGAATACTGGCCAAAGTTCCTTCAAGGCTTATAGCTCCATCTGTGCCGGGAGGCATAGGTTTAAAATTAGTAATTAAAAAAGTTCTTTTACCCCACCTCTTACCAATTTCACTTCCAAAAGTATCTCCTAATTTAGCCGAGAAACTTGCGGCAAACCCGATAAAAATAAAATATTGACCAAATCCATGCAGTAACTTATAGAGTATCGCCATAATGGCACCTGTTGCCGCTGAACCCCATACATTCTCTGGCCCACGTCTACCATCTCTGCCTTCAGATATTCCTTTTAACTTCTTATATGAAAAACCAAGCTTTGTAACCAAAGAACCAAGACAAAGATATATCACAACAGATAGCCAGCCTTTCCAACCTAAACATCCATAAAGGATTGTTCCTAATACTCCTGCATTTATCCAACCACTTTTTGTTAGCAATGGATATCGACAAGCTAGAGCAATTAGGACAAAGTTGAGAACAAAGGCATAGCCCCACTCAAGAAGAAATGGAGATAAATTCATATCGCTTTTCTAAAAATTTAATATTACATTAGTAAAATTAGCACTAAATTTATTAAATTAAATTGTTTCTCCAAGACATCATTGAATGGGTTGCCGCGAGTGAAGCTGTTGAGGTCCTAAGAATATTCTTACCCAAATGAACATTTATACACCCTTTCTTATTTGCATATTTTATTTCTGATATGGACCAACCTCCTTCAGGGCCAATTAAAGACCATACACATTCGATATCTTCAGATAAATCCATTAAAAATTTGTCTATAGGCACAGATTCCTCAAGTCTTGTAGTTCCAATGCCAATCTTATATTTAACGGAATAAGTAGTTAACCATTCCTGGAAACTGGAAAGTCGTTTAAGCTTAGGCTTCCAAAGTCTCTCTGACTGTTCAACTGATTCGTTAATTATAGATTCATATCTCTTGTATCGATTATCACTAATTTCACTAGAAATGCTATGTTCTGAAGAAAGAGGCTGCAGCATGTCAACCCCAAGTTCACATGACATGCGTATAATTTCTTCAAAGCCCTTCTTAGGAACAACAACAGCAAGGCCTGTTAATGGCTTAGGTTGCTGTGCAGACGACAACGGATGATAGCAGTCGGTGGATAATTTAATTAAATAATTAGGAATAATCTCCGACAACCAAATACAACCTTTACCATCAACTATATGTAGGTAATCACCGACCCTATACCTCATAACTCTAGCTATATAATGGACCTCATCTGGCAGTAGCTCTATCACATTGTCTTTATCATAGGATTCTTTTATTCGGTAATCTGAGATTATAAGCCTTCTAAATTCAGCCATAAATCAATTAATTGGAAGGAAATATTGCATCTGGATGCTCTTCAACTGGCCAATCTTCATTAACCCCTCCAATTACTAATTCCTTGAGCTTGACTATATCCCCATCCACCTGACTTAAGGTATTTATCAAAACATCAAGTGATATTGCATCAGAAGTTCCCATATCCACCCAACACCTTGCCCATTCACCTTGGTATTCTAATTGGCCAAGATTATGCATCAAAGCGGGTAAATTTACAGATTGCTCCTCATTGCTATAACTCAACCAGCTCAAATCAGCTCCCGCTTGATGAGCTTGCATGTTACCAGCATTGAAACCTCCTAACCGGCCTATTACATACCAACTATCAAAAAGTCCATCTATGTAATTCTTTTCTCCTTGACTGGGAATGTTTTCAAAAAGAATCCATATCCAGCAATTAAATGGGTCAACCTCTCTGAAACGAACTTCCATAGCAATTTAAAGATATTTGTAGCCTTATAAAGTAATATTAGACTATAAGTTATAAATGGGAATATAATAATAATTTCTCTAAAATATCAAGATATAAGAATCAATCAAAAATATGCTTCAATTAAAAGAAATATACTATCAACCTGCGACTTCAGAGAAATTAGTGCTCGAAGATATTTCATTTAAAAGCAATAATCAACAACCAATTATTATATCCGGTCCTAGTGGTAGTGGTAAAACAAGTCTTATAGAGATTATCAGTGGATTATCAGCACCTAATAAAGGAAGTATTTTATGGAATGGTCAATTGCTCAAAGAACGCAAAAGACGATCAATCTGCGGAGTGGTCTTCCAGTTTCCAGAACGCCATTTCATAGGACTTACTGTTTCTCAAGAGCTAAAAGTAGGGCATCAAAGAATATCAGGAGAACTACAGTCCAACATTCTAAATAAGGTAGGGCTTGATAATATTAATAACAAAGACTCACCAGAAAAGCTAAGTGGAGGACAGCAACGTAGATTAGCTATAGCAGTACAACTAATAAGAAATCCTGAAATTCTTTTATTAGATGAACCCACTGCAGGACTCGATTGGTCAGTTAGAGACGAAATCATTCAATTAATAAAAACACTTTCAAAAGAGCAACTTTTAATTATTATCACTCATGAGCCAGATTTATTCGCTAATTGGGAAATCTGCAATTATCAATTATTAAATGGCGTGTTAAAAAAATACAATTGCTAAGAAAATGAAACCCACACTAGTTAAAGCCACTACTGCAAACGGATCAATAAGACTTTTAGCAGTAATAACAACCGATGCAGTAATTGAAGCAAAAAAACGGCACTCTCTATCTTTTATTTCAACAGCTCTTCTTGGTAGAGCAATGAGTGCTGGATTATTATTGGCAAGTTCTATGAAAGTCGAGCATGGAAGAATAAATATACGAATTCAATCTGATGGACCTATAAAAGGTCTTTTTGTTGATGCAGGAAAAGATGGTACTGTGCGAGGCTATGTAGATAACCCATCCCTTGAATTAGATCTAAGACATAACTATAATCAACTTCCATACTTTGATTTTGCTAAAGCAATAGGTAAAGGTTATTTACATGTGACAAGAGACAGCGGAAAAGGGGAGCCATTTACAAGTACTGTTGAAATTATAGAGGGAGGTATTGGCGAGGATATTGCATCTTATCTTCTACATTCTGAACAAACCAAATCTGCTGTATTAGTAGGAGAAAAGATAAAGCATAGCAAAATAATATGCACAGGTGCATTAATAGCACAAGTGCTGCCAAAAGCAGAAGAAGATAATTCAATAATTAATCTCTTAAGTGACGAATTTAATAAGATTACAAATTTTAGCGAGCAGTTGTTTAGATCAAAAGACAATCTTCCTAGTTTATTTACTAATTTACTACCATCCCTTGAAAGGCAAGGTGTGAAAATACTAGAAACTAGAAACACAATAAAATTTCACTGCAAATGCTCTATAGAAAGAAGCATATCTGCTTTAAAATTACTAGGACGTAACGAACTTATAGAAATACTAAGAGAGGATAGAGAATCTGAGTTAATATGTAAGTTCTGCAATTCAAAATATATAATTAACGAGAAGCAATTATCATCACTTATAGATGAATTAAGTTGCTAGAGATTTTTTAAGCAAGAAATAATGCGCCAATCCACATTAATAGTAAAGCGGGTAAGGCTTCTAATTTTTCAATCGAAAATATTAAGGCCTGATCATCAACGCCTACTAAGCCATTAGCAATAATTCCTCCTATTATATAGCCACAGGAAAGGAAAACCACACTCCAGCCAAGTGATTGAAAAATCCTCCTTCCTCTCTTTATCTGGCTAATAAATAAACCTATTGTGGATAGAGAAAGTATTAGTTGAATATTGCTATCTGGTGTGATCAGGAAAAGAACTATTATTAAGAAGCCTAATGACATTCTAATTACAAATCCTTCACCATCAGGAATAGAGAAAAAGGAATTATTATTGTTATCTTTATTAAATGAATTGTTATCAGAAAATCTTGTGAGTAAAGAGCTACCAATGCTAGTTATCGTTTTGTCAATACCATTATTTTCTTTCTTAGATGCATTGGCAGCTTCATTACTTACCTTCCCTAATTGTCTTGCTTTAAGGCTTTCCATTAGCAAGGAATCATAAGAAGACTCTATTTTTGCCTTTTTTATCACATCTTCTCCAGCCTCAGAAAGCTTCTGCGCTCTAGCTTTCTGTATATCCTCAAATGATGCATTAGAAGAAAGGCCAAGATCTGAATAAGCATCTTTAGACTCGTCTTCCTTCCCAGGACTTTTATCAGACACGATAATTATTTATCTATATATGAGATTAATTGTAAGACCCATATTTGGTAAAGACTTTGAAATTAAAGAGTTATAGGATTTACTCCACTAACGACAGGTGCTACCGCGCTTAATTTTAATGAAGAATGGTCTTGCTCAAGTTGACTAAGGTTCCACTTGTTTTTAAACAATAGGACAGGTCTTTGCCATGAATCTTGTACTGTCTTGCAATTAAAGATTCTTCCAACATCTTCGAGGGAAGACCAACCGCCTGAGACCCATCTTGCAACTTGATAACCCATAGGGTCAAGCCTAGTTTCAACAGAATATTCATTCTCTAATCGGTGTTGGACAACTTCTAGTTGCAGTTGTCCTACAGCCGCAAGAATAGGGTCTCTTTTACTCTGATCTATATCATAAAGAATTTGAACAGCGCCTTCTTCTCTCAATTCATTAACTCCTTTTCTAAAATTTTTAAAAGCTGATGGATTTGGGTTCCTTAACCAACAAAATATTTCGGGACTAAAACACGGAATACCTTCATATTCAATCCGCTTACCTGTATACAAAGTATCGCCTATAGCAAACATTCCTGGATTATTAAGGCCTATCACATCTCCAGGATATGCATCTTCTACCACAGCTCTATCTTGGGCAAAGATTTTTTGAGGTCTAGAAAGCCTTATGTTTTTACCTGTTCTTGCGTGACTTACAGTCATGTCTTTTTCAAAGCGTCCGCTACATACACGTACAAACGCAACTCTATCTCTATGTCTTGGATCCATATTAGCTTGTAGTTTAAAAACAAAACCAGTAAATGTATTTCTCATAGGATCAACAGGACCATCAGAAGCATTTCTCGCTACAGGGCCTTGAGCCATATTTAAGAAGCTATCCAAAAAAGGCTTTACTCCAAAATTAGTCATTGCCGAGCCAAAAAACACAGGAGTTAATTCTCCTGCCCTTATCATGTCCAAATCCAATTCAGAACCTGCTGCATCTAACAACTCAATCTCTTCTAAGGCTTTATCTAAAAGTTCTTTCTCTACTAGATCTCTAAGTAGAGGATCATCTACTTTTATGCGTTGTTCTACAGATTGCTTACCTCGTTCTGCTCTAGAAAACAAAACTACTTCTCCACTGCTTCGATCAATAACTCCTCTAAATAAATCTCCACTTCCTATAGGCCAATTAACCGCATATGTCAACAACTTCAATTCAGACTCTATTTCATCTAAGAGAGAAAGAGGCTCTTGTCCAGGCCTATCCATCTTGTTTATAAAAGTAAAAATAGGAATATTTCTTAGACGACAAACTTCAAAAAGTTTTCTGGTCTGAGGTTCTAAGCCCTTTGCTGCATCTTCTAGCATTACTGCATTATCAGCTGCTGCAAGAGTACGATAAGTATCTTCTGAAAAGTCCTGGTGGCCAGGCGTGTCTAACAAGTTAATAGTTATATCCTTATATAAAAACTGTAGAACAGTCGAAGTTATTGAAATACCTCTCTGTTTCTCTAATTCCATCCAATCAGAAGTAACCTTCCTTTGTTCACCTCTAGCCTTTACAGCTCCTGCTTGTTGAATAGCACCTCCATATAATAATAATTTTTCTGTAAGAGTCGTTTTACCTGCATCTGGATGAGAAATAATCGCAAAATTTCTTCTAAAATTAACAGCATTTTTTAAAGTGTTTTCATAATCCTCTTCTTTTCTTTCTTCCATTGATATTTCTTCTGAAGGTTTGCTTTTCATATCAATCAGATTTAGTAAGAGATTCTGTATTTAAATTATCTAAAGCTAATAAAAATGTACCCATGCGAAATCGAACCTCTGCTATTCCTAGTGGTCGTAAAGCAATGATCACTCCAGTTTCATCTAAAGAAACTAAATCTGGAGGTCGAAGCATAGGCATGGGATCACTTGTTTTCAAATAAGTTTGAGGAACTCTTAAGAAAACCTTATCTCCTATAGCTAGTGTCATTAATAGATTTGCGAATTCATAATAAATTTAGGTTTTAATTTTTTAACAATACTAGTAATATTTAATTATTATACTTAATTATAAAGAGCTTTTCATCAAGGAAGACACTTTTAATATTCATCGGAGGTAAATAATAGACCTATGAAGAGCATTAAAAATCTAAGTTCTGCCTTTACAGGTCTTCTTTTAATACTTACAGGTGGAATGCTTCCATCAGCTATTTTTTTACCTGAAAATTTTTTATCTTTTAAATTATATGATCTGCCTAGTTCGTGGCAAGTGCCAGCTCTACTGCTAACAGGTATAATCTGCGGTCCTAATCAGGGAACAATTGCAACTGTTGCCTATATAACAATAGGTTTATTTTTCTTACCTGTCTTTCATGGTGGAGGAAGCATTGGATATCTTGCAACTCCTGATTTTGGCTATCTAGCTGGTTTTATACCTGCGGTATGGGTTACAGGACGTATTGCTATGGCTAAAAAAAAGAATCCTTTATCTCAGTTATTTAAAGCATCAGTATGTGGATTGACAATAATTCATTCGATTGGAATAATTAATTTATTAATTGGTACGTTATTTTCTCGCTGGCCTGACACACTCTTGCAACTCTTTCTTAGATATACTTTGGTAATATTTCCTGTACAACTACTTTTATGTAGTGGAGTAGTAATTATAGGTAAATTTTTCAGAACAATATTACTAGTAGAATGAAAAGTATAGTGTTCAACAATCAGCACATACTAATTTCAACGGCCTTTTTGGTTGCAATAGATCAATCGACTAAACATATAGCACTAGCTCAGAACAATACTGAATCGTATATAATTATTCCTAAACTAATTAAATATTCTCTAGTAAAAAACTACGGTGCATCATTTGGTATGTTAAGCAATCTACCCTATTTGTTATCCTTAATAAGTCTTTTAGTCTCTTTTGTTCTAATTATCCTCCTGATAAGAAATAGATCGGCAAATATTTCAAAAAAAATTGCCTTCATGTTTTTATTGGCTGGTACTCTAGGTAACGGAATCGACCGATGGTTTCTAGGATATGTTATTGATTTTATTCAGCTAATACCTATAAACTTTCCAGTTTTCAACTTATCTGATATATATATAAATATTGCATTGTTAATTATTATTTATAAGTCTATTTTCTCCAACTCAAATAATACAAATATCCACTCGAATAAATACAAATAGAACTCAATATGAATAAACATATAAGACTAATAATTATAATTACTATAATTCCTTTAATTGTAATTTTTCTTGGAATAATAAATTTAATAATTAGAGTAATAGGATTACCATCAATAATAATAATATTTATCCTAGTTACAACTCTATCTAACAAGAAAGGTCTACGTATACTTGGCAAGTTACTTAAGAAAGGCCGATATTATTTAACAAAGTCTCAAATAGAGAATGCTAAGCCAAGGAATAAAAATGATGCGGCAAGAAAAAGCCTAAAAAGTATAGATCAGTTAACTGCACTAATCCAGGATAATATCACCTCTGAAAGTTTGAGGCTAGAGAAGGAAAGGGTAGAGAAAGAATTGATCAGAGGTGATTTATTGGTTTGCGTATTAGGGACTGGATCAAGTGGTAAGACCTCTTTAACAAGAGCATTACTCAAAAAGATTGTAGGCAAAGTATCTCCAACAATGGGATCTACAGAACAATCTGCTTATTATCGCTTGCATTTAAAAAATCTTTCAAGGGGTCTAAGGATAATTGATACACCTGGGATTCTTGAAGCGGGAGAAGAAGGTCGAGCAAGAGAAAAAAAATCACTATTAATAGCTAGTCGGGCCGATCTCATAATCTTTGTAATTGATTCCGACATTAGATCATATGAAATGCAATTAATTGAAACCCTGTCAGACATTGGTAAAAAGATGTTTATAGCCCTTAATAAATGTGACCTCCTTTCTGAAAACGAAGAATCAAGATTACTTAATCTCGTAAGAAATCACTGTATAGGGTTAATTAGTCAAGACAATATTATTGCAACCTCGGCTTCTCCACAGTCAATACCTATGGTTGGTAGTCATCCACTTCAACCTAAACCCGAAATAAACCAACTAATTAATCGAATTGCCAATGTACTACATCAAGAAGGAGAAGAGTTAATTGCTGATAATATTTTATTGCAATGTAGGAACCTAGATGAATCAGGTAAGAAACTTCTGATAAAGCAAAGATTTCTTAAGGCCTCAAATTGTGTCGATAAATATATTTGGATCAGTAGCGGGGTAATTCTTGTCAATCCACTCCCTGGCCTAGATCTAATTGGCACAGCAGTAGTTAGCGGTAGAATGGTTATGGATATTTCAGAAATATATGGAGTTGTAATAACTAAAGAAAGAGCAAAAGAACTAGCCAAAACTGTTGCCCAAATACTTGCTGGTCTAGGCATAATCAAAGGAGGCTTTTCACTTATTAGCAATTCACTAGCATTAAATTTACCAACATATATTATTGGAAAAACAGTTCAAAGCATCACAGCAGCATGGCTAACAAAAATTGCTGGTGAAAGTTTCATAACATATTTTCAACAAGATCAAAATTGGGGTGATGGTGGAGTCCAAGAAGTAGTTCAGCGACACTACAAATTAAATATTAGGGAATCAATCCTAAGGAGATTTGTAGAGTCTGCTACTAATAGAGTAATTATAAATGAAGAAAAAAGGTCTGGGAAAAAGCAGTTACCACCACGCCAAAGGCTTCAGGAGGAGGAGGGAGCATGGGGCCCCGAGAATCGAGAATAGCAATTAATACTAAATAAATAATGCCTAAAACAATAGAAAAAATACCAGTAATTACCGCGACAAATCTCCCTCTGGCATTATCATTAGTCATAAGATTTTTAAATAGATTGGTTTAAAATTGCTGCGAGGGCGTCTATATGAGTCAACTTAGTATGAGGGTTTCCCATAACAGCCTTTAAATAATTGTCGCCTTTATAGAAAGGTCTCGAAAGCATAAAGCCTTGATTAGAAAGGCTCTCTTTCGTAGTTATAGCCCAATTAATTGAATCATTATTAGTAGATTTTAAAGGTTTAACAGCTAATAAATGTAATGGACCGGTTATGACCTTTAGCTTTGTATGATCTATTTTTTTATGAAAATATGATCTACGTTTTAAAGCTCCCTCCAAAAGATGTTTTATCCCATTCTTTCCTAATTGTCTAAGACCAAGCCACAACTTTAACACCTCTGCTGAGCGAGTTCCTTGTAAACCGATTTCACCTCCCTGAAAATAGTTACCTTGTGATGGTTCTATATAGGGAAAGCCTGTTGAGAAACAAGAATACAAGTGTTCTATATTAGCAACTAGTAACAACGAAGAGGTTTTTGTAATACCAAGAATCTTTTGAGGATTTATTGTAAGAGAATTTGCTTTAGAGAGACCTTGCATAAGATCAGAAGTTGAGGGATTCAATGCAAATGAACCACCTATGGCTGCATCAACATGAAGCCATAGCCGTTCATTCTCACAAAATTGTGAGATATCAAGTAAAGGATCAACTGCTCCTCTAATTGTTGTTCCTGCAGTTGCTATTACTGCAAAACAATTTTTACCTTGCGATCTCAATCTATAATATTGGTCTTTTAAAGACTTCATCTCTATTTTCCCATCATCATCAGTAGATATTTTGCAACAGGCTCCAGCCGTAAGACCCATTACAGCTAATGCTCGTGAAATTGAGACATGTGATTCCTCACTTGCCATAACAACTAAATTCGAGTCATATGGTTTTTTATATTTAGATCTTGCAACTAATAGAGCCATAAGATTTGTAATACTTCCACCACTAACAGCTACACCTCCAGATGTTTCTGGCATAAGCAACTGTTCTGCAAACCATTTACAAAGTCCTCTTTCTAATTTCGTAATGCTTGGTGAAAGTTCCTCAGCAAGCAAATTGTTATTAAGTCCTGCAGAAATCATTTCAGCAACAATAGAAGCTGTAAGGGGCGGAGGGTCTAAATGTGCAAGGGCTCCTGGATGAGAAGGTTGGTAAGAGCCTGCCATCAACAATTGAAGGTCATCTAATAATTCACGCGCAGATAACCCATCAATGTGTGGAGGTATCTCAGGCAATTTTGGGAATGAGGGTGAAGGAGGCCTTTGATTGGTAGTTGAAAACCAATCTGAAAGATTGAGACAGGCTTCGCTTAAAAAAGATTTAAATCTAGGGTCTGATCGATCTGGAGGAGCAAAGAATTCCAATAGTTTTTCCTTTCTTGAATTGATGCAAAAAGAACTAAAGAACGTAAACCTTTATTATGTTCTGTTTGAGAACTTGTTCTTATAACTATGCAAGTTGGAAGACCAATAAAGCTTAACGATACACAAACTAAACGGTGGATGCTGATTCTTCTTAAAAGAGCTAAGGAAGTTGGAAAGACTGGAGAAATACCAGTAACAGCAATTATTCTTGATGATAAGGGTCATTGCATAGGTCATGGGCGAAATAATAGAAACAAAATGAATGATCCTCTAGGTCATGCAGAACTAGTTGCTCTTAGACAAGCTGCTTGGGTAAAAAAAGATTGGAGGTTTAATGAATGTACCTTGATAGTGACTTTAGAACCCTGCCAAATGTGCGCTGGTGCTCTTATACAAGCAAGGATGGGAAAAGTAATATTTGCAGCAGAAGATAAAAAAAGAGGTGGTCTTGGTGGAGCCATAGACCTCTCAACTGATAAAAGTGCTCATCACAAAATGGTTATCGAAAAGGGAGTTATGAGAGATCAAGCAAAAAAAGGAATAGAAATGTGGTTTGCTCTTAAAAGAAAAAAATTTATTAAGACTTAAATCTGGACAATTCTGTATCAAAAAGATTCAATATTTTATCTACATTTTCTTTCTTTGAGTTATATCCCATTAATCCAATTCTCCAAACTTTGCCTGCTAATTCACCCAATCCACCTCCAATTTCTACACCAAATGAATTTAATAAATGAAGTGAGAACGCCTTGCCATCTACACCATCTGGAATCTTTACTGTTGTGAGTGTAGGAAGCCTGTATGCTTCATCAACATGCAGTTCCAACCCTAGTTTCTCCAAACCGGACCATAACAAATTTGCATTTTTAATATGACGTTTCCATGAATTTTCAAGACCTTCGTCTATAAGCAATCTCAATGATTCTCTAATACCAAAATTCATATTAACTGGAGCTGTATGATGATAAACACGATCACTACCCCAATATTTGTTTAATAAAGAAACATCTAAATACCAGTTAGGAACTTTACCTTTTCGATTCTTTAATTTTTCCTCTGCTCTTTTATTCATAGTAAATGGACCTAATCCAGGAGGGCAACTTAATCCCTTCTGACTGCAGCTATAAGCAAGATCAACTTTCCATTGATCTAAAAACACAGGAACACTTCCTAGCGAAGTAACCGTATCCAAGACTAAAAGACAATTATATTTTCTACACAAGTCACCAACACCATCCATTGGTTGGCAAACTCCTGTTGAAGTTTCTGCGTGGACCAAAGCCAAGACGGATGGCCGATAATTATTAAGAGCTTGTTCTAACTCTTCAATTGAAAATACTTCGCCCCATGATTTCTCAATTGTCTGCACTTTGGCTTGGTACCTAGAGGCCATATCGGCTAGGCGATTGCCAAAATAACCCTTAATGCCTACAAGAACAGTGTCACCAGGTTCAACAATATTTGCAATTGTTGCCTCCATTGCAGCACTTCCTGTTCCACTCATGGGAAGTGTTAAACGGTTTTCCGTTTGCCATACATGCCTCAATAAAGCTTGCACCTCAGCCATTAGATCTATGTAATAAGGATCTAAGTGGCCTACAGGTTGATTAGCCAAAGCCTGAAGGACTAGAGGGTGGGAGTTTGAAGGACCTGGTCCTAACAAAAGCCTTTCTGGCACAGAAAGAGCGGAAACTTTCTTGCCATAAGTATTGACCATTGAAGAGTTAGCTATTTTTGTCTCCAAGACTTGAGGATAGTAAATTTCCTAACCATGAGCCTAAACACCCAACGGTAACCTCGTGAAATTTATTTTAGGTATTGCAATGCTGACAAAAATATAATTGAAGGTTTTCACTGACTTTCAGGTCGAACATCAAGGTAAAAGTCTTGTTATTTCTAGGAGAGAGTTTAAAAAGGTACTTATTGATACAAATTTTGTTTGCTGTGCTAATTAATTTTAATTTATAAATAACTTTAAAAGGTCCATGGGTAAATCTCCACAAGATGTCCTCAGGCAAATCAAAGATGAGGGTATTGAACTAATTGATCTGAAATTTACTGATATTCATGGTAAATGGCAGCACTTGACTGTTACATCTGACATGATCGATGAAGCTGCTTTTAAGGATGGTCTTGCTTTTGATGGCTCCTCAATTAGAGGCTGGAAAGCGATAAACGAATCAGATATGTCAATGGTCCCTGATGCAAACACAGCCTGGATAGATCCTTTTTATACCCATAAAACTCTTAGTATGATTTGCTCTATTCAAGAACCAAGAAGTGGGGATCCATATTCAAGATGTCCTAGGTCACTGGCCCAGAAAGCACTTACTTATCTCTCAACCACTGGCTTAGCAGATGCAGCCTTTTTTGGTCCAGAGCCAGAATTTTTTATATTTGATGATGTTAAATACGATTCAAAGGAAGGAACATCCTTTTACAGTGTGGATACTATTGAAGCTCCTTGGAACACAGGCAGGACAGAAGAAGGTGGCAATCTTGCCTATAAAATCCAATACAAAGAAGGATATTTTCCCGTAGCACCAAACGATACTGCACAAGACATGAGATCGGAAATGCTACTTCTCATGGCCCAACTAGGAATACCAATAGAAAAACATCACCACGAGGTTGCTGGTCCTGGTCAACACGAATTAGGAATGAAGTTTGCATCACTAATTAATGCAGCAGATAACGTAATGACTTACAAATATGTAGTTAGAAATATCGCCAAGAAATACGGTAAGACAGCAACTTTTATGCCTAAGCCTGTTTGGAATGACAATGGCACAGGAATGCACGTTCATCAAAGTCTTTGGAAAGGTGGTCAGCCTCTTTTCTTCGGAGAAGGCACTTATGCAAACCTTTCGCAAACTGCAAAATGGTACATAGGAGGAATTCTTAAACACGCTCCTTCATTTCTTGCATTCACAAACCCAGGAACTAATAGTTACAAAAGGCTAGTACCAGGATTTGAAGCTCCAGTAAATCTTGTTTACTCTCAGGGCAATAGATCTGCAGCCATAAGGATACCTCTAACCGGTCCTAGTCCGAAAGCAAAGAGACTGGAATTTAGACCTGGAGATGCTTTAGCAAACCCATATTTAGCTTTTAGTGCAATGCTAATGGCTGGAATAGATGGAATAAAAAATCAGATTGATCCTGGGAATGGTGAAGATCGTGACCTTTTTGAACTACCTGCTGATGAACTTGCAAAAATTGCAACTGTTCCTTCATCTTTGAATGATGCTTTAGAAGCATTAAAAGCAGATAACGACTATTTAACTGCAGGTGGTGTTTTTGATTCAGATTTTATCGAAAACTTTATAGAGATGAAGTACGAGGAAGTGCAACAACTAAGACAAAGACCACATCCTCATGAATTCTTTATGTATTACGATGCCTGATTAATTTCCATAGCAATCAGTATTTAACAAAGAAACACTTAGGAATACTATAGTCCTAAGTGTTTCTTTTAAAAATAATAATTACAAGGTAATAGGCCTTGTATACTTAAAATGATCTTAATTAGAAATACATATATAATTGCAACTATTATTTCTTTAGGATATATGCAAAATAAAGTGTTTTCCTTACCATTAAACACTAATAAAGATCTAAACACATTCAACAAGTTAATGGAAAAGATTGAATATAATTTCAATAATGACAATATTAATGAAGCATGTATAAATTCCTTAGAAGCCGTCAAAAAGATAGACACAAATATAGAAGAATTTAAGCAGATACAACCAAACTACTCTTGGATAGATATAAAGAATTTGCTTGAAATAATACCTAGACAAATATGTCCAAATTTATTTTGAGCAAATCAGATCAAAGAAAATTAATTCTCTTGACAACATAAATTTTGAAAACCTCTCGGAATGCCAAAAAATCTGTTGAAATAGTACGAAGATCTTTAGGTTTATGGCACAGCCAAACCTTGGCAAACTTGCATATCAAACCCTGCAACAAAGCAAGGGAATAGTAGGAATTGTCCATAAAGAGATAAGCACAAAACTCATGGAGCTAGTTGCTCCAGAAGCAGTTCCAGAAACACCAATACCTTCTGCTGATTTGTTATATGAATTAAGGAAGTCAATAAAAGAGCTTGAAGAAATTGACTGGCTAGAGGCAGAAAAAGGTTTGTACCCAAAGTCACTGCTTTTTGAGGCTCCTTGGATAGATTGGTTCTTAAAATATCCTTTGGTTTGGTTGGATATGCCTTCAACATGGAACAGAAGACTTAAAAGGAAATTCCAGGATATACCTATTGACATAAACAAAGAAAAATATCCTGATTATTATTTGCAGAATTTCCATCATCAAACGGATGGATATTTAAGTGATTATTCTGCAGGAATCTATGACATTCAAGTGGAAATTCTTTTCAACGGAACAGCTGATGCGATGAGAAGACGAGTTATCTCTCCTTTAAAGAAAGGATTGGACACAAACTTTCCAGATTTAAAAGCATCAGACTTAAAATTGATTGATATTGCAACTGGTACAGGTAGAACTCTTCAACAGATCAGATCATCTATACCAAAGTGCGAACTTACAGGATTAGATCTATCAGCAGCATATCTTAAACAAGCTAGTAAATATTTAAATAATAGTGATAACGATTTAGTACAACTTATTCAAGGAAATGCGGAAAAAACTCCATTAAAGGAGAACACCTTTCATGCAATTACATGTGTATACCTATTTCACGAGCTTCCCAAGGAAGCTCGTGAAAATGTTTTAAATGAATGTTATAGGATCCTAAAACCAGATGGAATATTAATTGTTGCTGACTCTATTCAATTAAATGACCATCCAAACTTTATGGAAGTATTAGAAAATTTCCATAAAATTTTTCACGAACCATATTATAAAGATTATATAAAAGATAATATAAACGATAAGTTGAGAAAAGCAGGCTTTTGCTCAATTAATTCTGAATCATTCTTTATGACAAAAGTATGGTCTGCCAGAAAGCAATCTTAACTTAAAGATTAAAAATAAATAATATAGAAACTTATTTCAGAACTTAAATCTAAAAGTATAAATTTTAAACTAATTACCTTAAAAAAGAATAATCAAACTACTTCCTTAATTCATCTAATACATTTCTATCCTCTAATGTACTCGTGTCTCCCTTCACTTCCTCTCCAGAAGCTAAAGATCTAAGCAATCTGCGCATGATTTTTCCACTTCTAGTTTTTGGTAACGCGTTAGTAAAACGTATTTCCTCAGGTCTTGCGATAGCTCCAATTTCTTGAACAACATGTGATTTTAAAATAATTAAAAGATCTTCAGAAAATTCTTTTCCACTCTCCAGCGTGACAAATGCAACTATTGCTTCACCTTTAAGCTCATCTGGCCTACCAACAACAGCAGCTTCAGCAACAAAAGGATGACTTACTAACGCAGATTCTATTTCCATAGTCCCCAAACGATGACCAGAAACATTTATGACATCATCCACTCTTCCCATAATCCAGTAATAACCATCTTTATCTCGCCTAGCTCCATCACCAGCAAAATATACAAGCTCACCATCTCTTGGCTTTAAATATTCCCAATACGTCTCTCTAAATCTTTTTGAATTTCCGTGAATAGTTCTCATCATTCCAGGCCATGGTCGTTTGATGACCAAATAACCTCCTTGGTCGGTTTCAACTGATTCACCCTCAGCATTTACAACATCGACCTCTATTCCAGGTAGAGGCATTGTAGCCGAACCAGGCTTTGTAGATACAGCAGTAGGTATAGGGCTTATCATTACGCCTCCAGTTTCTGTTTGCCACCATGTATCTACTATTGGACAGTTGTCCCTACCAATTACTTCTCTATACCACATCCATGCTTCGGGATTAATAGGTTCTCCGACTGTGCCTAATAATCTCAAACTACTCAGATCATAATTGTCAGGAATACTTCTTCCAGATTTCATAAATGCCCGTATCGCAGTAGGAGCTGTATAAAATATATTAATTTTATGTTTTTGAATAATTTCCCAAAAAGCTCCCGGTTTAGAAGGCCGAGGCACTCCTTCATACATAAAGGTTGTAGATCCATTAGATAATGGACCGTAAACTATGTAGCTATGTCCTGTTATCCAGCCAACATCAGCTGTACACCAATAAACTTCATTGTCTTGAACATCAAAAATCCATTTAAATGTCAAATGTGCCCACAAATTATATCCAGAAGTTGTATGAACAACACCCTTAGGCTTTCCTGTAGAACCAGAAGTGTAAAGAACAAATAATCTATCTTCACTATCCATATGTTCTGCTGGACATTCCTTTGATTGGGATGGAATCAATTCGTGCCACCAATAATCTCTTCCAGCGTTAAAAGAGACACTTTCATTTGTTCTCTTAACGACTAATACCGATTTAACCGTGGGGCAAGAATTATCTTCTAAAGCGGTATCGACAGCATCCTTTAAAGAAATAATTTTATCTTTTCGAAAACCTCCATCAGCAGTAATCACGACCTTTGCTTGGCCATCAATTAATCTATCTCTTAGAGCTTCAGATGAGAATCCACCAAAAACCACTGAATGTGGTGCTCCAATTCGAGCACAAGCAAGCATTGCTATTGCAGCTTCTGGGACCATAGGCATATAAAGAGCAACTAAATCGCCTTTTTTAATCCCTAAATCTTTTAATGCATTTGCAGTTTTACAAACTTCCTCAAAAAGTTCTTTATAAGTTATTCGTCTTACGTCTCCTGGCTCTCCCTCCCAAATTATTGCTACTTTTTCTCCTTTCCCATTGTTAATATGGCGATCTAAACAGTTATATGAAACATTAGTTTTTCCTCCATCAAACCACCTTGCAAATGGAGGGTTAGACCAATCAAGTACTGACTCAAAAGGCTTGAACCAGTGCAATTCTTTTAAAGCTTCCTCCTGCCAAAACCTTTCTGGATGCGCTTTTGCAGAATCTATTATTTTGAGATAATGATCAATTCCACTGATACTTGCTTCTTTGCGAACAAATTGAGATGGCTCAAAGACTCTCTCTTCTTGAAGTACTGTCTCAATTCTTGCTGATGGCTCAGAACCCATAGAAAATAAAATTGTTTGTATTATTCATTCAAGCTATTGAAGAGCAAATGGAAAACCTAAGTGAAATGGTTATTTAAATGAAAAACATAATTTAAAATGATTCCTCCAGCTGCTTTTCTCTTTGATCTAGATGGTGTTCTTCTAAATACTGAACCATTAAATAAAAAAACATGGCAAAGCACCTCTAACTATTTTGGTTATTTACTCAAAGAGGAACAATTAAAGACATTACTAGGAATGCGAAAGATTGAATGTGCTAAAAAGATAATTGAATGGTCGGAAGATAAAATAGACCTTAATAAGTTATTACGCATTCAAAAAAGATTTCACAAAGAAATATTAATAAATGTTGAACCAATTGAAGGAGCTCAAGAAATAGTTAGCTATCTTACAAAAAAAGATATTAATATGGCTATTGTAACAAGTAGTACTTATAAATCAGTTGCATACAAAAGTAAAGATAATAACTGGCTTAATAATATAGAAACACGAGTTTATGGTGATGACCCACTACTTAAGAAAGGCAAGCCAAATCCAGATCCATACTTATTAGCGGCAAAAAAGCTTAGAGTCAATCCAAAGGATTGCTGGGCTGTTGAAGACTCAGAAACTGGGTCAAAATCTGCATTAAAGGCGGGCTGTAAAGTCTTTTTATTGAATAATAATGAAACCAATAGAATACATCGAAAATTACATAGTTTCAGAGAAAATCCAATAAGGATAAATAAAATAGACGAAATTTTATTTATCTTAGAAGGACACTAAATTAAACCTTTAATAAAGTCTTCCTAAAACATATTCAGGCAAATCTAATAAAGCTCTCTTAGAAGGTGATTCAGGAATCCATTTAATCGATTCACAAGATTCCTTAGCAAAATTCTCTGCCAAGGATCTTGCTCTAGTTATTGCATTTGAATCCCTAACTATTTGCAATGCTTTTTCGATATCTCCTTCTAATGAAAATTCTCTGTTAATTAGTTCAGAAAGCCTTGGGTTTGCTTCAATCGCAAATAATGTTGGTGCTGTTAAATATCCATTTAACAAGTCATTAGCGGCCGGCTTTCCTAATTGTTTATCATTAGAAGTAAAGTCTAAAATATCATCTACAACCTGGAAGGCGAGTCCCAATTGTTTACCATAATTGTATAAACACTTTAGTTCTATATCTGAAACTTCACTTAAAACTCCAACTGATTGTGCACTATTAGCTATTAATGAAGCTGTCTTGAAATAACTTTTTTCCAAATAAGTTTCTATAGTTTGTTTAGCATCAAATTTAGACAAACCCTGCTTAACTTCTCCTTCTGCTAGATCCATAATTACTCTGCTTAAAAGCTTAACAACATCTAAGTTATTTAAATTTGCTAGATGCCAACTAGCTTGAGCAAAGAGGAAATCACCCGCCAATACCGCAACTTTAGAATCAAAACGATTATGAACAGTTTCTACACCACGACGAGTTGAAGCATCGTCAACAACATCATCATGCACAAGAGATGCTGTGTGAATCATTTCTGTAATTTCAGCTAATCTTCTATGCCTTTTAGAAAATTGCCCGTCTACAGACAAAGCCTTAGATAGAAGAAGGACAATCCCAGGTCTAAGACGCTTTCCTCCTGCACTGAAAAGATGTTCAGCGGCTGCCTGCAATATGGGATGTCCTGCACCTATAAGCACGCGCAGATCCTTGAGAAGATGTTCCAGATCCATCTCAATAGGCAGAAGCAACTCAGTTACTGTGGCCATGAAAACAATCGATATAAAGATATTAGAAGACGCAGGACCTAGAACGTAGAGAAATAATATCAACTTTAGGATTAATTCTCATCCACTGACTTATTCCTGAAGAAAACCTTTGCGAATCTGAGGTAACACAGAATCTAATATCAAAGGGTACTTTTGATGAATATAAAGAACAATCCAAATGACCTAATAATGAATCCAAGCTAATAGCCAAGCCAATTGCAGGATCTATTATACGTATATGTGAAGGTACTAATTCATTGAATATTGGTCGAATTAAAGGGAAATGACTACAACCAAGAATTATTGCATCTATATCGTTTTGAAAAAGTTTTCCAAGATGAAAAGAAGCAATTTCCCTAATAAGATTCTCATTTAATTGACCACTTTCTATAAATGGCACAAATTCTGGACATGCTTCCTCTACAACAAAAGCAGATTTATTAAAAGATTTTATTTTGTTTGTATACGCCCTGGAGCAAACCGTAGAGACAGTAGCTAATACACCAAGTCTTGATTCTTTTATTAGTTGCTGTGATGCATCTATCAGATCAAAAACAGGAACATTGGAGAAATCTTTAATAATATCTAAGGCAAGAGAATTTGTTGTATTACAGGCAACTACAATTGCATCTATTTCTTGAAATTCCAACCATTTTACTATCTCAAATGCGATTCCTCTGATTTCTGAGGGTGATTTTGAACCGTATGGAACTCTTGCCGTATCAGCCAGATATATTGCAGAAAAATTTGAATGCCTCTCGCAAATGCTCTGAAGTACACTTAAGCCTCCAAAGCCACTATCAAACAAGGCAATTCGTTTTTTCAATAGGTCTCCTTAAGATATTTAAGTATTCCTTTAGCTATTCCAAAGGCAATTTCATTTCTATAACTTCGTTGAGATAATAAACGTGAATCAACTCGTCCAGTTAAAAATCCAACTTCAACTAATGCAGCAGGCATATGTGTATGTTTTATCACAAAAAAGCGACTCTGACGAACTCCACGATCAGGACTACCACCAGGTATCTTTATAAGTTCAGTTTGTATTTTATTGGCTAAATTTTCACCATTAAAACCTCTATAAAAATAAGTTTCTATTCCACTTACATCTCTTCTATAGCCTTTAACTGCATTTGCATGAATACTTATAAAAGCATTAGCATAGGATTTATTGGCAATAATAACTCTTTCAGACAAGTCTAAATCAACATCTTTATATCTAGTCAATTGAACAACTACTCCTCTTGCGGAAAGATATTCTGAAACTTTCTTAGAAATATCTAAAACAATATCAGTTTCTTTTACACCTTTGAGTCCTATTGCGCCTGTATCTGGGCCACCATGGCCAGGATCAATAACAATTTTAAATCTTCCATTTTCTACAATAGGTAAAGAATTTATATTTAGTTTATGAGGAAAGAATCTATTTCTTGAATTAGTTAAATTTAAGTTGGACGATTTTCTATTTATATCGCCCTCACCAAAACTTTCTAAATTAACTGTATTAAGACCAATTAGGTTTAATTCCCACATTGTAGGTGATTTACCTAAAAGTTTTAATTCAGTTGGATCAAGAGACACTTTCTGGTCAAATTCTAAGACTAATCGTGTATTTCCTTCAAAAGGTTTTCCAAGCCTTATTTCTTTAATTGGACCATTTCCTTTTAGCTTTCTTGGATTACTTAACTCACCAGGAAAATCAATCCATAAACGATCCCCTATATTGTTATAACCTCCTTGATAATATGCATTTAAACGAGCATCTTTTGAAGTACGAAGTTTCAAAACGCCGTCTGATGTGATAATCCATGCAGCCAAAACACTTGCTGCATTTAAAGGTAGGGAATTTATTAAAAAAAGAAAAAAACCAATAAAAACAAAACTGCTTTTGATTTTTGCCTTAATTAAGCGCATTTAAATTAGAAAAACTCCTTCTTTCTATGCTTTAAGCATGGCATTTGATTCCTAATACTCTCAACTCTGGATGAATCTACTGGAGCAATTGCGGCACCCTCTTGAACACCTGCATCAGCTAAGACAGTTCCCCAAGGATCAATTATCATTGCATGACCATGACTTTGCCTTCGACGGTAATGCTCTCCTGTCTGTGCAGGTGCAACTACATAAGCAGTATTTTCGATTGCTCTAGATTGAAGCAAAATTTGCCAATGATCTTTTCCTGTAAAAGCTGTAAATGCAGCAGGGATCATTAACAACTCTGCCCCTTCACTTACAAGATGTCTATACAATTCTGGAAACCTAACGTCATAGCAAATTGAAACTCCTATTTTTCCTAAACCAGGAATGTTGATAACAGGTGGTAATTTTTGTCCAGGAATAATTGTCTCGGATTCTCTGTATTTATTACCATCTGGCAGATCAACATCAAAAAGATGAATTTTGTCATATCTACCAAGTAACTGACCGTCTCTCCCTACTAGTTCTGCTCGATTAAGTGTTCGCTGGCCATCATCTGCAGGGACTGGAAAGCCACCCCCTAATAAAACTATTTGATAACGTCGCGCCATCGTTACAAGAAACTTACTGCACTTTTCAGAAAGGGATGAAGCAATTTCTAATCGTTTTTTATCATCTCCTATGAAAGCAAAATTCTCTGGCAATCCAATTAGCTCTGCACCTCTACGAGAGGCAAGTTCAATTTGCTCCTCTGAAATAGCAAGATTTGCCTCAACATTAGAGGTACTTGTTATTTGGATTGCCGCAGCTAAGAAATCCGACAAAATCGTAACCCAAATATGGAAGTTGAAATATCAAAGAGAAAATAGAATTCCTTTTTCTCTTTGTATTGGAACAGTACCTATAGTATCTAGTTCTGAACAACAAAGGAAATCCTCATCATGATTCCCAAGTCTCTGAAGTCTTTGTCCATGAGTTGATTTACGCAAACATCCAATTAAATCTCTTTTCCAAAAAGTCCAAAGTGCAATAGCAGCATTGAGTTCATCATTAATTACCTGCACTAGATCCAGTCTTGATTCTAAAAGAAATGAAGCAAGTGCTCCAGCAGCAAGAGAATCTTCCAAGGAATAAGATCCTTCCCAGCCACTTCCAAGGATAAGAACTTCGCCCGGATTATCTATTAGTATTTTTTCCCCAACAGCCTGTCTATTAACTAATGACATAGCATAAAGAGTATTAAAATCTCTGACTCTTGCAAAAGAACGAGTTCCGTTTGTTGTACTCATAAAGATTCTTTTGTCTTTTACAAAATCGTTAGAAACATCAATAGGGGAGTTTCCCAAATCGAAACCTTCTAATTTTTTTCCTCCTCTTTCGCCTAATAGAAGTCTTTTGGAAGATGGCCATGAAGCTGATTTCTTTTTTAATAAATCTATATCTGCAAAAGTTTCAACAGATTCCGCGCCATTATTCAATGCACAAGCGATGGTTGTTGTAGCTCTTAGAACATCAATTACTACAGCTGAGTCATGCTTAACATTTGCTGGTACATCACCCGCTACATGATAATAACTAAGATTCATAATCTAAAACCGTGTCAATCTCAATAAGAGTAACTAAAACATTGATAGCAATGTGAGGAACATAATGAATTTTTTTCAAAAAAGAGTCGCATCCCAGGACATGAGAGATTTCTTAGATCTCCTTGAAAGGAAAGGCCAACTTAAAAGGATTAGCGCACCAGTAGATGCTGACCTTGAACTTGCCGCTATAAGTGACCGTGTTCTAGGAAGAGGAGGACCTGCCTTATTATTTGAGAATGTTATTGGCTCATCTATACCTGTTGCAATAAATCTTCTAGGAACAGTAGACAGGGTTGCTTGGAGCATGGGCTATGAGTCTATTAAAGAACTAGAAAAACTAGGAGAACGATTATCTTGTCTTCAACAACCTGAACCACCTAAAGGACTCAAAGAGTCAATTCAGTTTGGGACTCTGCTTTGGGACTTAATCAAAGCCAAACCGGATATAGACTTAATTCCTCCGTGCCATCAAGAAATTATACGTCAAGAAGATATAAATTTAAATGACTTTCCATTAATTCGTCCTTGGCCCGAAGATGCAAGCAAGATAATTACTTTTGGACTTGTAATTACAAAGGATCCTGAAACAAGGACCCCAAATATAGGCGTTTACAGGCTTCAGCAACAATCAATAAATACCATGACAGTCCATTGGTTAAGTGTAAGAGGAGGAGCCCGTCATTTAAGAAAAGCTGCCGCAATGGGAGAAAAGCTTGAGGTGGCTATAGCCATTGGAGTACATCCACTTTTAATTATGGCAGCAGCTACTCCTATCCCTGTAGCACTAAGTGAATGGCTTTTTGCTGGGCTTTATGCGGGTGAAGGTGTAAGGCTGACAAAGTGCAAGACAGTTGATATTCAAATTCCAAGTCACAGTGAAATTGTTCTCGAAGGGACCATCACCCCAGGTGAAGAAATGAAAGATGGTCCTTTTGGAGATCACATGGGTTTTTATGGAGGAGTAGAGAACTCTCCATTAGTAAGAATAAATTGCATAACTCACAGAAAAGATCCTATTTATTTAACAACTTTTAGTGGCAGACCACCTAAAGAAGAAGCAATGCTTGCTATTGCATTAAATCGGATCTATACACCTATTTTACGTAGACAAATTACAGAAATAACCGACTTTTTTCTTCCTATGGAGGCTCTAAGTTACAAATTAGCTATCATTTCCATAAAAAAAGCTTTTCCTGGTCACGCGAAAAGAGCAGCTATAGCTTTTTGGAGTGCATTACCACAATTTACATATACTAAATTTGTAATAGTAGTAGATTCAACAATCAATGTTAGAGATCCACGCCAAGTTGTCTGGGCGATATCAAGCTTAGTTGATCCCCAAAGAGATTTATTAATTATGGAGAACACTCCATTCGATAGTCTTGACTTTGCAAGTGAAAATATTGGTTTAGGAGGAAGATTGGCAATTGATGCGACAACAAAAATAGGTCCTGAGAAAAGGCATGAATGGGGAGAACCTCTTCATCATTCAAATGATTTAATTAAGAAAGTAGACTCAAGGTGGGACGATCTTGGTTTATCAGATATAGAAAATAAGGAACCAGACCCGTCTTTATTTGGCTATGTAATGAATGAAGTTATTAGACTCAATCACATCACAAAATCCTAAATGGATAAAAATAAAGTTTCGTTATAAAGCTTTAGCTAATAAGATTTATATTAATTTATTAGATAAGGACCTTGAACATAAACAACACTAGTCCTACATCTATAAGAGAAATTGAACCAGGATGCAGTTTAAATGGGACAGTTAAAGTGCCCGGTGACAAATCCATATCTCATCGTTCTCTTTTATTTGGAGCAATTTCAGAGGGTGAAACAACTATTGAAGGTTTACTTCCAGCTGAAGATCCAATTAGTACTGCAAAATGTCTTAGATCTATGGGAGTAAAGATAAGTCCAATAAAAAAAGGGGAAATAATAAGGGTTCAGGGCGTAGGTTTAGATGGGCTAAAAGAACCAGACAAAATTCTTGATTGTGGAAATTCTGGTACTACGATGAGATTATTGCTTGGCTTACTAGTTGGGAGACAAAAAAGACATTTTATTTTAACAGGGGATTCATCCTTACGAAAAAGGCCAATGAAAAGAATCATTAGTCCATTAACTATGATGGGGGCTACATTACATGGACGTTCAAATGGAGAGTTTGCTCCTTTATCTGTAGTTGGTACACAGTTACATGGAGCAGTAATAGGAACTCCTGTAGCTAGTGCGCAAATTAAATCTGCGATTCTTCTTGCCGGACTTACAGCTGAAGGTAAAACTACAGTTATAGAACCAGCTAATTCAAGAGATCATACAGAAAGAATGCTAAAAGCATTTGGAGCCAATATTAAAGTAAGTGGGGAAATGGGTAGGCATATAACTGTGGAGTCTGGTTCAAACCTAATAGGCACAACAATCATTGTCCCAGGTGATATAAGTTCTGCGGCTTTCTGGTTAATCGCTGGAGCATTAATTCCTGAATCAGATATAAAAATAGAAAACGTTGGCCTAAACCCAACAAGGACTGGCATACTTGAAGTAGCACAACAAATGGGAATAAAATATAAGATAGAAAACAAAAAAGAAATCGCGGGCGAGCCAGTTGGAGATATAAATGTTGTTCATAGTAGACACCTCAAGCCATTTAACTTAGATAATGAGATAATGCCTAGACTCATAGATGAAGTACCAATTTTAATTGTAGCCGCATGTTTTTGCGAAGGAACAACTCGAATTACTGGTGCCAGTGAATTGCGCGTCAAGGAGACTGATCGCTTAAAAGTGATGACAACACAACTAACCAAGATGGGAGCCAATATTGAGGAAAATCCCGATGGTGTAATAATTAAAGGAATTGAAAAATTAAACGGAGCTGGTGTAGATAGTGAAACAGACCATCGTGTAGCGATGAGTCTTGCAATAGCTTCTTTATTAGCCAAAGGTAAATCAACAATAACAAGAAGTGATGCAGCAGATGTATCTTATCCCGAATTCTGGAATGACCTTACAAGACTTAAATCATAGAACTACAGGTGTATACAACTACTCAGATACCCTTTCGTTCTTTGAGACAAAAGACGGAACTATAAGTTTAAGAAGTTCTAATTTTAAAGAATTATTTCATAGTTTATCTGGAGCAAAAAAAGAATCATTAGAGAAATACATTTATCCATCAGAACTGCATCGTTTCAAAAAAACAAAAAGGCTTGCAGTATTAGACGTGTGTTTCGGAATGGGATATAATTTCTCTTCTCTTATAGAAGCCCTTAGATATGAAGAAATTTATTTATCATGGTGGGGGTTAGAGATTGATAAGACTCCTCTTAAAATATCATTAAAGAATTCGAAATATAAATCTTTATGGACAAACAACATATTAGCGATATTAGAAAGTATTAAGAATGATAATCAATTTAAGAATGAGTATGCAGACTGCAAATTAGTCTGGGGAGATGCTAGAAAAACAATTAATTTCTTACCAAAGAATATCAAATTTGACTTGATATATCTTGATGCATTTTCTCCTCAACAATGTCCAGAGTTATGGTGTGAGGAATTCTTAAACAAATTGTCAGATAAACTAAGCAAGAATGGTAGATTGATTACTTATTCAAGAGCTGCTGCGGTAAGAGCAAGTTTAAAAAGAGCAGGACTAAATGTTAAAACAATCTTCCCACAAGAAAGGATGAATAAAGATTGGAGTATCGGTACATTAGGTATTAAAAGCAAAGAGAAGAAGAACCAAGAAGCTAGCAACATTTTTTGGTCTAATTTGAGCAAAATGGAAGAAGATCATTTAAAAAGTATTGCTGCGATTCCTTATAGAGATCCCACCGGAGATTCTTCTAAATTAGATATAATCTCCAGGAGAACTATCGAGCAGAGTAAAAGCAATTTAAAATCTACCAGCTTATGGAAAAGACAATGGTTACATACAAAAGACTATTAAAAGTAGTAGATTCACAATTAACGATTTAATCTACATGCTTGCAATCGCAATATTAGCTGCCGGGAAAGGGACAAGAATGAAAAGTTCCCTTCCGAAGGTTTTACAGGAACTTGCAGGTCTCTCACTCATAGAAAGAGTATTAAAAACCTGCGAAGGCCTAAAACCTGATAGAACAATCGTTATTATTGGTCACGAATCAAATAAAGTAAAAAGCAAAATTAACCATCTAAGCAATGTTGAATTTGTAAGACAAATACCTCAAAAAGGGACAGGCCACGCAATACAGCAACTAATCCCAACTCTTGATCAATTTAAAGGAGAACTACTTATTTTAAATGGGGATGTACCGCTTCTAACAACAACTACAATTAAAAAGCTAGTTGCTAATCATTACAAAACTAATGCTGATGTTTCAATACTTTCAGCAAGAATGAATGATCCAAAAGGTTATGGCAGAATCTTTAGCGATAATAACGGGAAAGTCTCTAAAATAATTGAAGATCGGGACTGTTCTGAAATAGAGAAAAAGAACAAACTTACAAACGCTGGTGTTTATTGCTTTAGTTGGCAAAAACTCAAACAAATATTACCAAGCCTATCTAATCAAAATGAACAACAGGAGATTTATCTTACTGATGCAATAGAAAAGCTTGCTAAAGCAGTACATCTAGAGGCATCCAGTGCTGATGAAACAACTGGTATTAACGACAAGCAACAACTATCTACATGTGAGCAATTGCTTCAGAATAAACTAATTAACTTTTGGATGAGAGAAGGAGTTCAGTTTATAAAACCATTAACTTGTACTATTAGTGAAACATGTAAATTTGGAACTGATGTAGTTATAGAACCTGAAACACATATACGGGGTCGTACAATAATTGGAGATAATTGCACGATCGGTCCTAACAGTTTTATTCAAGATTCTACGATTGGTAAAAATACATGCATATTTTATTCCGTTGTAAGAGACTCTGTCATAGGTAAAGCTACAAATATAGGGCCTTATTCTCATATAAGGCCAGGTTCTAATATTAATAATGAGTGTAAAATAGGAAATTTTGTAGAAGTTAAGAATTCTATTTTAGGAAAAGGAACCAAAGCAAATCACCTAAGCTATCTTGGAGACGCCACTATTGGAGAAAAAGTAAATATTGGTGCAGGAACAATCACAGCAAATTTTGATGGGAAAAATAAAAATAAAACAAAAATTGGAAATTACAGTAGTACTGGTTCAAATTCTGTTCTTATAGCTCCTGTTGAGATAGGTAAAAATGCGACTGTTGGTGCAGGTTCTACTATTACAGAAGAAGTGCCAAATAATTCACTTGCAATAAGCAGAGCCAAACAAATAATTAAAGAAAATTGGAGCCAAGAAAAAAAGAACCCTACAAACCTTTAATCAATGGTATCAATCTATCCAAAGCAACTTTCCTGCTCGCCTTCAGCAAAAGATAATCGCCAGGTCTTAACCATTTTTTTATCACATCAAAAGCCTCTTCCGGAGTAGAAACCAGTTCTACATAACTTAAATTAATTCCGGCTAAAACCATAGCATCCACTTCATCTCCTCTCCCACAAACTATTAATCCAGTCAGTCCTGTATGAACAGCATGTTCAACAATTTTTTTATGGTACGTAACACTTTCTGAGCCAAGTTCATACATATTGCCTAGTACTGCAAATCTGCGTCCTTTCTTGGTCTTTAAAAAATCAAGCAAAGCAGACACTGACTCAGGAGACGCATTATAAGTCTCATCTAATATGGTTATTCCTTTTACAATAAAAGATTGATTCCTTCCAAATGAAGCAGGTAATTGCAATTCGTTTATTAAATCAAAAGAAATATTTAGTTCATTGGCTACTGCCAATGCCAACATGAAATTCTTAGCATTATGTCTACCAGATACAGGCAATCTAAAGCATTTGTTTTGATATAACAATTGCCACTTGTCCTCGTCAAGAATTCCTAGCATATCAATATTATTTGCAATCTTCTTTGTTGCTAAATTTTGATCTGAGATCAAATCAAAACT
The DNA here is from genome assembly GCA_003212695.1 of Prochlorococcus sp. AG-436-C13. Classification (GTDB taxonomy): domain Bacteria; phylum Cyanobacteriota; class Cyanobacteriia; order PCC-6307; family Cyanobiaceae; genus Prochlorococcus_E. Next base: position 25,202 of record QCPC01000007.1, on the reverse strand, counting down.
TCTTTTTGATTTTACACCTACACGAATTATTCTACCTTGCCATTTAGAAAGCAATACTTCTTCCAGCAAAGCATCTCCTTCCATTATAATAACTACTCCACTTGATTTTAAATAAGAAGTTATCTCACACTTTGCAATAGCAATATTTCTACGGCTACCTAATAGTGCTAAATGTGCACTCCCTATATTTGTTATTACAGCAATATCAGGTCTTGCGCATTTTGAAAGTCTCTCTATTTGACCAAATCCACGCATTCCCATCTCAACAACAATCGCTGTATCTGTTTCCGTTGCAGATAGCAAGGTAAGTGGAACTCCAATATCATTATTATTATTTAAACTACTTGATGTAATTTTACCTAAAGGCATTAAAGCAGAATGAATCATTTCTTTAGTTGTTGTCTTTCCTACTGAACCAGTAACTGCAATAACAGGGATTGAAAGTGTTCGACGATGTAGTGATGCTATATCTTGATATGCTTTTATAGTGTCATCAACTATCCAGTGAAGCAAATTCTTAGGGACTGGTAAGCTACTTTCTTTAGATATAACAGCCGCTTGAGCACCAATTAGACTCACATCATTTAAGAATTTATGCCCATCAAATTTACTTCCAACTAAAGCAATAAAAAAGCTGCCCTTCTCAAATTTCCTACTATCTGTTGAGATTTTAGCTAATGGGACCTCAAGTTTTTTATTGCCAGAATTTATTGGTTTTCCAAGAATATCTATAAGATCTATTAATCGTATTCCCATCTTGGATAATTCAGTCTTAGTAAATTAATAAATAAATAGGAATAATTATTTCTATTTTTTCTTGTTGTTCTGCAGAGAAGGGTCGGCATCTTGTCCTACCGAAAACTTTTCAACCTCATCAACATCAGGAGAAGGCTCTTTTGCTCCACTTACTTCCATATACATTTGTTCATAGTCTTTAGCAGATTTTTCCCAACTAAAGGTCTGAGACATTGCTCTCTGTTGTAATTTTGTCCAACTATCTTTATGTCTAAAGGCTTCCCACGATCTAACTAATGCTGTATAAAAGTCAATTGGTTCAAATCTATCAAAACAAAAACCCGTTCCAGCTTGCAATACTGGGTTATGAGGACTAACAGTATCTACCAAGCCTCCAACATTCCTAACAATTGGAATTGAACCATAACGCATTGCCAGCATCTGGCTTATTCCACAAGGCTCAAAACGGCTAGGCATTAAGAATGCATCTGTACCGGCATATATCAACCTAGAAAGATAATCATCATAAGTTAGAAAAACGGCAAATCTTCCAGGATGTTCAATAGCAAGTTGCCATAAGGCAGACTCTAATACTTGTTCACCTGTACCCAGGACAACAATTTGTGAATCTGTATAAGCCAATAATCTTCGCGTGACTTGTAGTAGCAAATCAACTCCTTTCTGATTAACTAGCCTTCCTACCATTCCTAATAAATATTTATTTGGATTAACTTCAAGCCCCATCTGTTTCTGAAGAGCTTCCTTGTTCTTTAATCGAGCTGAAATATTGCCTACAGAGAAATTAGCCGGAAGAGCTTTATCAGAGGATGGATCCCATTCCTCTAAATCAATTCCATTAAGAATTCCACGTAACTTCCCTGAAATATAATTTAAAAGGCCTTCTAACCTTTCCCCATATTCTGATGTTCTAATTTCCTTTGAATAAGTAGGGGATACTGCATTAACTCTATCTGCATATAACATCGCTGCTGCCATTGTATGGTCACCACTCATATACCAGGGACACCAGGTCATACGATCTAGTTTCCATCGCCAAGGTCCTTGATACTTAAGATTATGAATAGTAAATACAGTGCTTATATCAGGATCTTGATGCATCCATACAGGAATCATACCTGTATGCCAATCGTGGCAATGTAAAACTTGAGGCTTCCATGAATTCCATGCAAACTCAGCAGTAGCACTAGCAAAAAAAGTAAATCTCCAATCTTCATCATCACCGCCATAAATCCTTTCAGGATCAAAAGAAGGATGCCCAACAAGATACAAAGGAATGTTATGAATTGGATGTTTTGTCTCATAAACAGAAAAGTCTGAACCCATTGTCTGGGAACGAAAAACTGGTTCTTCTGCAATGTCTAACATTCCCCAAAGTTTGCTATATCCAGGAATAATTAAACGAACATCATGGCCAAGTTTCACTAAAGATGGTGGTAAAGAAGAAACTACATCGCCCATACCACCGACCTTAATCATCGGTGCGCATTCAGCAGCAGCAAAAAGAACGCGCATTTAAAAAATCAAAATAAACAAAACTCTAAGAGTTAATCAATCCTAATATTTTATGGCAACCATTCAAATTCTGAGAAATCTGGCTTCCTTTTTTGTAAGAAAGCATTCTTCCCTTCAATTGATTCAGGTGTCTTATAAAAAAGATGCGTTGCATGGCCAGCCAACTCCTGAATTCCTGATAATCCATCAGTTTCGGCATTAAAAGCTGCTTTGAGACAACGAATTGCAGTAGGACTATGCTGAAGGATTTCTTTAGCCCATTTAATACCTTCTGCCTCCAATTCATCAATAGATGTAATTGAATTTACAAGCCCAAAGTTAAGAGCTTCCTCTGCTCCATATTGCCTACATAAAAACCATATTTCCCTTGCCTTTCTCTGACCAACGACTCTTGCCAAATATCCAGCGCCAAAACCTCCATCAAAACTACCCACCTTCGGTCCTGTTTGGCCGAAAACAGCATTTTCTGCTGCCAAACTCAAATCACATAACAAGTGCAAGACCTGACCTCCTCCGATTGCATAACCAGCAACAAGTGCTATTACGACCTTCGGAAGACTTCTTATAATCCTTTGTAAATCAAGAACATTTAATCGAGGTAATCCTTGTTCATCTACATACCCTCCATCACCTCTAAGACTTTGATCTCCTCCTGCACAAAAAGAATAAACCCCATCTTTAGCTGGCGAGACACCTGTAAATAAAACAACTCCGATATCTTTTGCATCTCGTATTCTTGTAAAAGCACTACATAATTCAGTAATGGTATGAGGCCTAAAAGCATTTCTCTTATCAGGTCTATTTATAGCTACTCTTGCTATACCTTCTTCACTTTTATCTAAAAATATATCCTTATATTCTCCCCATCTTGTCCAAGAGGTGATTATTTTACCTGGTAAAACTCTTCTTGATGAACTAGAAAAATCCAATTTATTTAAAACTGTTATTCATATTCATACTAATATTATTCCACATAATCAAACCAAAAGCCTCTTTAAATTATTAACAATTTCCTTTCTTAAAAAACTATCTTCAGTTGCATTTGTGCAAATATGTAGCAAAACCGGACCATATAATTGCATTGCCCAAGCTATCCCTTTTTCTAAATCATCGAAAGATACAACCTTTCTAAATGGAATATTATGTGACTTGGCAATATCGCAAGCATTAAAAATCTGTGGCATTGAAAAGAGTGAATCAATATTACCTACATATAAATCATCTAAATTAAGCTGCTTAAAAATACCTCCTCCTTTATTGTCAATTAATATAATTATTAAAGGGTATTTTTTAGGCTGAGATAATAACAATGAATTACTATCATGAAGAAAAGCTAAATCCCCACATACCAAGACCAGTGGTCCAAGAGGAATTGATATACCTATTGCAAAAGATATATTCCCATCAATACCAGAAGCACCTCTAACACCAAAACATCTTCTACTTAAAGCTGATTTTCCAGAATATGTAAGAAAATCTCTTATAGGGCTACTAGAAGAAAGCATTAATGGCAATGACCTGGGGAGGAAATCCAATAAATATATTGCTAAAGTTATTTCATTTATATTACTATCTGCTTTAAGATTATTTTGTAACCACATCTTAATCTGTCTATCTGTTAAATATAAATTTTCTAAAGTCTGCAAACAATCTCTGTTAGGTATTAAGGAACATCCATCATATTTTTCTCTAAAAGTATTTAGCCAACATTTCATTCCTCTAGAATATTGTTCTGCAAGTAAAAGAGGATCTAAATAGCGTTCTTCTCCTTCTGTAATAACAATTTGCTTTCCTCTAATATTTCTCAAAAAAACTTCTAGTTTCTTACTTGAAGATAAAGGGCCTAATCTTAGTACTTGTATATCTCCACATATATAACTAGGTGATACTGAAATTAATAATTCCCAAAATTCAATAAGTCCTTTTTGATTACTAGAAATCCCAGATAAAGGGTCTGCAAAAACTGGCCATCCAGTTAAAGATTGAAATTCCTGTAATGCTTCACTAAATCCATCTAAATTTTCTGGGGCCCCTCTCCAAGGTCCAACAACAATCAAACCAGGCTTATAAGGATCCAAATCAAGGAAATTTCTAAATTCACTTTCAAAATTCTCGTTAACAGAATTTGAACTCAGCAAATCCTGTTTATAAGTAATCGGTTGCCATCCCAACAAAACTTCTCTCTGCTCTTCATATGAAGGATGAAGAGGCTCTTCTATAGGAATATTCAAATGAACTGGCCCTGGGTGCAAATGAGCTCCTCTCCAAGCCTTATTTACAATTGAAGTTAATGAATGATCAGACATCAATTGATCAATCCCTTCTTCAGGTCCAACTATTACTTCTCTACAAACTGATACTAAAAAATCCTCTTGATTAACTGTTTGATTTGCTCCACAATTTTTAAGTCTCAATGGTCTATCAGCTGTAATAAAAATAATCGGGAGACAAGACCGATCAGCTTCTACAGCAGCAGGCAGCAAATTCGCTACAGCTGTGCCAGAAGTGGTTATAACAGCTGATGCATTTCCAGTTGCTGCAGCTATCCCTAAGGCCATAAAAGCTGCTGATCTTTCATCAATAGCTGTGTAGAATTTAATTGCTGATTTATCTGCAATTGCTGCTACAGACAAGGCAAGAGGAGAGGAACGACTGCCTGGGCAAAGAACAATATGTTCCAAGCCCTGCTCCTTGAAAGCATATAAAAGCTTAAGGCAAATAAAATAATTTATGCGTGATAATGACAGTGCAAAAAAAGTAACTTATCTAATCTTCTCAAAAAGAAGAATATTTTGGCAGCTTAAATGATTAATTAAATGGAATCACCTAAAACAAATAACTCAAAAGACAAGGCAAGTGGTTGGAAAAATCTGATCATATGGATTCTTTGCGCAGTCTTATTAAGATGGCAAGTCATTGAACCAAGATGGATTCCTTCAGGTTCCATGTTGCCTACATTGCAGATTCGAGAAAGGTTGTTAATTGAAAAAGTAAGTCCAAAACTCAACAATATCTTTGGCACTATTCCTCAAAGAGAATCTATTGTTGTTTTTAAACCACCCAAATCCCTCATAGATGCTGGTTATGAAAGCAATCAAGCTCTAATTAAGAGAGTTGTAGGAATTCCTGGAGATACAATAAGGATTCATAACGGAAAATTATTCAGGAATAATATTCATATATACGAACCATGGATTATTGAAGAAATGATATATGAAATGGATTTAGTTACTGTTCCTGCTAATTCAATCTGGGTATTAGGTGACAATAGGAATAACAGTCTTGACTCTCATTTATGGGGTGCATTACCAATCAAAAACATTGTGGGGACAGCTGTTTTAACCTATTGGCCTATAAAAAAAATTAGATTTATTCGGTTCCCCGCCTCTTAAAAGATGACTACTAACCCCCTATTGCGATAAGGTCTTAATATACGTAGGGCTCAATTGGATGTTTAACCCAGAGTTTCTTGCTACAGAAAACAATGATGGGAATGAAGGCAATGCCTTAATTCAATATCTTCAAGAACAATCACCTGACGTCCTTCAGAGAGTAGCCAAATCTGCCAGCACAGATATACAAGATATAATTAGGCATAACGTTCAGGGTCTTCTAGGAATGATTCCAGGAGATCAATTTGAAGTAAAAGTAACTTCTTCTAGAGACCATTTTGCAAATCTCCTTGCATCGGCAATGATGACAGGATATTTCCTCAGACAAATGGAGCAAAGAAAAGAACTTGAAGAATCACTGCTAACTGATGAAGAGATGTCAATAAAACCTGAAGATATCAATCTTTAAAAGGATCTAAGGGCTTTTGTGGTACAACACCCTTATCTAATAAGTTTTTATCAACTGAGTATAAAAATGACCAGTTTCCTTTAGAAGGAAGCCAGTCTGAGAAATTTATTCTGTTTCTCAAATTTATGCATTCTCGTTTTGTAAACTTTATAGGCGCTGAAAAATGAGCTGGAATAATTGTTTTCATTCCTTTAAGGTTTTTTATTTCATCTAACCACCTAAGAAACTCAACTTTTGCTCTTGGAAAAACTAATCTTTTAATTACAGGAGCAACTTGCAAAAGAGGTTCTTTATTGCCAATCATTTCTCTTGCAGATAAATCCCAGCCCTTTTCCCATTGAAAAGGAAATATCCCAAAGTGAGCTTTTAATGTACGCAAACCAGGCTTAAAAGAATTTTTTGCAATATCATTAATTGAGGGTATTTTAAGCTGATCAGGCTTGAGATAAGAAGCAAATAAAACGAGTCTTTTCCAGCCTTTTCTTCTAGCTTCAATAGAATCCTTTAGAGGTTGATCACCTTTATCTCTGGCATGAAACAAAAGAGGTGTTGGATCATTATCAAATAACTTAGGCGGTTCCCCTTCAATACCAACCAAGGCATCTGTGACAATAAGTGAATGAGATTCACTGTGATAGCAAGCAATTTCCTGAAATCTTCCTAGACCAATATCAATAGGTCCTAAAGAAATCCATTTACAAATTCCTTTATGTGGTAAACCATCAGCAAACATTGTGCGAGTTCTTTTACTAGGGAAGCCCAACCAAGCCAAAGGCAAATTTAAAGGAAAACTCCATTGCCCAGGGCAAACCCAAAGGGTTGATTCAGGGAAAACTCTTGCCATTGCTGGCATTGCGATTTTATGTTCCAAGCCAGATGCTGTTGGAAGAACAATTGTACATATAGGACCATGCTCTTCTTGTAGGGCTTTTAAAGCTAAAACCAAATCTCTTGTAGGAGGCAAAGGATTAATTAACATCAAACCTTTCGGAACTTTTAAAACAACCATTCTGATAGGAACAGCTACATAGTAAAGACCTTGCAGTTGTTCAAAACTCCAAACTAAATTTGGTACTAATTCTGAATAAGTTGTATCTCGAGAACCATAAGGATAAAGAGGAAATAAAGGCCACCAAAACCAATTAGTATTTTTAGACAAGGCTTTATTTGATATTGAGCTCGACATAATTAATTTAATTTATTTAATTTTAAAATTCCATATCTAGGAGCAAAAAGGAAAGCCAATAGGAACAATACTGTTTGCACAAGAACAATTGAACCTCCTGTTTCTATATCTGACCAATAACTAATATATACTCCTAATAAACTTGACAAAATACTACTTATAATTGCATATAAGGTCATCCTATCAAAACGATCTGTCAGTAAATAAGCTGTAGCCCCTGGAGTTATTAACATTGCAACTACAAGAATAATACCTACAGTTTGCAATCCAGCAACTGCGGCTAAAGACAATACAGACAATAAAAGATAATGCAATATACCTGTATTAATCCCTATAGATCTAGCATGAGTAGCGTCAAAACAATATAGCATTAAATCTCTTCTAAAAATAGTTAATATTATTACCACGATAAAGCAAATAACAATAGTTTGGTTTACATCGGAATTTGAGATACCTAATGGACTTCCAAAAAGAATATGCATTAGATCAATATTACTTTTTATCTTTGATACTAAAACCAAACCTAAAGCAAAAAAACCAGTAAAAACAAGTCCTATAACAGTATCTTCTTTAACTCTTGATTTCTGCTTAACAAAACCTATTAAGGCTACAGAACCAACTCCAAAAACGAAAGCTCCTATGGAAAAAGGTAGCCCCAATGCATATGCAACAACAACTCCAGGCATAACCGCATGAGATACAGCATCACCCATAAGAGCCCAACCTTTTAGAGTCATATAACATGAAAGCAAGCCACATACAGCCCCTACAAGAGTACTAATCATTAAAGCCCGTCTCATGAAATCATGAGAAAGAGGTTCTATTAAAAAAGGAATAGGTTTTAGCGCGAGAATAAAATCAGGCATATAAAGATCTATTCATTAAAAGAAATTGCTCCAGACATAGGCTCAGGTGTCATACCTCCAAAAGTCATCGATAAGTTCTCAGTAGTAAAGACTTCTGAAGTGTTTCCATAAGCTAGTACTGTTTTATTTATTAAAACCACAACATCACAAAAATCTCTTACATGACTTAAATCGTGGGTTGAAATTAAAATAGATCTTCCATCTTGCTTCAACTGCAAAAACAATTCTGCCATAAGTTTCTCTGTTCTTATATCAACTCCTGTGAAAGGCTCGTCCAACAACAAAACAGAAGCCCTCTGAGCAATCGCTCTAGCCAAAAAAGCTCTTTTCCGTTGTCCTCCTGAAAGTTCTCCTATTGGTGAATGCTTTAAATGAGACAACTCAACCCTTTCTAGAGAATCGATAACAGCCTTTTTATCTGATTCTCTTGGCACCCTCAAAAAATTCATAGAACCATACCTGCCCATCATTACAACATCCCACACACTTACTGGAAAAGAGCAGTCGACACCTTCGTTCTGAGGTACATATGCTACGGATTGATCCTTCTGGGCATTTGATACTGAAGACCCATTAATGAGAATCCGACCTCTTGAGGGACGTACAAAGCCCATTAAGGCTTTAAACAAGGTTGTCTTACCTGCTCCATTCATACCAACAAGGCCACAAATACAGGATGATTGAAGCTTTAGACTTGCATCGTAAAGAGCAACTGTTCCGTTGTAATCTACACAGACTTGATCGGCCTGAATCCTTGTTGTTTCTATATTTTCTTTAGTTCTATGTTCCATTCTTATTAGGATTTATTAGAGAGGAATCCTTTGAGAATCAATCTCACGTTATGCCTCTGCATTTCTAAAAATGTAGGAGCAGGGCCATCAATACTTGAAAGTGAATCAACAAAAAATTTACCACCAAAAGTAGCGTTTGTTATTCTTGCTACCTCCAATTGAGGCTTTTCGCTAACAGTTGATTCACAAAATACAACTGGCACTTCATTTTCTAGAATAATGTTGATCAGAGACTTCATTCGACGTGGGGTAACCTGACTTTCTGCATTTACGGGCCATAAATAAGCTTCTTTAAAACCATAATCATCAGCCAAGTAAGACAAAGCCCCTTCACAACTTACAAGTATCCTTTTTTCAACAGGTATTTGATTTAGAGCTCTTTTGAGATCAGAATCAAGCACACTTAATTTATTTTTATAAGTTTCTCCATTTGATATGTAATTTTGTTTACCTTCGGGGTCTATAGAAATGAACGCGGTTACAAGATTATCTACATAATGCATGGCTCTTTTGGGAGACATCCAAGCATGAGGATTTGGTTTGCCATTATAAAAGTCTCCTTCTATAAAAATAGGCGTCATTCCATCTGTCAAAACAACTCTAGGAACTTCTCTTAATGAAGAAGTAAATTTTCTTGCCCAAAGCTCTAAACCCAATCCATTTTCTATTATCAAATTTGCTTGTGAAGCTCTAACTAAATCACTAGGAGTAGGCTGATATCCGTGAATTTCTGCTCCTGGTTTAGTAATTGATTGTATGTTTAGCCTGTCTCCAGAAATATTAGAAGCTATATCAGCTAACACAGTAAAAGTAGTTAAAACCAAAGGTTTTTTATTCTCTGAAGGCATATCCTCCTGATAAATTACCTTCTTACAAGAAGATAAAACTAATACAACCAAAGTTAGTATTAGAAAGCAAGATGTTCTTTTGATTATTGTCAATATTTAATAGGATAAAATGTTGAAAATTATATAATAATGAAAATATTTCTACTTAACTATATTTTTATTAATTAACCAAGCTGAGCTTGAACTTTGTTTCCCTCTTTAACTTGATTATTTATCCACTTCTTAGATTGAACAACAAAACTAGACCAATCAACTTTTTCTTTTTCAGCAGCTTCAGCTATTAAGGAAGGAGCTTGAAGTTTAAGCAATTCCAAATCAGGCTTAGATACCCCATTATTTAAAGCCATCCAGTCAGCCATTGAAGTTCCTACAACTCTTGTGAGATAAGCTGCACTTAAAGCTTGCATAGTTCCTGCAGCCAACCAAGTACCTCCATGAAGTTTGGCCATTCCAAGCAGAGCTTGACCACTCCACTCAACAACTCCCTGAGCTAAAGCTGCCATCGCAAGTTGACGTGCAACAGCATTAAGTAAATCAGGTTTTAAGTTGCACGACCATATTGAACCCATCTCTTGGATCATCAATCCATTAACAACGGCAACGGATAAAAGATCTGTTGAAGGAACTGGGGAAGCAAATACAGCTCCTGCAACTATCCACTGAGAACGATTCTGAATAACACGAAATTTCTGTCTCCTTAAATTTTCTAAATCAGATTGCCAAGAACAATGCAATCTTGCCAACAAGCGTTGACGAGTTATATCTATATTCTTCTTGGGTTGATCTAAGCATCTTCTAACTGGCGTTAAGACATTTTTAATTTCATCGGTATTTTTATCCCATTTTAGAATTTTATTTTCCCAACGTTCTGGTAATTGTGATTGGAGCTCTTTCAATTGATCACACCAGTCAGAATTATCTTGACTAGAAGCCATTATCCATGAAGGTAAATCTTTAGGAATTTTTTTAAGCCAAAGTAAATCAACAGCTCTTAGTGGTAATGGTAAATAATAAACAATAATATCTTGTTCAAAAATTTCATTAGGCAATTCCCAAGATTGATTATTTAAAGGGAGTGATGATGAACAAGCAAGATTTAATGGATAAGAACATTTAAAAGCTTCTTGCAAATCACTTTTCTTAGGTAAATTTATACCTTTCGTACTTAACAAAGTTAAAGATTGGTCTGTATTTCTAGATAATAATTTCTGTAGTGCAGAAGACCTTTCTGAAGATTTTTTTAAATGCTCATCTGTATTCTCTAAAGATTCAAATTGCTTTAGGACCTCATTGCATCTCTTAACCCATCCTTTAACTGATTGAGGTGGAGTAAAGAGACTCTTAGCTGGTTTAGATAAAAACCAAACACCAGCTCCTGCAGCTAAAACCGCAAGCCCTCCAGAAGGAATATGAACAAGATCATTTACTACCCATTGTCCAGCTATTACAGATCCAAGAACAAAGCCAACCTTGCCAACTGGTAATGATGGGATTTTTAATGAAGAACCTTTCATGAAAACAGCTTTAACCTCTTACTTACTTAACTGCAAAATTTTTATAAAAGCAACTGCAAAAGGCAAAGAAAGCCTTTAAAAACTTGGTTCTTTACAAGAAATGCTCACAAAGATTAACTCTTTTTATCAAGTTATGCTTTTTTTTATTTCTAAAAAAGTGTGAATCTGCTCAACGAGTTCAAATAAACCTTCTCAATAGGGTCAACAATGAGCCAAAATTAAAAATATTAGTAATTGATAAAATGGGAGATTCATACGGAGATCCTCAAAGGGCAAAAAATTACGAAGAGACAAGAGATAGTGGAAGAGGTGGATTTAAAGGTGGTAGGGGAGGGAACAATCGTGAAGGCGGAGGTTTTCGAATACGTCTAAGTGATAATGAGATGAGAGCTGTAAAAACTATTCAAGAAGCTTTTAATCTTCGCTCAACAGTTGCAGTACTTGGCTTTTCTCTTAGAACACTTGGACAAATGATTGAGGAGGGGAAAATAGATGACATTATAAGTCAGCACCGATCTCAAACTCCCCTAGAAAATTTTAATAAGAATCAAATTGGGAAAGGCGCCACAAAAGCTAAAGGTAACTCTTTTCAAACTTCAAAGCCAAATCCATTTGCAAGGCCTGAAAAGCCAGAACCAGATTCAGAGGAAGCACTAGAGAGTGAGGAGAAGGACATCAAGATAGATTCGGTCGAATCAGATAGCAATAAAACTGATAAGACTATCAACTCCACAAACAATGAAGAAAAAGACTTAAATAAATCCCAAGAAAGTAATAATAAAGATATTGATCAAAATGGAACACAATCAAATTCCAAATAATGAAAGTCAGTGCATAAGAAAAGAGTTTTATCCGGCGTTCAACCAACAGGTGCTCTTCATTTAGGTAATTGGCTTGGAGCTATTCGCAACTGGGTTGATTTACAGAAAGAATATGAGACCTATGTCTGCGTAGTAGACCTTCATGCAATTACTGTCCCCCATGACCCCAAAAAGCTGAAAGAAAATACATTGTCAACCGCAGCTCTTTATGTTGCATGTGGCATGGACCCAGAACAATGTTCGATATTTGTACAAAGTCATATACCGGCACATAGTGAACTCTGCTGGCTTCTAAATTGCATCACACCTTTAAATTGGATGGAAAGAATGATTCAATTTAAAGAAAAAGCCATAAAGCAAGGTGACAATGTATCTATAGGGTTGCTTGATTATCCAGTATTAATGGCTGCAGATATTCTCCTTTATCAAGCTGACTTAGTGCCCGTTGGTGAAGATCAAAAGCAACATCTTGAATTAGCAAGAAATATTGCACAACAAAGATTTAATTCCCGATTTGGCAATGAAGATTTTCCAATACTTAAAGTTCCCAAACCTTTAATAATTAAAGACGGTGCAAAAATCATGAGCTTATGTGATGGAGAAAATAAAATGAGCAAAAGCGATCCAAATGAGAACAGTAGAATTACACTTTTAGACAGCCCCGAATTAATTAGAAAAAAAATAAAAAAGGCAAAAACAGATCAACACTTTGGTTTAGAATTTGGTAATCCAAGCAGACCTGAGGCAGACAATCTTTTGAGAATATACTCTATTGTTAGCGGCAAAAAAAGAGAAACTGTAGAGGAAGAATGCTCAAATATAGGCTGGGGTAAATTCAAGCCTTTGCTTGCAGATGCAATAATCTCATCAATAGAGCCTATCCAAATAAAATACAACAATCTAAGAAAAGATCCAGAAGAACTAAATCAAATACTTAGTGAGGGTGCAAAAAAAGCATCCATGCTTTCAAATTCAACTCTTCAAAAAATCAAAACTGCTTTTGGATTTTTTCAAAAAACATATATTTAATGCCAATTATCACTCTACCTGACGGAAGTCAAAAAAATTACTCAAAACCAGTGACGATTACTGAGATAGCCTCTGGTATTGGAGCTGGTTTAGCTAATGCTGCTATTGCAGGTAATGTAGATGGAAATCTAATAGATACATGTATACCTATAACTAAAGATTCAAAAATCAAAATTATCACCTCTAAAGACAAAGATGGAATAGATATTATTCGTCACTCTTTTGCTCATTTAGTAGGACATGCTGTAAAGCAATTATATCCTGAAGCAAAAATGGCTATAGGTCCTGTAATTGAAAATGGCTTTTATTATGACATCGCATATAAAAAGAATTTTACTCCTGAAGATCTAAAACTAATTGAAACTAGAATACGCGAACTTATAGCTCTAAAATATGATGTAGAAGTAAATATTGTTTCTAAAGAAATAGCAAGGAAAACATTTATAGACAGAAATGAATCATACAAAGTTCAAATCATAGATCAAATACCTGATAATGAAATTATCAAGCTATACAAACATCAAGAATATATTGACATGTGTAGAGGACCTCATGTACCCAACACAAAGCATCTTAAGTCATTCGCACTAACAAAGGTTTCTGGAGCCTATTGGCGAGGGGATTCTAACAATGAAATGCTTCAGAGAATTTATGGTACAGCGTGGGGGAGTTCTAAAGAACTTAAGAAATATCTCAATAAACTAGAAGAGGCAGAAAAGAGAGATCATAGAAAACTTGGTAAAAAATATAACTTATTCCACACTCAAGAAGAATCACCTGGAATGATTTTCTGGCATCCAAAAGGATGGTCAATATATCAAGTACTGGAAAACTACATCCGTGAGATTTTATCAATTAACGACTACCTAGAAATTAAAACACCTCAAGCTGTAGATAGAACTCTATGGGAAAAATCAGGACATTGGGAAAAATTTAAAGATGATATGTTTACCACAAATTCAGAGAATAGAGAATATGCAATAAAACCTATGAATTGTCCTTGTCATATACAAGTATTCAACCAAGGATTAAAAAGCTATAGAGACCTTCCAATAAGACTTGCTGAATTTGGTTCTTGTCATAGAAACGAGCCATCAGGAGCGCTTCATGGATTAATGAGAGTTAGAAACTTTGTACAAGATGATGCCCATATATTTTGTACGGAAGAACAAATTCAACAAGAAGTAGATAGGTTCATCGATATTGTATTTGAGGTTTATAAAGCATTTGGCTTTGACTCAATCATCATTAAATTGTCTACAAGACCTGCAAATAGAGTAGGAAGTAATGAAATCTGGGATAAATCTGAAAAAGCTCTTGCCGATGCACTAAATTTTAAAAAATTAGACTGGAGCTATTTACCAGGAGAAGGAGCTTTCTACGGTCCAAAAATAGAATTTTCTTTAAAAGATAGCCTTGAAAGAGTATGGCAATGTGGAACGATACAGGTAGACTTCTCAATGCCAGGAAGATTAGGAGCAAGTTATATTGATGAAAACAGTAATAAAAAAACACCGGTAATGCTTCATAGAGCAATACTCGGATCATTTGAAAGATTTATTGGAATTTTAATAGAAGAATATGAAGGTATATTCCCTACATGGTTGGCCCCAATTCAGGTTTCTATATTGAGTCTAACTGATAGGAATAATGATTTATGTAAGAATATTTATAATATACTTATTCAGAATAATTTCCGAGCCATTTTAGATATTAGAAATGAAAAAATAGGACTTAAAATTCGTGAACATACAATGCAAAAAGTACCTTATATGATAATAATTGGTGACAAGGAGCAAGCAGATAATACAATATCAGTGCGGAGTATGAAAGGCAAAGATCTAGGAAATATGACCATAAATGAATTCCAAAATATACTTAAGAACTCTATTTTGCTAAAAGCAAAATCTCAATCTAAAGAATAGATATATTAGTTAGCATGATTAAAATCAAATGAATATATTAGCTGGCGACATTGGAGGAACCAAAACTCTACTAGGAATATATACATTCAATGGAACTATTGAATTAATTCATAAAGAATATTACTTATCAAATCAATGGAAATCTCTAGATTTAATTGTTAAAGATTTTATTTCTAAAGTACCTAAAAATTTTGAATATCCTAAATATGGATGTATTGGTGTTGCTGGAAATGTAAGAGATGGAATAGCTTCTTTAACAAATTTAGACTGGGAAATAAATCAAATCACTATATGTAAATTATTAAATCTAAAAAAACTTTTAATTTTAAATGATTTCTATTGCCTTATTCATGCAATACCTTTTCTTAAAAAAAATCAATATCACATTATACAAAACAATTCAAGCAAGAGAATAAATAATTCAACTATAACAATAATAGGGGCAGGTACAGGTCTTGGTATAGCAAGAGCAATAGTATCTAATGGAACTATAAAAGTATTAGCAAGTGAAGGAGGTCATGCTGAGTTTGCGCCAAGATGCTCTAAAGAATGGGAATTTTCTACATGGCTAAAAAAAGATTTAAACTTAAAAAGGTTATCAATTGAGCGCGTAGTCAGTGGAACAGGTCTAGGAAATATTGCAAGATGGAGACTAAGTAGAAGTGATGCAAAAAATCATCCAATAAACCAAATAATACGCGATCAAACTAAATTGAAAGATTGTTTACCAGAAAAAGTATCTCAATCAGCTAAAGAAGGAGACCCTTTGATGAAAGAAGTTGTAAAAATGTGGCTTAGCGCATATGGATCAATTGCAGGTGACATTGCCTTACATGAACTTTGCAGTGCTGGACTATGGATTGGAGGAGGGACTGCCCCAAAACATTTAGAGGGAATATGCTCAAATGAATTTTTAAACGCATTAACAAACAAAGGTCGGTTCACAGAATACCTAGAACAGATTCCAATCATGGCATTAATAGATTCAGATGCTGGCTTATTTGGAGCTGCATGCAAAGCAAATCTAATAGCCAAGTCTAATGTCAGAATCATATAAGCTTTAAAAAATAATGATTCAGCCGCATATAGGCAAAAAAGTAAAAGTTGAGGTTCCCTCTACATCTGCCAACCTCGGGCCAGGCTTTGATTGTCTTGGTGCTGCTTTAGGATTAAAAAATTTTTTCACTATTACGCGAATTGATGGTAACAGCGAAAAATTTGATCTGATAATGGAAAGCACAGAAGGTAATCATTTAAGAGGTGGACCAGAAAATCTTTTTTATAGAGCAGCTCAACGAGTTTGGAGCACTGCCGAGGTAGAACCCTTTGCTTTAGAAGCAAGAGTGAATCTTGCAGTACCTCCTGCAAGAGGTCTTGGAAGTAGTGCTACAGCAATTGTGGCTGGATTAGTAGGAGCCAATGCTTTAATTAATGACCCTCTAAGCAAAGAAAAACTTCTAGAACTAGCTATTGATATCGAAGGTCATCCAGACAATGTTGTGCCTTCTCTTCTTGGGGGATTGTGCTTTACAGCAAAGGCTGCTTCAGAACGATGGAGAGTTGTAAGATGTGATTGGCATAAATCTATAAAAGCTGTTGTGGCAATTCCCTCTCTTAGGTTAAGCACAAGTGAAGCAAGAAGAGTAATGCCAAAGACTGTACCAATAGGAGATGCTGTAATGAACCTAGGATCCCTTACCTTATTGCTCAATGGGCTAAGAACAGGTAGAGAAGATTTAATTTCGGACGGAATGCATGATCGGCTTCATGAGCCTTACAGATGGAAATTAATAAAAGGTGGAAAAGAAGTCTGCGAAGCAGCCATGAGCGCTGGAGCACTTGGATGTGCAATTAGTGGGGCAGGACCTAGCATTCTTGCCTTATGCAAAGAAGATAGAGGGAAAGTCATAAGCCAGGCTATGGTAAAAGCTTGGGAAAATGCTGGCGTAGCAAGCCGTGCGCCTCTCCTTAATCTTCAAACAACAGGCTCAACCTGGGCTCCAGGCTAACCCTAAGTAGTTCTACTTACTAAAAAGCACAATTGCTGATAAAGTTCATTCTCATTCTCTAAAAGATTATGGACGCCAACTTAGTTACAGTAACAGCGTCCAGAGACTCACTATCATGGCTCTCCTTAATAGTACTTTTACCAGCGCTGGGAGCACTATTAATTCAGTTTCTTCCTGTAAAGCAATCAGATAATCCAGTCTTTTTCAGGAATATTGCTATAGGTTTTCTTGGTGCTGACTTTCTCTTAATATTAATAGTTTTAAGTAGGCTATTTGATAATAAAGAAAGTCAGCTTCAATTAATAGAAAGAATAAGTTGGCTACCTTCTATAGGACTTGAATGGTCACTAGGAATAGATGGTATTTCAGCTCCTCTACTTGCCTTAAGTGGCTTAATAACTCTTCTATCTGCAACAGCAAGTTGGAACATAAATAACAAACCAAAACTTTATTTCTCTTTATTGCTTATTCAAGCTTCAGCACAAGCATTAGTCTTTCTTTCTCAAGATTTTCTTCTATTCTTTCTTGCTTGGGAATTAGAACTTGTCCCTGTATATCTATTAATTGCCATTTGGGGAGGAAAAAAAAGACTTTATGCAGCAACAAAATTCATTCTTTATACAGCTCTTGCCTCACTTTTAATACTTGTAAGTGGTCTCGCTCTTGCTTTATCTGGCAATGACTTTTCATTAAATCTTACAGAACTAAGTTCGAGATCAGTTTCAGGTACTTTTGGATTGCTTTGTTATTTAGGATTTTTAATTGGATTTGGAGTGAAATTACCAATCTTCCCACTACATACTTGGCTCCCAGATGCTCATGGTGAGGCAAATGCTCCAGTATCTATGCTATTAGCTGGGGTACTCTTAAAAATGGGAGGTTATGCATTAATTAGATTTAATGTGCAAATGTTCCCAGAAGCACATATACAATTTGCTCCTGCTCTGATAATAATAGGGATAGTAAATATCATTTATGGGGCATTAAATGCCTTTGCTCAAGATAACGTTAAAAGAAGAATTGCTTGCAGCTCAGTTAGTCATATGGGGTTTGTTTTACTCGGAATTGGAGCAATAAATACACTAGGCATAAATGGCGCAATGCTTCAAATGATTAGTCATGGGTTAATAGCTGCAGCAATGTTTTTTGTAACAGGTTCATTTTATGAACGTACCAAAACACTTTCTATACCAAACATGGGAGGTGTAGCCAAAGCTTTGCCAATAACATTTGCTCTATTTCTAACCTGCTCATTAGCTTCTCTAGCCTTACCTGGTATGAGTGGATTTGTTAGTGAAATAACTATATTTTTAGGCATTACAAGTCAAGATGGATTTACTTCATTATTCAAGTCAATTTCAATTTTCATTGCTGCAATAGGCTTAGTTCTTACTCCTATTTATCTCTTATCAATGTGTAGACGTGTCTTTTTTGGTCCGAGAATACCTGCGCTTGCATTTGTTGAAGAGATGAATCCTAGGGAATTATTTATCTCATTAAGCTTAATATTTCCTACTTTAGTTATAGGTTTCTGGCCAAGGCTTATTACTGACATATACGAGAGCTCTTCAAATTTAATTGCCAATAACCTATCCTCTTATATGTTTATGACAATTAATCAAACAATGACTACTTTCTAGAGACCAATGAACAATAATCATGTTTCAAAGATCTTCCCTGGAAAGGGCTTACCTGATTTCGATAAGATCACACCAAAAGAAATTAACAAAAACATACCAATCTTATTAAAAGAACTTAATTACGACCTTGAAGTGTTTGAGGAAAATGTACAAAGAAAGTTAGTCAATGAAGCATCATTTTCATGGGATGAGTTGATAGGTGGTCTACATAATGTTGAAAAAAGACTGCGTTGGAGTTGGGGTGTTGTTTCTCATTTATATGGGGTCTCAAATTCACCAGAATTAAGGGAAGTTTATTCCTCCCAACAGCCAGAAATCGTTAGATTCAGCAATCGTCTTGGACAAAGTAAAATTATATTTAAAGCCCTGACAAAAATACTAGAAGACAATAAAACCTATCTAAACACTGCTCAGAAGAGGATAATTAAATCCGAGCTTTTATCAATGAAAAATAAAGGTGTAGGCTTAGATGGCAAGGAGCAAGACTTGTTTAATTCCAATAGCGAGCGTCTTGCTAAATTATCTACTAGTTTTAGTGATAATGTCTTAGATGCCACAAATGAGTGGAAGCTTCTTCTTGTCAAAAAAAGTGAAATAGCAGGACTTCCCAAAAGGAGTTTGGAGCAAATGGCAAAAGCCGCTAAGAACGACTCAACATATAGGTCAGAAGATAAATATGTTTTCACAGCTGATGATGGTCCTTGGCTACTTACATTAGATATACCAACATATATTTCTTTTATAACATACTCTGAAAACAGATCTATACGAGAATTAATTTATAAAGCATATGTAAGCAGAGCGAGTAAAGGGACGAAAAGCAATGAACCATTAATTGAGGAGATACTTGAGCTTAGAAGATATCAATCTAAGTTACTTGGCTATGAAAACTGGGCTAATTTAAGCCTAGCTAGCAAAATGGCAAATAACACTAATGAAGTAGAAAAACTTTTAGAAGAACTTAGAGTAGCAGCACTTCCTGCAGCTAAAGCAGAAATAAAACGCTTGCAAGATTTTGCCTCGAAAGAAAGCAATAGAGAATTTAATGATTTTGCGCCTTGGGATATAAGTTTCTGGTCAGAGAAACTAAGGCAGAATCTTTTCGATCTTAATCAAGAGGAACTTAGAGAATGGTTCCCTCTACCTCAAGTACTTGATGGCTTATTCAAATTATGTGAAAGGCTTTTTGATATATATATAAAACCTGAGGATAAGGAATATCCCAAATGGCATGAGGATGTTCAATTATTCAAAGTCCTTGACAGAAATGGGGCAAAAATCTCCTCATTTTATTTAGACCCATACTCAAGGCCTGAAAGCAAAAGAGGAGGTGCTTGGATGGATGAGTGTTTAACAAAAGAAAAGCTCGAAGATGGAAGCTTCGTTTTACCAGTTGCATATTTAATATGTAATCAAACACCACCAATAAACAATACGCCCAGCTTAATGAGCTTTGATGAAGTAAGAACACTATTTCACGAATTTGGTCATGGTCTCCAACATATGCTTACTAAAGTCGATTATCCACAAGCTGCTGGTATAAATAATATTGAATGGGATGCAGTCGAACTACCTAGTCAATTTATGGAGAACTGGTGCCTAGACGATAGGACCATACATGAGATTGCAAAACACTGGGAAACAAATGAATCATTATCAGATGATGACATAAACAAACTAAGATTGAACCAAACGTTTAATTCTGGTTTGTCTACCCTAAGGCAGATTCACTTTGCACTAACCGATATAAGGCTTCATTGTTCATGGAAAAGAAATTCCGATGTAAATCCAGATGATTTACGCAGAGATATTGCTAAAAACACATGCGTATTGCAACCTATCTCTGAAGATAAGTTTTTATGTGCATTTAGTCATATCTTTGCTGGAGGATATTCAGCAGGATACTATTCTTACAAATGGGCTGAGGTATTAAGCGCAGATGCATACTCAAGATTCGAAGAAGCAGGCTTAGATAACGAATTAGAAATAAGAAAAATCGGAAATCTTTTTAAAGACACTGTCCTAAGTCTTGGAGGCAGCAAAGATCCAGCCGAAGTCTTTAAATTATTTAGAGGGAGGTCTCCAAGTACTAAAGCATTAATTAGACATAGTGGGCTGATTAGCAACATCAAATAAGTCTTTGGTTATTAATTTAATGCTTTTTGGATTTTTTATTAACCCTTTGTGAGTTAAAACTGGAACAGAAATGGAATCTCCTATAGGTAAAACAGCTCGAAATCCAGGAAAAACCATTAAGTCTAAAATACAAAAATAACTTTTACATCTAACTTCTCTGAGGTTAACCAAAGAATTGTCTAGTGAATCTAAAAACATACTTCCTATTTTCATTTCTGATATACCCGAAAACAAATAGTTAGGCACACACTGAGCAGTTAATGTACCTTTATGAGGGCTGCCTATACTAAAGAAACGTATGGTTCTATTAAATCCCGCTAATTCCTGAAGCCAAACTCTACCGATTAGTCCGCCCATGGAAAAGCCTAACAAGTCAATAGGTTCATTAATTCCAAATCTAGCTTGAATCTGAAAGTCTAAGTCTTTTGCCAACTTTCTTATACCTACTTTCCCAGATTGATGTGGTAAATGGGGGGCAAATAAATTAGACGGCCTTTGATTAAGTTGATTTATAAAACGCTCAAAAAGTTTCGGCGTATTCCATAAGCCATGAACCAAAACCAAAGGTCTGATTAGATTACTCATCTTTAGCCGATAAGCTCAATATTTCTTTTCCTAATAATTGAAACACTTCCTGTAAAACCTTCTATTGGAGGAGAACATTTTCTCAAAGAGATCTCCATTGGAATAGAACCATACAAATTCTCTAATCGGTCAAATATAACCTCACTAAAATATTCAATGGTTTTACATTTTATTTCCAAGGCTAATTCCTGAATACTATTAACCGCCAAACTATAGTCTATAGTTGAGGAAAGATCATCATTGATTGAGGCCTTTTCTATCTCAATCCATAGGATAATGTCTAACGTAAAAGACTGACCCAATAAACGTTCTTCATTTAAAACACCTACATGAGCCCAAAGGTTTATATCTAAAATCTCTAGCGCGGACCAAGTCTCTGGATAATCCATTAATTTAAATTCTTGTGAGAGAAACTACGCATTCCAGAAGAATAATCTGCAGCAATATGTCCTTCACCCTTTAAAAAATATCTATATGTAACCAACCCTTCAAGTCCAACAGGTCCTCTTGGTGGAAGAGTCTGCGTACTAATTCCAACTTCTGCACCAAAACCATAACGAAAACCGTCTGCAAAACGAGTAGAGCAGTTATGGTAAACACCTGAACTGTCAACAGATAACATAAATTGTCTAGCTATGTCATCATTTTTTGTTGCTATGGCATCAGTATGCCTAGACCCATAAAGACGTATATGCTCCATTGCTTCTAAAGCAGAAGAAACAACTTTTACAGAGAGTTTTAAATCTAGATATTCCGTAGACCAATCACTCTCTTCGACAGCACATCGAACACCTAAAGCCTGTGATGTTTTGTCTCCTAATATTTTAACTCCTTCCTTTCTCAAAACCGGCAATGCAAGCTCAAGGAAAGAAGAAGCAATATCCTTATGTAATAACAAAGTCTCAATCGCATTACATGCAGCAGGATATTGACATTTACTGTCAATCATAATATCTAATGCTTGTGTCAAGTCAACATCTGAATCTACATAGAGATGGCACACTCCATCTGCATGTCCTAAGACAGGTATTCTAGTATTATCCTGAACAAACCTAACTAATTCATTACTCCCTCTAGGAATAATAAGATCTACAAATTTATCTAAAAGAAGTAAACTTAAGCTTTCTTCTCGTGTAGTTAACAAACATAAAGAATTAGAAGGAATAGTAGAAACATTTAATCCTTCTTGAAGTGCCTTAACAATTGCCTTATTTGTGAGATTCGCTTCACTTCCTCCTTTAAGGATAGCTCCATTCCCAGAGCGTACTGCTAAGGAAGCTATTTGCATAACAGCATCAGGTCTTGACTCGAAAATCACTCCAAGTACACCTAATGGAACTGTAATTCTTTCTAAAATAAGATCTTTATCTAATTCACGATGTAATTGACGTAATCCAATCGGATCAGGCAAAAAAGCAACTTGCCTAACACCCTCTATAGAAGTATTCAACTTATCTTTAGTCAATTTCAATCTTGACAAAAGTGCCTGGCTAAGGCCAGCTTCTTCTGATCTTTGGAGATCCTTCTCGTTAGCAGCAACAATTTGATCAGCTCTAGCATATAAGCTGTCTGCCATTGCTGACAAAGCCTTCTGACGATTGTCATTACTGCTCTGCGCCAACTTTATTGAAGCTCTCTTTACATCACTAGCACGTATTAGTAATTCTTCTGTCGGGGGAGAAATTTTGGTTTGATTTTGCATAATTTACTAGACTTCCTATATACATCCTGCCTCAGGATTTCGAAATTAACTTTTAAAATCTTAAAAGCAAACAGATTTGCAAGAATAATAGGTAAGGTAAATAAAAAAAGGTCCCGAGATACTCTATTTAACCACTCTAGTATTTTAAAAATAATTGTAATTGACTTTGCCAATTACCATCATTATCTAATGAGCCTAATACTCCGACAGTTGGAAGAAATTGGTAGGTAAGCGTTCCATGTGGTGGTATATCATTACGATTAGGTGTTGTCTGGATGGACAAATTAATTTTGTCTGAAAGATCCATTCCAACCTCAGCTATCCACGACTGCTGAGGTGACAAATCATCTTGAGTGTCTTCTAAGTCAGAGAAATCTGTACCTTCTACTACATCACTATTATCTGTATCATCACCAGTAAATTTATTTGAAACAAAAGCAGGATAAAAAGCTAACTGAATTCTATCGCTAAAGGCATCACTTAATCTACCTAAAGCTGGTGAAACTAAAGACCTACCGAGTAAGCCAACTAACACTTCTCTTTGACCACCAGTCATTAGCATAGTTAATGAATTTCCACCTATGAGATTAAAAAGGTAACTTTTTGGCAATGAAGGAGTACTGCTAAGTTCATATGTTTCAGATACACGATCAGCTAATCCAGTAGCTATTAAATCTATTTTCACTACCCTAGAGCCACCTATACCAACTGAAGTTGAGCTGTTTAAGATGTATTCATTAGAAGATGATAATTGACTTGTATCTTGAACTACATCAGGAACGCGCGTTGTAAGTTTTATATCCAAAAAAGGTACTAAACCCATAGAAGGAGTAAATGTCGCAGTATTTTTATACTTTCTATCTAAATTAAAAGTAGTTGTGAAGAGGTTAACCCGCCCTTTCTCAAGGCGCATTAAACCAGTTAGATCAAGGCTTTCATCAAAAGTACCATCAAGAGTAATTTTACCTGAGGGAGTAAAACTTGCTATAGGTTGAGAGACTATATTTAAATCTGGTCCAAAGATAAGATTTAGTGAATTAAATCCAATATAAGAGAATCCTTTTGGAATTCCAGAGTTTAAGATTTTACTTGCAGGAGACTCCTTGTCCTGGAGAAAAAGGAGTAAAGGTTTAGCTTGAACGCTTTGATAATCCCAACTTTGCTCGGGAAAAGTTTCACTACTAAACCTACTGGATCTAGATGTATATTTCTGTGAGGAAGCTGAACTTCTGCGTCCAGAATTAGATCGTTTTGTTGATATTGTTCCATCACTAATGGAAACTTGGCCCCCAATTAACGGATTAAGAACTGAGCGATCTATCTCTAATTTTGAAGAAAGATTAACTTCATAATTCTGCTCCTTTAATTCAATCGATTTCATTTCAACCCTAAGTTTCTCTTCGTTTTCTTGAGAAGGTCTAAACAAGGACAACGCACCCTGAGCTTTTATTTTACCTTTACGACCTACCTTTGCTTGTAGGGTTTGGACTTCAAACCGATTAAAATCAAAAAATATCTTACTTTCTAAATCTTTTACAAGGACATTATTCAAAAGTAGCCTTCCATCATTAATAACTAAGAAACCATTTGATAATGTTTGATCTAAAGTACCTCTAATTAACAATTTAAGATCAATGCTTCCTCCTTTCCAAGCAAGAAAATCATTGGAAAGACCATCAAGAAAACCAAGAGCATTACCATGACTTTCAATTCTTAAATCAAATGGGATTTCTCCTGACAAGGGTATATCACCATAAATGTCAACGGCTTCAGTAGTCGATACTTCTCTGATAGATATATCAGTCTTCAATACTGAATTGGCAATAAAAATATCTGATTTCTCCATCACAAACTCTTTATCTAAGATCTTTGCATCCTCTAAAACAAGTTCAGCAGTTAATTCTGGAGAATTCTTATTAAAGCGATATCTTCCGGTAATCCCAAACATTCCACTAAGAGAAGAAGGTGTTGAGAAAAACAATGAAAGCATAGAAAAAGGAAGATTTAGCAAAGCAAATTCACCTTTGCTTTTAAGTGATTGAGAGAAGAACTCAGCTTTAAAGGGTTTTATATCTACACCA
>QCPC01000006.1 GCA_003212695.1 Prochlorococcus sp. AG-436-C13 | reverse complement strand
ACAAATAATGCTTGGCTAATGATTTGTATTACCTGATTTGTATCGCCGTTACCTATAGCAGGAATTAGTTTACCTGCTAGCCATGCAAGTATTGGCCAACAAATCACATATATAAGCATAAATGTACCCCCTATTGCTAGTTGCTTTAAATGGGCAAAAAGGTGTGGAAGTAAACTTAAAAAGCTAAATTTGGAACTAGTAGGCATGTTTAAGAAGGACTAATTTTATGAAACTGGACCAATTCCTAAAATGGCTTGGCTTAGTTGATACAGGAGGTCAGGCTAAAATTCTAATCTTGTCAGGTGATGTAAAGGTAAATGGTTTAGTTGAAACACGACGAGGAAGGAAGTTGATACATGGAGATAAGGTTTGCTTAGCAAAGAATGAGTACATCTTTTCAAATAATCAACCCTTAGGCCGTAAATTGGTAATTAACGATGAACAAAGAGGTAACGAGTGAGGAAAACAGTTATTGCTGGTAATTGGAAGATGCATATGACGTGTGCCTCAGCCAAAGAATACATGGATACTTTTATCCCCTTGTCAAAAGAATTTCCTTCTGACCGTCATATTGTTGTAGCTCCACCTTTTACAGCTATTTCAACGTTAGCTTCATTATTAAAAGGTACGCAAATTAATATTTCTAGTCAAAACGTTCATTGGGAGATTGATGGAGCTTTTACAGCTGAAATTTCGCCACCTATGCTTTTAGAACATAATGTTCGTTATGCAATTGTTGGCCATAGTGAGCCAAGAAAATATTTTAGTGAAAGTGATGAGCAAATTAACCTTCGAGCAAGATCCGCCCAAGCTAGTGGACTTATTCCCATTGTTTGTGTAGGAGAAAGTATTGAACAAAGAGAAAGGGGAGAAGCTGAAAGGGTAATCAGAAGACAGGTTGAGCAAGGTTTAGAACAAACTGAACTTAGTAATCTTGTAATAGCTTATGAACCAATTTGGGCAATAGGTACTGGAAAAACATGTGAAGCAAATGAAGCAAATAGAATATGTGGCTTAATTCGACAATGGGTTGGATTCCCGGATTTGTTAATTCAATATGGCGGTTCAGTTAAGCCCTCAAATATTGATGAAATAATGTCAAAAAGTGATATAGATGGAGTACTAGTTGGTGGAGCATCTTTAGATGCTAAAAACTTTGCGAGAATAGCTAATTATCAAATTAAATAATATTTGCCCTAAGGCACTAAACAAAAGAACAATAGTGATGGGGATTATAAATATAACTCCAGATTCTTTTAGTGATGGAGGTAATTATATTGACCCTTCCAAAGCTCTCAAAAGAGCCAAAGAATGTATTGCACAAGGAGCGGAAGTCATTGATATTGGAGGGCAAAGCACTAGACCAGGTGCAGAAGTTATTCAAGCTGATGTTGAGATTAAAAGAATATTGCCAGTAGTAAAGTTAATTCGTAAAGAAATACCCAACGTATTAATTTCATTAGATACTTTTTATTCAGAAGTTGCCTCTAAAGCTTTAGATATTGGAATTGATTGGATTAATGATATTAGTGGTGGAAGATTAGACCCTGAGATTTTAAATGTAGTTTCTCATTCAGAGATACCATTTGTTATTACACATAGTAGAGGTAATAGTTTGACAATGAATAAGCTTGCATTATATAAGGATGTATTTAATGATGTTTTTATTGAACTGATGGATTCTGTTGATAATGCTCTTGCAGCTGGCTTATCAAATAAACAAATAATTATTGATCCAGGATTAGGATTTGCAAAAAATGATGAACATAATTTATCTATATTATCAAAATTAGAAAAATTTACTTCTACTAGTTATCCTGTATTGGTTGGTCCATCAAGAAAAAGATTTATAGGTAATATTATTAGCGAATCAGATCCTAAAAAGAGAATTTTCGGCACAAATGCAGTTTTATGTAGATGTGTACAGGCAAATGTGGATATTGTAAGAGTTCATGATGTAAAAGCAGCTTGCCAAACAATTGCTATGTCTAATCATTTGTGGAATATTAATTAGTAATTAAAACTATTATTTTATTTGTTCTCAACACCTTCTATTTTATCTTCAACCTCCTGATATAGCTCTTTCAATTGTTCAATATTCTCTTCAGAGGTATCCCAGTAACCTCTACCATTAACTTCAAGAAGTGTTCCTACTATTCTTCTGAAACTATGCGGGTTTAACTCCATTAACTTCTTCCTCATTTCAGGATCATTTATAAAAGTCTCGTTTGATTCTTCATAAA
Source organism: Prochlorococcus sp. AG-436-C13 (assembly GCA_003212695.1). Classification (GTDB taxonomy): domain Bacteria; phylum Cyanobacteriota; class Cyanobacteriia; order PCC-6307; family Cyanobiaceae; genus Prochlorococcus_E. The sequence goes on along the minus strand of QCPC01000006.1, from coordinate 79,881 downwards.
CAAAGTTGTCTACTTGTCCACTAGTAGCGCTCCAACCTAAGGTGTAATTTAGCCTGTTAGATACTTCTCTTACCCCTTCATAACCTGAATTGAGCATACCTTCATACCATTTAGGATTAAGAAGTTTAGTTCTTGAATCGAGCCTAATTGTTTCACTTAATGATCTTACTTGGGCATTAGCAGTAGTTGTATCTGCTATATAACTACTTGGTTTTTTGCCATCATCTCTAAGTTTAGATATTAAGTTTGTTGGATCTGAATCAAAGTAATGGCTTACATCTGTGAGTGAAATTTCTGATGAATCTAGATTTTGAAATGTTACATCAGCCGTTTTCATTACAGATTCAAAGACTTCTCTGTTTTGATTCATCTCACCTGGATTGTCAGCATTAAAAGCAAAAGTTTTTCTAGATAAATACATTTCTTGAAGTTCATCTTCTTCCTCCCAAGTTGAATTTTCTACTGCTAAATTAACGTTTGAGCTATAACTTCCACTAGAGTTAGAAAAGACTCTGCAAGAAGCATCTCTTAAAGATACTCCTTGCTTCTTAGATTGTTCTAAAGAATGTTTCCTGACAAAATTTTGTTCTATTGGTTCATCTGCTTCTGCAGCCATTTTTACTGCTTGATCAATTAATGCCATTTGATTTATAAATAAATCTCTAAAAACACCAGAACAATTGACAACTACATCAATTCTTGGTCTTCCAAGTTCCTCTAGTGATAGTAATTCAAGTTTATTTACTCTACCTACAGAATCAGCTTTTGGTTTTACACCCACAAACCAGAGTATTTGAGCAAGTGATTCCCCATAGGTTTTAATATTGTCGGTACCCCAGAGGACGCATGCAATTGTCTCTGGCCAGCCACCTTCTTCTTCTTTTTGTTTTTCTATTAATTTATCTACAACTACCTTTGCTGAAGCCACAGCAGCAGCAGTTGGTATTGATTGTGGATCTAAAGCATGAATGTTTTTTCCACTAGGAAGAACACCAGGATTCCTTATTGGGTCTCCACCAGGACCGGGAAGAACATAATCTCCGTCTAAAGCTTTTAATAAACTTTCCATTTCTTCATCTGCACAGATTTGATTTAGGCAGAATCTTAAGTAATCAAATAATTTGTCTAATTCTTTAACATCAATATTTTTAAAGTTATTTTTTATACATTTATTTAGCCAAGGAGATGGGAAATTAAAACCTAATGATTTAAGAAAGTCAATTATCCTAGTAATCAATGTTTTTCTAAGGGTCACTCTTCCATCAGAACCAGATAATGAAAGAACGAGTGCTTTTACTGCTTCTCTTGATGTATCTGTAATCTTTTTATTTAATTCTACAGATAGGAGGTCTCCATTGTTATTACCTTTGTAGATATCATCTATATTTTTACCAATAGCTTCTGCTAATAATCCAGGTAGTGATCTTATTTTTTCTTGCTCTCTTTCTAGGGCTGCAATACTTACTAAAGTGGCAACTGCTTCTTCAGCTTTAGGCGGCATTCCAATGGTATGCAATCCACAAGGAAGCAAGCGACTCTCTATTTCCATTAATTGACCATATATGGAGCCAACAATGGAATCCCTTTGATCTATATCTAGAGAAGCAGCATCTTCTTCAGGAAGAGATACATCTTTATCCAAATTACATTTTTTTGAGGTTTCTATTATTGCATTAACAATTTGAACTCCTCGACCACTTTCCCTTAATTGTTGATATGAACCTACAAGTTCACTTAACTCTTTGAGCCCCTTGTAAAGACCTGCATTTTCTGCTGGAGGAGTTAAATAGCTAATTGTTGAAGCATAACCTCTTCTTTTTGCAATTGTTGCCTCTGATGGATTATTTGCTGCGTAATAATAGAGGTTTGGTAGACCTCCTATTAAAGAATCTGGATAACATGTCTCACTCATTCCCATTTGCTTCCCAGGCATAAATTCTAAAGAGCCATGAGTTCCAAAGTGAAGTACTGCATCTGCTTCCCATACTTTTTCTAAATACGTGTAATACGCTGCAAATCCGTGGTGAGGACTTGCACTTTTTGAATAAAGCAATCTCATTGGATCGCCTTCGTATCCAAATGTTGGTTGAACTCCTACAAAAACATTCCCAAAGTGACATCCATAAATTAATAAATTTTGCCCATCACTATTAAGATTTCCAGGGGGTTTGCCCCAGTTTTCTTCTAATCTAGATGAGTATGGAGTGAGTTTCTCATATTCTTTTACGCTCATTTTATGTGCAATTGTAAGTTCTGGAGATCCTTCTAGAGCTTCTGGATCATGTATCAATTTTTCCATTAAACCTTTTGAATCTTTTGGTAAATCTTTTATGTCATACCCTTTAGCCTTCATCTCTTGAAGAACCTTATAGATTGAACCAAAGACATTAAGATAGGCTGCAGTACCTACATTTCCTTTGTCTGGTGGAAAGCTAAAAATTGTTATTGCAAGTTTTTTCTTATTCCTTGGTTTAATTCGCAATGATGACCATTTGATAGCTCTTTCTGCGATTGAATCCACTCGGTCTTGAAGTGTATGAGCTTTACCAGTTGCATCATCTCTACCTGAAAGAACAATGGGCTCAATTGCTCCGTCTAGTTCTGGAATTGCAATTTGCAGTGCAACTTGTACCGGATGCAGGCCAAGGTCACTGCCTTCCCATTCTTGTGTGGTTTGAAATACTAAAGGTAAGGCGACCATATAGGGCCTATTTAGCTTTTTAAGAGCTTCTATAGCTTTGGGATGGTCTTGTCTTGCTGGACCACCAACTAATGCAAATCCAGTTAATGAAACAACCCCATCTACTAATATGTTTTTTGTATTAACTGAATCATAGAAAAATTCTTCAACTGGTTTTGAAAAGTCAAGTCCTCCGCAAAACACAGGTATTACTGTTGCTCCTCTAAATTCAAGCTCTTGAATGACTGCAACATAGTGAGCATCATCTCCTGTAACTATATGACTTCTTTGAAGTACTAGTCCAATTCTAGGACCTTCAAGTGAATCTTTGCTTAGTTCTTTTCTGCTTTTAGTCCAGTCAAGGTACTCAGAAATATTCTCAAACATTTTTGGCGCCAATGGGTGCCATATACCTAAATCTGGGAATACTTCTGGCTCTTTAAATTTAAGATCTAAATTTTTCCCTTTATCATCTTTTTTAAGAACATATTTATCTGCCAATAATAAAAAGAAATTTCTAAGATTTTCTGGAGTACCTCCTACCCAATATTGAAAGCTAAGTATGAAATTTCTTGCATCTTGAGCCTTCTCAACCGGTAAATATTTGAGTATGGAAGGAAGAGTATTTAATAGCTTTAGCATTGAATCTTGGAAGCCTGCTCCATCTGCTTCCTTTTTCTTTTTCATGAAATCGCCTATTAGGCTTTTACTTTGCCCTAGTTGAGCCATAGAAAAAGAGCCAAGCTTATTTAGCCTCATTACTTCTGGCATTGAAGGAAAAACAATTGCTGCTTTAAGTCTTTCTCTATGAGGTTTAACTGCCTCAACTACTTTCTGAGCTAAATCTTCAATAAAAATTAGTGAGCCAATAAAAATATCAGCCTGTGCAATATCTGCTTTGAAATCAGAGTAATTTGTTTCATCTCTAAGTTCTTCAATTAAATAACCATTTAGTTCAATCCCTAAATCTTTATTGCTCTTATTAAGTGTTAGTGCTGCTTCGGTTAAGGCGTTTTGGTATTGAGGTTCAAGAACTAGATAAACTATTTTCATTATCACTTTATGACTTTGCCCTTCAACAGGCATTACTCTGCGATTGGCTGAGCGAACCTGTGTAAACATTTCTTCTCTCTTTGTTAGGTATTTTGACCAAGCCTACTTTTATAAGGGACTATACTGTGGCTTTTTCCTTACGGCTGTTACATCTAATTTTGTGAGTTCATATCATTTAGGAAATGCATTTAATAGATGAATTCAAATTCCACAGAAAAAATTCCTGTTCTAGTAGCAGGAGCACTTGGCAAAATGGGTTCAGAAGTTATTAAAGCAGTACTGGCATCAAAAGAATATAGGCTTGTAGCTGCTATAGATAATTCGCCTTCCCAACAAGGAGTTGATGTTGGGATTGCTTTAGGCTTAAAAGAACAGAATATAGTTGTAACTTCAGATTTGGAGGGTTCTTTGTGTGCTGCAAGTCAAGAGGTTAGAGATGATGGAGTTGGGAAAGGGGCGGTTTTAGTTGATTTTACTCACCCAAAAGTTGTTTATGAACATACACGAGCGGCTATTGCTTATGGCGTACATCCAGTAATAGGCACTACTGGACTTTCTTCTAGTCAACTTAATGAATTAATTATCTTTGCTGAAAAGGCATCTGTCGGCTGCGCTGTTATACCTAATTTCTCAGTTGGGATGGTTCTTCTCCAACAAGCTGCTGCTGCTGCTGCAAGTTTTTATGATTTTGCAGAATTGACAGAATCTCATCATAACCAAAAAGCAGATGCCCCAAGTGGTACATGTATAAAAACAGCAGAGATAATAGAAGAATTAGGCAAAAAATTTAATCTTTTGCAAGTTGAAGAGAGCGAAACTATTTCTGGATGCAGAGGTGGACTAAGAGAAAGTGGACTAAGAATTCATTCAGTTAGATTGCCAGGTATAGTTGCTCAGCAACAAGTTATGTTCGGTTCAGCTGGTGAAACATACTTGTTAAGTCATAATACTATTGACAGATCAGCATATATGCCTGGTGTTCTGCTTACAATCAAAAAAGTAAGATACCTAGAAACTCTTGTTTATGGTTTAGAAAAGCTTATTTAAATAATTATTAATAACCTAATAATGTTAATTCCACTAAGACCAGTAGAACTACAAAAACTTATTCCTTCTGTAGCAACTAGTAACCAATTTTCTTCTGCTTTAGGAAATCCAAGAAAAATACTGCAAAGAATTATAATTTCATCAATAGGAGGTGTAATAACTTTATTAATAAGTCAGAGTCAAGTATCTAGTCAATTTTATTCCCTTTGGCTGATTTTAGGAGTTGTTTTTCTTTTATATATCTTATGGGGACCTATATTAGAGGCTAGTAGAATAAATTCAAAATTAAGGGGTTATCCATATGCAGCTATTTTTGAAGGAGATGTATTAGATGTATATACCCAAGAAAGAATAGAGAATAGCCGTGAACAGGCAAATAAAATAGGGGAACTTGAATTGGTAGAAAATAGAAGAACCTGGTTAATTATAGAATTAGGAGATGAAGATGGATACATTTCAAAAATTGACTTCCCTTTAGAAGATAAACATCAATATATAAGAAAAGGTTGCTTGATAAGATGCCTTGTGTTTTCTAATAATAGGAATTTTAGTACTATTCAAAATATAAGTGATGCTTGGTTGCCTAATAATAAATTATGGGTAGGTGAATATCCTTATTTACTAAGGCCAGCTTTTGAAGAGATATGTTATTTACGAATTAGTAAAGATTTCATTTGAAGAGAATTCATAAAATGACTAATAAAGAACTAATTGTTGGAAATGATGAATATAATGTTTTGATAGCTGGAGCAGGCATAACCGGTTCTTTATTGGCCTTAGGCTTTTCTATTAAAGGAGTTAATGTTTCTATATATGATGTTAAGTCATCTTTAGAATTATTAAATAGGGATAGAGTTTATGCGATAAACCATTCCTCAAGAAGATTATTAGAGCAACTAAATCTTTGGAAGAAACTTAGTCCTTATATGATACCTTTTGAGACATTATCGATAGTTGATACTGGTTTGTCTAAGAGTGTATTAATGAAATGTAGTGACCTTATTAATATGAACTTAAAATATAATGCTATAGGATGGACTATTGACCATAAGTTTCTTATGTCATGTTTGACTGAAGAGTTAGTTAAAGCTAGCAATATAAATACAAATTATAATGAATTAACTCCTAGAACTAACATCCTCTTCGATTATTTTTTTGCTGCAGATGGGGCCTTATCTGTATCTAAGAATAAATTAAATATTAAATCAATAAAATATCGTTATGAACAAGCTTGCCTGACTTTTAAGGCAATATTAAGAGTTCCTTATACAAAAAGAGCATATGAAATTTTTAGGAATGATGGCCCAATGGCTTTATTACCAATGGGTTCAAATACTTTTCAGATAGTAATAAGTGCACCATACTATAAATGCAAAAAACTAGAAAAATTATCCTACTCAACATTTTTGGACCATATAGCCACATTCCTTCCAAAGAATATAGAGATAGATGCTTTGATTAATCAACCGCAGACCTTTCCTTTATCTCTTTCATTGTCAACAAGACTTTCAAGAAAAAATAATTTTTTAGTCGGAGAAGCTGCACATTCTATACATCCTGTTGGAGGCCAAGGCCTTAATTTATGTTTACGTGACATAAAAGATGTTCTCTCTTTGCTTAAGCCAGATCATAATTCTAGGAAATATAAGAGTTATATTTTATTTTATTTTAGACGTTATATTGACATTCTAACTACAATCATCATTACTCATAGCCTGGCTACTATTGTCTCAAAAGATATGATTTTCCTTAAACATATTAAACTAGTTTCTTACTATATTTTATCTAAATTTAATATTGTTAGACAGTATACACTATTATTTATGACTGATGGAATTAATGCCCTTTTTATCCCATTCAAAAACAAATAGTATGATATATAATACACATATACATGAAGTTCTATCAAAAGAGTTATACACGTATTTAAGTTGTGAACTTAATCTTACTGATAACGCAATTAATCTTGGAATCAAGCAAAGTCATAATGAATGTGCACCAATTTCTATAATTTTGTGGAATCTTGGTCTGATCAACCTAGATCAATACCGACAATTACTTGATTGGAAGATCAAGCATGCATAGAATTTCTTCAAAAGATATTTCCTTAGACCTTTTAAACTATAATCATTACATGATATTTGCTAGCATAATCTACTTGTTACTCTAATGTCTTTTTAAAGCACCTATTCATTATAGGTAGAATTTTCTGTAAAAAGTTTAATTATCTGATCTAAGAAAATGACTATTATTCTATATAAGTGATGAATAACCAAAAAAAATCGACTAGGTATAATCCTTCCAATAATCATGACTATGTTTCAATGATTCAGGAACTTCTAGGAATCCAGACCATAAAAAATAGAAGAGCCATAGAAAAGTTAGATTTACTTTTATTAGCCATAGAAGCTGTTGATATTAATGCTTCAGTCTCTATATCTTCTTTAACGAATACAATTGAATTAGAACATATCTTTCCTAATTATGTAGAGGTTTGGAAATCGCGTTGTCATAATCCTATGAGGAGATCTAGTCGTAACTCTCCTATTTCACGAGAGTCATTCGATGCTTTACTTCTTCTACTTTCAAAGTTATCTCAGCGTTTTTATCCTCAGATTAGAAACTTACTTTCTAGCAGCAGCTCCAATCTAGATAATCAATATATTTGGAGTCAATTTTGTTATCGATTTGAAGAATTAATATCTGAAAGGCTTAATTCTAGAAGGGTAGCAGTTAAAAACTACCTTATTCATTCTAGAGATCCTCAGATTTTCTATAAGAAGATTTTGTTTATATTAGCTTTATCTTCGGGTGACGGAGGAGAGATAAGATTGAGATCAAGTTTATTTGAACCATTGTCTTTGCTTAAGTAGATATGAAATTGAACCGTAGTTATAATGTAGGTTTTGCTGGACTTGATGTATATGGTGTTCCTGATCATTCCTTAGGCCATGATGCAAACACTATTGGGGTTATTCTTAATTGGAGACTAAAACTTGTTGGCCACAGTATTTTAGAGGGAAAAAAGGATCATATAGATAATTTGATTTCAGTTGTAAACGCATACACTAGGCACTGTATTTCTGGATTACAAACTTCTATTTCTTCAGATTGCAATTCGGTTTCAATCTCTTCGCAAGATAATTCTCACTTACTTAGTTTGACTAGCAGTAAAGAGGGCATAGAACCGTTGTCTATATTTTTGGATGATGCTGAATTAGCTGATCTAACACTGTGTCTAGATAAATTAATTTATGATTCATCTGTATGTGTTAATTGGGAATCTATTCATGCTAATAGGATGATAAGCAAAAAGAGATCTCTCAAGTCACCTCTTCACCTTAAATTTGTACATCTTTTAATAGGTATATTGTTGTTTTCAACTTCTTCATTATTGTATTTAAGAATACCTAGTCCAAAGCTCGATTTACCCAACCAGGCCATTGAAAAAGATCTTAATTTCTAGAAGATTAATGGCAGAAATGTCTTGACTATCTTATTATTTAAGTAAAATCAATATAAAATTATTGATAGATCAATAATATGGTTCTTTCTAAATCTAATAAAAAGAGGCGTCAGAAAGGCTTTATTTTCAGAGGTAAGTCTGTTAAACCAAGAAAAAGACAGCTATTTGAAGCATTATTATTTTTGACAATTGGAATTAATCTGCTCTTGTTTCTACAAACTCTTCCTTCTGACTTTATTCCATCAAGAATCTCAAAAGAAGTATTTATACAATTTTATGAATCATTAATGACATTGTTCAGCACTCTTATTGGAATAGGTGTCGGATTAATAGTTATTTGCTTATTAATTTTCAGTTTTATACTTATTGTAGGGGGAACTATAAGAATAATAATTTATATTAGTAAAAAGAAAAATCCACTATCTAGAAGGAATGATATTTGAATAATGAATATATTATTTATATATTCATTATTATTAATATATGACTAAAAAAATGCTGGACTTTAGATATTCTAAAACTATATTTTATTTAGCTGAATTCCTAGTGCTTCTAAATTTACTAGACTATTTTGTTAATCAGAATTTTTTATTATTTCCATCTGCTATATCGTTAATTATACTTTTAGTAATTAATATATCAGATGATGTATATCTAAAGAAAGTGATGAATAATATTAGACTGCATAAATTCTTAAAATTCTTAGCATTAATATGCTTGTCTTTAATTTTATTTTTTTCTTCTATAGACAAACTCATAGATCTATTTTATTTAATCCCTGTAGAAATGCAATATTTTCTACTTATACCTGTTGTTGTCTTAATCATCTTGATAACAGGGGCTATAACTGGAATTATTTATAAAATTTATGAAATTATATATAAATAAACTTAAGAAATCATTTTAAATACGTCTATAATAGATAATAAACAAAAAATTATGAATGCTTCAGTATTAAAGTTCAGCTCTGAAGACTGTGGTACATGTCATAGGATGAGCCACTATGATTCTAAGGTTTCTAATGAACTTGGATGTGAATTTATTGATATACCAATGCAGGATACTTCTATTTACACAAAATATAGAAAAATTCTATTAGCTCAATATCCGAAAAAGATCGGCATGGGATGGCCTACGTATCTTATTGTAAAAGAACCCGGAGGTGAATTTTCTATCATCGGAGAGATTAAAGGTGGAATGTCTAAAGGCGACTTCAGAACTTCTTTAACAGATATTCTTAGTTCTAAATAACATATACGTTTGGTTATTTAGATTTACTTTTTGGATATAGAGAAGATATTCTTTCCTCTTGTTTTTGTTTTTGTTTCTTTTCTTTTAGAAAGACTATCCTTCGTCTAAGTATTATGCCAGGTATATACCATATAGATGCAAATAATATAATCATAAATATAGGATTTCTTATTGTCATATTTGATATTTGATCTAGCATATTTATTAATAACTTAAGGCTAAGTTATAACTATAGTTTAGGGTAATTTATTTTTATTGAAATGCATGAAAATTCAAACAATATACTTTGCTAGTGTGCAATAGTTATTACGAGAAAAGTAGATGTCATAGCTATAGTTCCTATGGCTGCCATAGCTGTCAATAGAGATATGTGCACTGCTAATAGTTTTTTTATAATTTAGTATGAAGCTTAACTAATCATCCACTTGCTTATCCGATTTAATTATTTCTTAATAATTCATTCTAAGCTTGTGAGTCTTGCTCCTATGCGGTTTTTAAATTTGCAAATATATAAAGGTTGACATTGTTAATTCATGCTTTGTACTTCTCTCTTTAGTTTGTAGATTGTGAGGTTTCCATATGAAGCAGGTACTGTAATCATGCAGCCTTTATCTGTTTTGGGATTACATTTGGGCCTAGCTTTTACTTTTTTCCATTTACAGGGTATTTGTTTTGTTTCTGTGGTTTCTATACTCCAGCCATTTGTAAGGTAATTATTAATGGTACTTTTATTACACTTGTCCTGTATAACTATGGTTTCTGATGACTTTCTTTCTACAATGCTTGGATCAATATCGTTATTTTCTAAACTTTTTTGATTATTACTTGTAGTACATCCAGTTAGAATTAATAGGAATAATAAAGGATATTTTGTAAGAATTTTCATTCGAAGGTTAGTTAATTATTTCTTTTTTTTAGTTTTACTTTTCTTGTTAGATTTTGGATCTACAACTAATAACAATTCATCCATTTGTGACATTAAATCTTTTATGCTTTCTGCTTCTGGCATTTTTAGTTCGTCTGTTACGGCAAGGTGTATGTCTCTCAACTCTGCCCTCATCTTTTTGAGGTGTTTTTTAACTTCCTCTTTTTTTTCCTTAGCTGTAGCCATCAAGTTTCTTTGTTTTGTTCTATTATATAACTTTAAAAGCATATTTGTTCTTTAAATACAATTTGTTTATTTTTCAACTATTATGAAAATGGCTATTTTACTAAAATGATATATAGAATCCTTGACAATGCTTATAGGAGAATATGGGTGCCAGTTTTAGGTAGGGTCTTATTTTTATTTGCCAGACTTATTGAAGGAAGAAAAATAGAAGATTTACCTTCCTATGAAATAGAGGATAGTAAATCAATTAATTCAGTCGACTAATTTGGATGAAAGGTAATTACCGCCATTACAATGGTTAACTGATACTGATTGAGCTTTTAAAGCCTGCTTATTTTTAATAATATTATTATCAGTTAAAAAAGTCTTAGTTTCTTTGACACAAGTATTCCTAGTCATTGATTCCTTTACAATGGGAGATACATAAGCAGCAATGCTAATAGTGAATAATGTAATTAAATATTTATTCTTTTGATTGTTAATGTGATCCTTTACATGGACTTTGGTTTGCAGCCATTTTCTAAGTAGGTCCTCTGGTAAGCCTATTTGTACAAATAACAATTCAACCCACCATGGCAAGCCTTTTTTGTTTCCTTTGTTTTTCTTTGCATTATCCTGTTTAAGTTTTTTATCCTCAGATACTGTCATCGTTCCAGGTGTTTACCACGATCAATATTTTGCTATATTGTATACTCTTGAAATTTATATGACAAGACGTTGATTAATGAATATAATAATTTATTTAGTCATTTAGAGAATTAGTAGTTTTTCTACAAGATAGAACTAAGTTGCTTATCTATACTATAATAATGAAAATAAATTATAATTTTAATAATGGCTGCTAAGAGAAGAAAACTTTCTAAAGACTTTGAAAAAAAAATTAACTCTGCATTAAAAGAACTAGAACTTATTCTGGCAAAGATCAATGATATTGATGATGATGATATTAGAGGTGAATATGCTATTGCTTTTGCCCCTATAAAATCTATGATAAGTATTATCTCTTCAGATTATAAAAAATATGGATTCACTGAGAATTCCGATAGTCTATATTTAGATTATTCTTTATCAATAGATAAGTTTAAACTAGAATATGAGATTTAATAGCCTACAAACATATATCTTTTTACTTCTATTTAGTTTGCCACAAGCGTTATCCCATGAATTACCTATAACAAAAGTCTTGTTGGGTTATAATAGTCAGAATAATTTCAGTAATATAGATGGAATCCTTTATGGGCCTTTAAAAATCCAACCTTATAAGTTTTACTATCAAAAAGAAATATTTCTAATAATCGCGGAGAATCAAAATAAAAAAAGGATTTATTTGGCAATAAATTGCAAAAAGTACTTGTTGAATGTTGCAGACTCTTCTTTACATTGGAAAGATTGGCAATCACCAATTAAATCTTTTGAGACACATATTATTAACGATTATTGCGGTTTAAATATTAGAAATAATCCTAATAATCTTTAATTTTTTGCCTTATATGGAATTACTTGTATAGATGTTGGCGTAAATAATCCTTTTTTATCACTTTTAAGGCTATTCTTTTCCAACTCACTTCTATTTTTTAGACATTTGCTATAATTTTTTTGTTTCTTACAGATCATTCTTATTTGGTGTGAGGTAAGAGCATCGCCTGGAAGAGATGAAAAAATAAATAATACTAGCAAGTAAATTATGCTTCTTTTATAAAACATTTTTTTCAATTTCTTATACTATATACTAGCAAGCCATTGTTACAATATCAAGACAATAATGCATTTAACGATAGCCTTACTAACATTAGACTATTAATTTGCATTTAATAATGGAAAAACCTCTCAACGAATTAGATATTGCAATGAACACTATAAAAGAAAATCTATTGAAAGATTTAATCAATTCCTTAACTAAAACAAATGATGAAAGTAATTATACTATTGACTCTAAAGAGCTATATCTTTAATTTTCTTTTCTAACTGGGTTCGGGAGCATTTGGTTATTATATAAATTTCTTGAGTTGACTTTCCTTTCCTAGCATTGATTTTGTAACCATTATCTGTTTCTCTGGAAATTCTTAGAGTAAGGCCTTTTGATACAGCTCTAGTGCTAGTAATAACTCCAGGAGTTATTGTCTTAATATTTTTATCTTTTGATAGCCTAGTTAGCAATGGAATAAGGCCTTCAATATAGGTACTATGTGTTTTGACCAGCCTAGCCATTATTGTAATGATACTCCTTTAATAACTTTTTGGTATTTAACAATTTTAATATTTCCATTATTACTGTATAATATTATAAATTCATTTTGACAATGCTTTTTACCTTTGCGTGGGCTTCGTTAGCGGCAATCTTTACATTTTCTATTGCAATGGTTGTTTGGGGGAGAAATGGTGATGGAACAATTGATTTTTAGTCTTAATACTTTTTTAGATAACTTCACTATCTCCTCTTATGTTACTTTAATTATACTTTCATTGCTTTTGTTTATCACTATATCAATTATATATCTCTCTTATATCGATTTTAAGGATAAAAGAAGAGTTAAATTATTAGAAAATACAAAAAATATTAAATAAATTCAGCTCTTATTTATTAACTTCAATAACTTAATACTTTCGTTTAACTTTTTGATATTATTTATATATAGATCAATATCTTTTCTTATTTTAACTTCGCTTGTTCCTACTAAATTAGATATTTCTATGCACCCATCTTGTATTTCTTTTTCATTTGATTTTGATGTTAAGACTGTGGAAACAAACTCATAAAGTCCTATTGCATGTATTCTAGAATAATAATTGTTAGGTTTAAATATAGCGGTTGTTTCCTGATCTGATGAGTTAGAGGTGTTGCTTTCCTTTATATAACTTATCAACAATTCTTGGGAAGCATTTGCTTCTTTTATAGATTCCAATTCTTTTAATTTGTTTGTTATTACGGTGTAGTCAAAATCGCAAGAGTTGCATAATGATTTTAATATTTTAGAAACATGATTTTTGGGTTGATATCCTGTCATGAATCTTTCAAATGATTTTATTAGTCCATAGGAAAATAATCTGTCTTCAGCAAAGTATTTTTGATTCCTTAGTAGGTTTAGCTCTACTAGATATTCGTCTACTACCCTTCTGTATAAAGATGGAATTACAAATGGAAATTCTTTGTGGAATAGTCCTTTGCTTTCAGAAATAGTTTTACGTTCATCCAATTTTTTGATTAAATTCTAATATGAACTTAGCTATAGCAATATAGCAGTTATTATCGTGGAAACCGATCAGATTTAAAATGATCCCAATTGTTGTTGAGGAAACAGGAAGAGGTGAAAGAGCCTTTGATATTTATTCTCGGCTTTTAAGAGAACGAATTGTCTTTTTGGGAGAACCTGTTACTAATGACTCTGCTAACAGAATCGTAGCTCAATTGCTTTTCTTAGAGGCAGAAGATCCAGATAAGGATGTTTTCTTATATATCAATTCTCCTGGAGGATCCGTCTATGACGGGTTTGGAATATTTGACACCATTCAACATGTGAAACCAGATGTTCATACTGTATGTGTAGGCCTTGCAGCAAGCATGGGTGCTTTTTTATTATCAGCGGGTGCAAAAGGTAAAAGGAGTAGCCTTCAGCATTCAAGAATTATGATTCATCAGCCCCTAGGCGGCGCAAGGGGACAGGCAACAGATATAAGAATTCAAGCAGATGAAATCCTTTTTTTAAAGCATAGGATAAACACAGAGTTGTCAAATAGAACAGGCCAGACTTTAGAAAAAATTTCCGAAGATACTGATAGAGATTTTTATATGTCTCCAGAAGAAGCTAAGAACTATGGAATAATTGATAATGTTTTAAATAAAAAACCTGTTAGTGTTGTTTAATTAATCAACTATATCAAGCCAATATATTTTCACTTCTATATTTTTTGGGAATTTCAGTATATTTTGATAGCACTTCTGTTAGTTCATCTCCATTAATTGTTTCTTTCTCTACAAGTAAGTCTACTAATTTATCAATTGCTTCTCTATTTTTTAGAACTAATTCATATGTTGCTTTATAGCATTCTTTGACTATCTTTCTTACTTGTTCATCAATCTGTTGTGATATTGAATCTGATATATCAGATCTTGTCATAAGATCTCTACCAATAAAGACTTCTTGAGAGTCATTCTCTAGTGATATTGGCCCTAGTCTGCTCATTCCAAATCTAGTGACCATTTGTCTAGCCATTGAGGCTACCTGTTGAATATCACCACCTGCACCCGTTGTTACTTCGCCTCTACCAAAAACAACATCCTCGGCTGCTCTTCCTCCCAATGCTCCCATAATTCTTGCTCTTAATTGTGCTCTACTAACAAGCATTTGATCTTCGTCTGGTGAAAACCATGTAAGGCCTTTTGCTTGCCCTCTTGGAATAAGAGTAACTTTTTGGACTGGGTCATGATCTTTTACAAGCGTACCAACAATGGCATGGCCTATTTCATGGTAAGCAATTAATTTTTTGCTTCTTCCATCACTAAGAGGTTGCCCTTCCATACCTGCAACGATCCGATCAACAGCATCATCTATTTCCACTAAACCTATTGATTGTTTTCGTCTTCTTGCAGTTAATATTGCTGCTTCATTTAATAAATTAGATAAATCTGCACCTGTAAAACCTGGCGTACGTCTGGCAATACTTTCTAAAGATAGTTCTTTATCTAGTTTTTTGTTCTTTGAGTGTACCTTTAGTATTGACAATCTACCTTTAATATCAGGAGCATCTACTGATACTTGTCTATCAAATCTACCTGGCCTTAAAAGTGCAGAATCAAGTACATCTGGTCTATTTGTGGCAGCAATTATAATAATTCCACTATTTCCTTCAAAACCATCCATTTCTGTTAGAAGTTGATTTAATGTTTGTTCTCTTTCGTCATTACCGCCTCCAATTCCTGCTCCTCGTTGTCTTCCAACGGCATCAATCTCATCAATAAATATTAAACAAGGACTGTTCTCTTTAGCTCTTTTAAATAAATCCCTAACTCTACTTGCTCCTACTCCTACAAACATTTCAACAAATTCAGATCCCGAAAGAGAAAAGAAAGGAACTTCCGCTTCACCAGCAATTGCTTTGGCTAGTAAAGTTTTACCTGTACCTGGAGGACCAACTAATAAGACTCCTTTGGGGATTTGAGCCCCAACTGATGTAAACCGTTCAGGTTGTTTTAAAAAAGTAACAACTTCCTCTAAATCTTCTTTTGCTTCTTCAACTCCAGCAACATCATCAAACATTACGCCAGTTTCTGCTTCCATTGCAAATCTTGCTTTTGTTTTTCCAAATTGCATTGCTTGTCCTGGTCCTCCTGGCATAGAGTTTGACCTTCTGGCTAGTAATACAAGGCCCAATATTAAGAATGCTGGGAAGATTAAGCTGCCTAAAAATCCAGCTCCAGCAGGAGCAGTTTTGGGTTGGTGAATATCAAAACTAATACCTTCTTTTTTTAGTCTTTCTATAAGTTCGGGTGTAAGTCCTGGAAGATCAACTCTTATTCTTTGAACTCTATTATCTAAATCTGGTTCTACTGCTTCAACAACAGCATTTCTTCCTCCATCGAATATGTCTACAGAAGTAACTCTGCCAGAGTCTATATAGTCTATAAATCTTCCATAACTCATTCTTGATACAGCCGCGTTCCTAGTAACAGCAGAAGAATTATTTGTTTGTTGGATGGATCCTGAATTTCCACTTGTGACTATTTGCCAAGTAACAAGCAGCAAGATAACGAGAGGAATTATCCACATTGCAAGTGATTTAAATCTTTGATTCATGTACCGTTCAAATTTATATTCATTATTCTAGAAGGGGAAATACCCTAACTGTTGAAAAATCAAATGAATATCTTCCTAATCAATAAAAGTGTTATCTAAATTGCGGGATTTTTACATTACAGACTCCTTAGTGCAACTATAGGATCTAGTTTGGCGGCTCTTTTGGCAGGTAAAACTCCAAAGACTAAACCAATAGAGCCTGATAAGGTTACTGTGAATACGATTACTTTAGTTTCTATATTTGCTGGTAATGATGTAAAAAAATCAACAGATTTAACTGATCCAACTCCTATAAGGGTACCTATAATTCCACCTAGTATTGATACTATAAGTGATTCTATAAGAAATTGTATTAAAATATCAGCATCTCTTGCCCCTAAAGCTTTTCTAAGACCTATTTCTTCAGTTCTTTCGCTTACTGAGACAAGCATTATATTCATAATACCTATACCTCCAACCAGTAAGGATATACCACCTATAGCACCTAACATTAAGGTTAAACCTCCAGTAATTGTTGA
The DNA here is from genome assembly GCA_003212695.1 of Prochlorococcus sp. AG-436-C13. Classification (GTDB taxonomy): domain Bacteria; phylum Cyanobacteriota; class Cyanobacteriia; order PCC-6307; family Cyanobiaceae; genus Prochlorococcus_E. The sequence continues at coordinate 62,963 of QCPC01000006.1, read as the reverse complement.
TACTATTGAAAGAGCATCTTTTTGAGATCTAACGGCAAAATCATCATCTTTAGTTATTTTGTGTCGTTGACGTAAAAGATTTGTAATTTGGAACTTAGCAGCATTAATTGAATTAGGATTAAGAGCTTGAATGCTTATGAAGCTTAGACTTGTTCCAAAAGTGGGATCTTTTCCTGTTATTTTATTAACCATAGTAGTTAAAGGTATATAAATATTCTTATCTTGATTGCTCCCAAATACAGCGCCTTTAGGCTCCATAATTCCTATAACATTGAATGATTGGTCTTTTATTCTTATACGTTTACCAATTGAATCATTGTTGGTAAACAAATCCTTGTTTATTTCTGAACCAATAACAGCGACATTTCTTGCTGATTTAAGATCTTTATTTGAAATGAATCTACCATTTGCAATGTCAAATGTTCTTACAGTTAAAAAATCTTTTGTAACTCCAAGTACATTTGAGTTAAAACTTCTAGACTTATACTGAATTACTTCACTAGAGGAAATCTGAGGTGCTACTTTTTTTATTGAAGGTACTTGCTGACTAATAGCTTGAGAGTCTTTTAAGGTTAGATTTCTAGGGAATGCTATACCTCTTCTTCTTGTATTATTATTTCCAGGAACTACAAATAAAACATTTGCCCCAAGATTACTTAATTGATTAGATGCAAGCTTTTGAGCGCCTTTGCCTATACCTAGAAGAGTTATAACAGAAGCATTGCCTATTATAATACCTAGCATAGTTAATGATGTCCTTAATTTATTAGCTTTTAATGTTTTTATAGACATTAAAACTAATTCTGACAAAGATACTTTACTGGCCATCTATCAGCTAATTAAGCTCTATTTCGTTGTTTGGAACTCCTTTAAATATTATACCCTCTTTTAAATTTAAAGTTACTATTTGACCATTTTTAAATTTCGAACATGCATCTGCAACCATATTTATACATGGTATCTTTTTATCTTTAATTAATGTTGATGTTAAGTCTGATTCGTCAATTATTCCAGATATGTGAGTTGTTGAATCTAGATCATATTTAATATTATTTGAAATCACCAATATTTCTCCTGTTTTTACTTCAGAGAAGTCACTTTTCATCTTTATTAACCTGATTTTGCCACTAACAGTTCCTTGGCCTGATGAGTTGCCCCTGGCAACTACATCATTAACTATGCCAACTTTGATTAAATCAGTTGAACCACTTATACCGGTTAAAGTGCCTGCTGTTTCTACTACTAAATCACCTGGTTTCAATATTTGCATCTCCATCGCTAATTGCATAGCAATGCTAAATGTTTTTGAAGTGTTAATTTGATTTTTAATAAGTAATGGTGATACTCCCCAAACTAATTGCAGTCGCCTGGCAACTGTTTCTTCACTAGTTATGGCAAGAATAGGAGTTGCAGGACGGAATTTACTTACATTATGAGCAGTAGAACCGCTTTTAGTTAATGGAAGTATTGCTGCTGCATTTAGTTGCCTTGCAATAGTTCCTACTGCAGCACTAATGGCATTTGGGATAGTACTTGGCAAATGGCTTTCTAATGCCATTTGCGGATAATCTCTTTCTATCCTTCTCGCAATTTTTGCCATTGTTTCTACCGCTTCTATTGGATAATCGCCAACGGCAGTTTCATTAGAGAGCATTACAGCATCAGTGCCATCAAGTATTGCATTTGCTACATCGCTTACTTCTGCTCTTGTAGGTCTTTGACTTGATGCCATTGAATCGAGCATCTGAGTAGCAGTAATAATTGGTATGCCTAGACTATTAGCTTTTTTTATTAATTTTTTCTGCAAAAGAGGAACTTCTTCAGCATCCATTTCAACTCCTAAATCTCCTCTTGCTACCATGACCCCATCACATAGTTTTAAAATAGAATCTATTTGATCTATAGCTTCAAATTTTTCTATTTTTGCTACTACAGGAGTTGTATATCCGTGATTTCTTATTAATTTTTTTATTTCTTGTATATCGGAAGGATCTCTTACGAAACTTAATGCAACCCAATCAACTTCTTGTTCTAGTCCAAAAGCAAGATCTATTTTATCTTTTTCTGTTAGAGCTTTAATTGATAATTGGACGTCTGGAAAATTTACTCCTTTATTGTTAGAAAGAATTCCACCAACTGTAACTTTGCATATAAGAGATTTACTTTGACGATCAACTTTATTTACTATCATCTCTACTCTACCATCATCTAAAAGTATCCTTTTACCCTCATTTACTTCATTTATTAGATTGTTATAAGTCACATTAGCAATCTCTTGATTGCATTCTCTAGTCTCGGAAGTTAATGTAAATTTATCTCCTTTCTTAAGGCTAATAGGACCATCTTTAAATCTACCAAGTCTAATTTTAGGCCCCTGTAAATCTTGGAGTATTCCTATATTCACATTTAAATTAGAAGCTACTTCTCTTATGGTTTTTATTCTTTGAGCATGTTCTTCGTGATCACCATGAGAGAAGTTTAGTCTAAAGGTTGTTGCGCCTGCTTTAATAAGATTTGAGATTCTTTCAGAGCTTTCTGTAGCAGGACCAATTGTGGCAACTATCTTTGTCCTTCTTTTTAGATCTACCAATGTCATTTGTTCTTAGCTACCTCATCAAAAAAATAACATCTTTCGTGCATTTAAATTACCTTTGAGTTTTCTCTTCTTATCATGGACCTTAATGAGTACCAAAACAAATCTAAGGAAACAGCTTGTTATCCTAATGTTGGCAGCAACTTTATTTATCCTACATTAGGGCTATCAGGTGAGGCTGGGGAAGTTGCTGATAAAGTCAAGAAGGTCTTAAGAGATAAGAACGGAATATTTGATATGGAAGCAAAGAAGCAGTTAAAGCTGGAATTAGGAGATGTGCTTTGGTATATTGCCCAACTTTCTACTGAAATGGGATTTGATTTGAATGATATTGCTCAAATTAATTTAGATAAGTTATCTAGCAGATCTCAGAGAGGTAAAATATCTGGCAGTGGAGACAACAGGTAGCAAAAAGACGGCTGTTTTGATTTAAGATAAATTATTAATAATACTGCTATTTAGGAATGTATATGTAAGGCTTCTAAGAATATTTTCGGCAAAATTCAATACAACAAATGCAAGGATTGGAGAAATGTCTATTCCTCCAATTGCAGGTATTATTCCCCTGAATAAATTAAGATAAGGATCTGTTATTGCACTTATACTGCTAAGTACAGGGTTACTCCAGTCAAGATTCGGGAACCACGTAAGTAAAACTCTTATAATTAATATATAGGAGTATATAAATAGTGTTTGGCCAAGAACGGCAAGTATATTTGCAATGATTGATGATGTTGACATCTATGTAGCTTAAAAACTCATTTTAAGCCACTTTTTTATTATCTGTCGATTTTATATCAGGAATTACAGTGAATGTCTGATGAAATTTCTCTGAAAGAGTTAACCAAAAAGATCGTCCATCGCGCTGCCTTTTCCTTTCTACAAAATTTAAAGCTACTAGTTCTTTAATATGTTCGTAGGCTCCCGATCCTCTAAGTTCGACAAGATCAGATTGTAAAATTCGTTTTTTTAGGGCTATTGTCGCAAGCGTTCTAAGTGTTGCGCCAGATATGTCTACTGGAAGAAGATTTTGTACAAGTTCCCCAAGGCCTTTCCTTAATTGAAGGCTGAATTTTCCTTCTTTTTCATATAATTCTAAGGCTGTATCCCTCTGGGAATATCCAGCCTGAAGAGCTAATAAAGCTTCTTCTATTAGGGAAGGTGTCTTATTCAATATCTGTCCGATATCTAAAATTGTTAATGGTTTGCCTTTTAAATAAAGAACAGCTTCTATTTGAGCAGGTAGCGATATGTCAAGCGTTTCTGCATTGTTTAGTGGTTGAGAAAGGTTAGTAATAGCTAGCTAAGCATATCTATTCATTAAATTACCGTGCTTCTTAAGGTTGTGCACCTAGAAACATTTTATATGCCGGATTGTCTGTCTCTTCAGTGTTTTTATAGCCAATATCATTTAGGAAATCTTGCCATGGATTCATGTCATTAATGTCTACTAGCACACCTATTACAATTCTCCCTATATCTGCTCCGTGGTTTCTGTAATGAAAGATGCTAATTGTCCAATCAGCTCTCATCGCATCAAGGAATTTTATTAAGGCTCCTGGTCGTTCTGGAAATTCAAATCTATAAAGAAGTTCTTTGTATTTTGTTGGAGAGAATTCATTGGTCAAAGGCAATCTTCCACCAACCATATGTCTTAAATGAATTTTAGATAATTCATCATCACTTAGGTCTATTGATTTAAATCCATTTTTATTAATATTCTCAATAAATGAAAAGCGGTCAGACTTGTTATCTACTTCAACTCCTAAAAATATATGTGCGTTACTAGTTTGAGACATACGGTAACTAAATTCTGTAACATTCCTATTACCCAAAAACTTACATAAGTGCCTGAGACTTCCTGCTCTTTCTGGTATTTCTATAGCAATCATAGCTTCTTTTTCTTCTCCAAGGACTGCTCTTTCTGCTACAAATCTAAGTCTTTCGAAATTCATATTTGCTCCGCAAGTTATTGCTACAAGACTTTTATTTTGTAGGTTTCTTTTATAAACATCTTTCTTTAAGCCCGCGATCGAAAGTGCACCTGCTGGTTCTAGAATTGATCTTGTATCTTCATAAAAATCTTTTATAGCTGCACATATTTCGTCAGTATTTACAGTAATCATGTTATCAACATATTTTTGAGCTAAATTAAATGTTAATTGGCCTATTCTTTTGACAGCAACACCATCAGCGAACAATCCAACATGTGGTAATTCTATTATTTTTTCTGCTTCTAGTGATTTTGACATAGCACATGCATCTTCTGGTTCCACTCCTATTACAGTTACTTGAGGCCATAAACTTTTTACATATGTTGCTATTCCTGCTATAAGTCCACCTCCACCAACTGCAATATAAATTACATTTGGCGGTTCTTCTAATTGACGCAGTATCTCAATACCTATGGTTCCTTGCCCTGCAATAACTTCGGGATCATCAAACGGATGAATAAAAACTAATTGCTCTTTTTTACTTAGTCTCAAAGCCTCAAGATAAGCTTCATCATAAGTTTCACCATGAAGAACTACCTCAGCATTAAAAGAACGAACTGCTTCTATTTTTACTGGGGGGGTAGTTATTGGCATAACTATGACTGCTCTACAACTAAGAGTTGAAGCGCTTAGTGCAACACCTTGAGCATGGTTGCCTGCACTTGATGTGATTACCCCTTTACTTAATTGTTCTTCTGAAAGGTGGGACATCCTGTTATATGCACCTCTTAATTTAAAAGAAAAAACAGGCTGGAGGTCCTCTCTTTTCAGCCATACAGTATTATTTAATTTATTGCTTAGCTTCTCCCCTTTGTCTAAGGGGGACTCGACAGCGACATCGTAGACACGAGCTCTAAGGATTTTATGTAAATAGTCCTTCATATTTTGATTCTGGCAGTTTTTTGAATAATTGTTTTTAATTTTCTTTTTTAAAAGCAATTTATTTTCTAAATGGCTTAAAAAGCTTTAGATTCATATAAACAACTCAAACGGTTTATGCGTCTGAGCGATATAAGCCATCCTAATCAATTGCATGGCTTGAATACAGCACAGCTAGAAGATATAGCTTGCCAAATAAGAGAAAGACATCTTCAGGTTGTCTCAACTAGTGGTGGACATTTAGGCCCTGGTCTGGGAGTTGTTGAATTAACCATTGCTCTCTATCAGACTTTAGACTTAGATATTGATAAAGTTGTTTGGGATGTAGGACATCAGGCATATCCTCATAAATTACTAACAGGTCGTTATGAAAACTTTGATTCCTTAAGACAACAGCATGGCGTTGCAGGTTATTTAAAGCGTTCTGAAAGTAAATTTGATCATTTCGGTGCAGGTCATGCAAGTACCTCAATATCATCTGCACTTGGAATGGCGATAGCAAGAGATCGAAAAGGACAAGATTTTAAATGTGTTGCTGTAATAGGAGATGGTGCATTAACTGGTGGAATGGCTTTAGAAGCAATAAATCATGCAGGTCATCTTCCAAATACTCCCTTTTTAGTTGTTTTGAATGACAATGACATGTCAATTTCTCCTCCAGTAGGAGCCTTGTCCACATATTTAAATCGTATGAGGCATAGCGCTCCTATGCAGTTTATTTCTGACAGCGTTCAAGAGAGTGTCAGGCATTTGCCTTTTTTGGGTAATGATATGCCTCAAGAAATAAAATCATTGACTGGAAGTGTAAAGAGACTTGCTGTTCCTAAAGTTGGTGCAGTTTTTGAAGAGCTTGGTTTTACTTATATGGGGCCAATTGACGGCCATGATATATCTCAAATGATCAAAACATTTCAGGCTGCTCATAGAGTAGGTGGACCTGTTCTAGTTCATGTCTCGACAACTAAGGGTAAAGGATATCCATATGCTGAGGCTGATCAAGTTGGATACCATGCTCAATCAGCCTTTGATTTAACTACTGGTAAGTCAATACCATCAAAGACTCCCAAACCGCCAAGTTATAGCAAGGTATTTGGCCAAACACTTGTCAAATTATGTGAACAAAATAGTAAGGTTGTTGGGATTACAGCCGCTATGGCAACAGGAACAGGTCTTGACCTTTTACAAAAGGCAATACCTGATCAATATATAGATGTTGGTATAGCTGAACAACACGCCGTAACTCTTGCTGCAGGAATGGCATGTGAAGGTCTAAGACCAGTATGTGCCATTTACAGTACTTTTCTTCAAAGGGCATACGACCAATTAATACATGATGTAGGTATTCAAAAATTACCTGTAACATTCGTTTTGGATAGGGCAGGGATAGTAGGAGCAGATGGACCTACTCATCAAGGACAATATGACATTAGTTATTTGAGGTCTGTTCCTAATTTCACAGTTATGGCACCTAAGGATGAAGGCGAGCTACAGAGAATGCTTATAACTTGTCTAAATCATGATGGTCCAACTGCTTTAAGAATTCCAAGAGGTTCAGGCGAAGGCGTAACTTTAATGGAAGAGGGTTGGGATCCTATAAAAATTGGACGTGGAGAAATTATTTGTGAAGGAGATGATTTGTTAATTATTGCTTATGGCGCAATGGTTTATCCAGCAGAAAAAACTGCATTATTATTAAAAGAGTTAGGAATTAATTCTACCGTTATAAATGCTCGCTTTCTTCGTCCATTGGATCAGGCTTTAATACATCCTTTGGCTCGGAGAATAGGCAAGGTTGTAACTATGGAAGAAGGTACTTTATTGGGTGGTTTTGGATCTGCAATTATAGAGTCACTTTCAGACCAGGATATCAAAGTATCTTCTTTAAGAATTGGTATTCCTGATCAGTTGGTAGATCATGCCAGCCCTCAGCAAAGCAAAGAGAAATTAGGATTAACACCAACTCTTATGTCAGAAAAAATAGTTAAAAGATTTAGTCTAGACAAGTCAGATCCTTTGGTATTTAGTAACACCAATAACTAATATCAAAGCTCAAATACATAATAATAAATAAAAAATATCTAGTTAATTTCTCAATTAATTAGATATTTATTTTTAAATATATTATTTTAGGATACCTAGATTTAATTAGAAGTTTTCACTCCTTAAATAAATTAAAGCCAAAGGAACTAGGCTTTATCAAGAAAATTATGGTTTTAAAGAATACCTCTAGAGGCCAAACCAAGGATAGAACCAATTCCTAGAATATGCCCTAGACAATTGGCTGCTACTACAGATGCGTGGCTTAAACCGCCAAAGTACTTGGAATTAGGGATCTCAAAGCCTTCATTTGGTTTTGCTATGTTTGCTCTTGCTATGGCATAAGCAAGGACATTGCACAAAATCATTATGACTGCACATTTTGGTGACCAATGAAATGTTGCTGGATCAGCAGTAGCCAATAGCGTTGTAATCATTAACACATTAAAAGCGACATTATTATTCTCCTTGATAAAGCACATTTGACCACAAACTTTAGGAACCTCGTAAAGGTTATTTACCTGTTTCTTTGAATAATCCAGCAAATCCAAGCACTATAAGACCATCACTCAAAGCAAGAAATGCTTCGGCAGATCCATGCAATACGTCTATATCAGTCAATTCTTTGCCATAATTTACTTTTGCAATAATTGAAAGGATGATTGTGATAGCAACGAAAGCAAGTGTTAAACGAAATCCCCATAGAGATGTTTTTGGAATTAAATTGGTTTTCTTTGCCCAATAGAGAAATACTAGGTAAGGGAATAAAGAGAGGACAAACAAGGGACCAGGATCTAGACCGTCAAATAAATGAAGGATGTAGTTCATGTTTGAGTTATTGAGTTATCTTTTCTCTTTGCTATTTGCCATGTTGCAATAGCAAGTGTAGTGTTTCCAAGCAGGGTAAGAAGTGCCTGTATATAAACTAATGAATAAAGAGAAGTGTCATTGTCAAAGATATGCCATGTTATAGCTGCCATTGCACTGGCTAAATTTGGAAGCATTGCGAAGGACAGTAAAATAATGCTCCTATGTTGAAAAGATTGTTTAGATATCCTTAGTATTAGAATGATTGCTAATGTCCATTCTAATACTGTTAAAATATGTATAAACCAAGTTCCTAATGATAATGAGTGCATAATTATTAAAAGAAAACTTTATATATCAATATGATTGGTGATTGAGCAAATTAAAAAGCCTATAACTGTTATCAAAAAAGCTCTTTGCATATGTTTTCTTTATTTGCGCAGGTCCTGATAAAAACATATATATTTGAATATAGATGATTTTCATGAAAATATATGCACGTCTTTAATAAGGATCAATCATAATTTATTTAAATTAATACCCTGAGATTTAGCATATGAATCAAGACCTTTCTTTTGTATGGTTTTGAGTGTACGAGTTGATACTCTAGCTGTTATCCACTTATTCCCTTGCTCCCACCATAAACGGCGTTTCTGAAGATTGGCCTGTTGAAGCTTTTTGTTGCGAATATGTGAATGGCTTACTGACATTCCATTATTTGCTCTCGTGCCTGATAAATCACAAACTCTGGACATTTTTATATCTGTAGATATTTCCATTCTATCAAACAAATGTATTCTCAAATTATTTTTTCAATAAGTGTTCCTATAAGATCAGAATTTCTTTGCTGAAAATCTGACATTCCCTTTGGATCAATGCCACCTGTGCTTAAGCAAGCCATTTGGTAAAGATGTAATGAAATTTCTTTTATTAACTTTTCATTATGAGTTGATCCTTCTGAGCCAAGAATAATTGAACTTTTATTTAATTTAGTTAAACCCGAAACTATTGGATGATTTTTGTTGATTAAAAGAACATGATTTTCGGGAAGTCCTGGTAACTTTTGTTCCATAAGAGCCCCAATATCATTTATTCTTCTCATCTGCTCAGGCAGTAATATCATTGCTGGGATACTTGTATTTCCTTTTAATGACTTTACTTGTACAGTAACTTTTTCATTGTCTAGTGAATGCTTGATAATGTCTCTCAAGATCTCCGAATTGTTTTCTCCTTGTATATCTTCTAATTCAGGAGATTCATCTTTCATATTGTCGTCAATTTCAGAGTCTACCCTTTGGAAATTTAATTTCTCATTTCTAGACTCAAGCCAAGGAATAAATTGAGAATCTATTACTGTATCAGCCATTAATACTTCATTGCCTTGTGTTAACCATAAATTGAGTGCATTAGATTGTGAGATCTCATCAGTACAATAAATTACCTTTTGATTCTCTTTAGATATGATTCTATTCAAATAATCCTTAATAGTTGTGAAATTATTTTCTTCATAACTAATTATATTTTCATTTTCTGTAAAAGTGTCAGATTTACAAGTTCTAAAAATAATTAAATCTTCTACTTGTTCACTAAATTTATCATCTTCCATTGCTCCTATTTTTATAAATGGAGCTATTGATTCCCATATTTCCGCATAAAATTTGTCATTTTCATTCTTTATGTTTTTTAATTTGGAAGCTATTTTCTTTGAAATGAAATTTCCTATGGATCTTACTTTCCTATCTGACTGCAAAGCACTCCTACTTACATTAAGAGGTATATCAGTAGAATCTATGACTCCTCTAAGTGGTAATAGATATCTAGGTACAACTTCTTTTATTGAATCACTAACAAATACCTGATTACAATATAATTTTATTTCACCACTTTCCCAGTCAGCCCTACCAGTCATTTTAGGGAAATATAAAATTCCCTGTAGATTATATGGGTAATCTGTATTTAGATGAATCCAAAGAAGTGGATCACCTTGAAATGGATAGAGGTATTTATATAGATCTATATAATCCTTGTCTTGCATTTCACTTGGATTTTTTCTCCAAGGTGGATTTTTTTTATTTAATATTTCATCAGATAGCTTTATATCTACTGGCATGAAGTCACAGTATTTCTTGACTAATGTCTTTATCCTTGTAGGTTCTATGTATTCAGTTTCTTCTTCTAGTAAATAAAGAACAACATCTGTACCTATGTTTTCTTTATTAGTTTCTTCTAGTATAAATTTTGGTGAGCCATCACATTTCCATTTATAAGCCTTACTATCTTTTGTTGCAGATTTGGTTATAATCTCAACGTTTTTTGCAACCATAAAACTTGAATAAAATCCAAGACCAAAATGACCAATAATACCTTCATTATTTTGCTCATACTTTCTTAAGAACTCTTCAGCACTTGAGAATGCAACCTGATTAATGTACTTTTTAATTTCATCAGATGTCATTCCTATACCATTATCTGAAATAGTAAGTGAATGATCTTCTCTATTTATAGTAATTTTTATATCACCTTCTCCTTCAATAGCATCACAATCTCCAGCGATAGAAGCCATTCTTCGTTTACTTATAGCGTCAACTCCATTGCTTATAAGCTCTCTTAGGAATATTTCATGATCAGAGTAAACTGCCTTTTTTATAATAGGGAATATATTTTCTGTATGTATTTGAATTTGTCCTTCTTCAACTGAGGTCATGGTATTTATTAAATTACTTTTATTTTAATAATTATAATTTCTTTTATGTGGTGTATTGACCGAACAGAATTATATAAGTTTATTTTTGCAGGTCTGGCCTTTCATCTGGTATAACAGCACCTTTTATAGGACAAACTTCAAGACATACTCCACAATCTATGCATCTTTTAAAATCAATATAAAAGTAATTAGTACCTTTTTTATTCTTTCCTGAGGCCTGCTCTATACAATCTACTGGACAAGCATTCTTACATATAGCTATACCTTCACACTTTTCAGTAATTATAGTATGTGGCATGATTAAGTTAATTTATCCATTCTAATTTATTAAATCCTCTTCTCTGAGATACTTTGTAAGCCTCTTCTTTAGATTCGCATGGAATGAATTCAACCATAGCAATTTTACCTGTTTTATGTATCTCAATTTGTTTTTCTAGAGCTTCTTCATAACTTTTTTTCTTACTGTAAGCTACAAGTACTTTGTCTTCATTACTGTCATTAAATTCATCTCCTCTAATTAATTCATTAATTCTATCAATAGAAAAAGAGAAACCAGCACCAGATTCCATTGCTTTATCTTTACCAAATATATTAAACAAATTATCGTATCTACCTCCTCTAGCGATTGTTATAGGATTGTATTTTGTTTTACATACTAATTCGAATATTAAGCCTGTATATATATCGAAATGTGATTGATATGTAGGATCTAATTGTATGGATATACCATGCTTTTCTCCTATAGGTACAATTATTGCAAAGAGTCTTTTTAGTTCTTCAAATATTTTCCTTTTCCCATAGGTTGACTCCATTGTTTCTAATACATCAAAAGGATTACCCCTTTTATTAAGTATTTTTTTTATTTGTTTTTTTGTTATGTCCTTAATATCTGTATTTTCTATATTAATTAGGTCATAATTAGCTAAGTACTTTTGAATCTTTTCTTTTTTATCTGAGTCGAAATCTTCTGTTAATATTTTAGAAAGATTTGAATGACCTATTAGAAGAATAGATTCATCGATATTATTTATTGATAATGCGTTATGGGATTCTAGAAGTAGATATAATAGCTCTACTTCGCTTTCCATGCCAGAATATCCAATTAGTTCTACACCGCTATTGATGTTTTCCTCAATTTTATATTTTCCATTGCAATCATTTTTACTTTTAAATACGGTTCCAGATGACCATAGTCTTAAAGGTCTCTCTTTATGAGCAAATCTTGTTGTTGAAGATCTTGCAATAGATACAGTCATTTCTGGTCTTAATCCTAAGGGCTCTTCTGCAACTAATTTCACAATGTCATTCGCTGAGATGCTACCACCAGCCATCAATGTTTGCAGTCTTTCTATTTTAGGTGGACTTACTTCAAGATATCCCCAAAGTCTATACAAATTTGACAGCTTTGAGCCTATTAATTTATTCTTTTGAACCTCTTGCGGATTTAAATCTTTTGTGCCAAATGCTGGTTGTATCGTCATAACATTATAGGTTTAGGATAGTAGTTAAATAATTCTCAAATTAATAGTTTGTTGATTCTAAGGGTTTTACTTTACTTAATTCTGCTAAAAGCTCTTTTTGGATAAATGGATTTGAAGCTATTATTCTACCCTCACTAAGATTAAATTTACCCTTTTTATAATCCCCAATCACACCACCAGCTAATTCGACAATAGGAATACCTGCAGCAAGATCCCAGGGAGACAATCCTCTTTCCCAGTATCCATCTACTCTACCAATTGCAACAAACGCCATGTCAACAGCTGCAGCACCAGCTCTTCTTACACCTCTAGTTCTATGAGTTAACCAACAAAACTCTGAATAGTTATTGTCTAAAATAGTATGTCTATCATATGCAAAACCAGTAACTAGCAATGAATCCTTTAGTTTTTTTGACTTAGATACACTTATTTTTGTTGAATTGCAGAATGATCCTATACCAGGTGCTGCCCAGTAATTCTCATTGAAAAATGGAACGGAAATAGCTCCTAAAATAGCTTTGTTTTTCCATGTCAATCCTATTGATGTTGCAAAAAAAGGATATCCATGAGCAAAATTAGTCGTCCCATCGAGTGGATCTATGCACCAGGATAAATCACTTTGTGGTCCAGAAATTCCTCCTTCTTCTGCAAATATTCCAATATGAGGTGTTTCCTTTTTTAGGTATGAAACAATATTATTCTCAGCTTCTATATCAGCATTTGTTATTAGATCTCCATCAAATGACTTGTTGTTTATAGTATTTATTTTGCAGTAATTTCTCATCAAAACAGCTCCACCTTTAGAGGCCGCATTCTTAGCAATTTCTATATATGTTTCTATTTCTTTTTGGGACACCCCAGAATTTTTTCTAGATTCCTCGCAGATAAGCGTATACATTTTAATGCTTAATTAGGTACTGTTCTCATAATCTTATATTTTAATGTTCTTAATTCCCTGCTAGATTTATCAAGATCCTTAAATATTCAAGGAGAGGTGGCCGAGTGGTCGATGGCGCAGCACTGGAAATGCTGTATAGGGGCAACTCTATCGAGGGTTCGAATCCCTCTCTCTCCGTTTTTAATTCTTTACGCTTTTAACTTATCCAAATTTACCTGAAATATAATCTTTAGTCTCTTTTTGCAATGGGTTCTTAAATATTTTATCTGTAGAATTTACTTCTACTAAATATCCTATTTTCCCTCCTAATTTATCCTGTGTAGGTTCAGCATTGAAAAAAGCCGTAAAGTCACTAACTCTGAGTGCTTGTTGCATATTATGAGTAACTATTATTATCGTAAATGACTTCTTCAGTTGATGAATTGTCTCTTCTATTTTAAGAGTAGATATGGGATCTAATGCTGAACATGGTTCATCCATTAAAATCACGTCTGGTTCTATAGCTATTGTTCTGGCTATACATAGTCTTTGTTGTTGGCCTCCAGATAAACTATATCCGCTTTCTTTTAATTTATCTTTGCAATCTTCCCAAACGGCAGCTTTCTTTAGTGAGTTCTCAACTAATTCATCCATATTACCTGTATATCCATTAACTCTTGCACCAAAAGCTATGTTCTCATAAATACTTTTTGGAAATGGATTTGGTTGTTGAAATACCATTCCAATTCTTCTTCTCACTTCTACAGGATCTATCTTGGGATCATAAATATCTTGTCCGTCATAAAGTATTCGACCAGTTAATTTGCAGTTAGGGATTAATTCATTCATTCTGTTTATTGACCTTAGTATTGTAGATTTTCCACAACCAGAGGGACCGATGAGAGACGTAACTTTTCCAGATGCTATTTTAAGATAAACATTTTTTACTGCTACTTGTTCGTTATAACTTATGGAAACATTTTGAAGTGATAATTTAGTTTTATTTGCCATGATTAAATATATTCCTATAATTAACTGGGTTTAGTGTTTCCTATTAATCTGGAAATCAGATTAAGAATTAGCACAAGTATAACTAAAATGAATGATGCTGCCCATGCAAGCTCATTTTGTTCTTTATAAGGTTCAAGTGCAAAATTATAAATTAATACTGATAAGGATGACATCTCATAGAATATGTCTTGAAAAGTTGAGATGTGATAGTAAGAGAAAAGGGCTGTGAAAATTAGAGGAGCTGTTTCACCAGATGCTCTTGCAACTCCTAATACAATTCCCGTAGAGATACTTTTAAATGCGTGAGGGAGAGTAATTCTCATTATTGTTGTATACATTGATGCTCCTATAGCTAGTGCACCTCTTCTTAAGTCATCTGAGACTAATTTAAGACCTTCATCTGTTGTTTTTATAATTATTGGCAACATTATTATTGATAAAGCCATTCCACCTGCTATACCACTGAAAGTACTACCGAATATTACTTTGGTGACTACTATTAATGCATAAATAACTATGCCAGCAATTATAGATGGTATGCCCGAAAGTACATTTGTTCCAAACCTAATCGCTTTAGAAAATGATCCATTTTTAGAATATTCTGCTAAATAAACTCCAGCACCTATTCCAATGGGTATAGAAATCAAGGAAGCTATAATTGTAATTATAATAGTACCAATTATTGCATTCCCAATTCCTCCAGCTGAATTAACCCCAGCTCCTGGTGGTTGAGGCTCCAAAATTAAAAGATCTAGATTTATTTGTGAGCCTCCCTTTATTAATACATATGCTATAAGTAATATTAATGGCGTGATAGATATAACCGCAAAAGTTCCAGCTACTAATGTCAATAATCTATTGCTGATATTTCTTTTTCCTCGTGAATTAAATAATAGCTGTGAACTAATATTTTCATAACTTTTATTATTCATATTATCTATTAATATTTTAGGCTTAGTTTTTTAACTAGCCATTGAGCCATCACATTAACAATTAGTGTCATAATCATTAGAATTAGTGCAGCATACATAAGTGATGACACTTGTATGCTATCTGCTTCTCCAAATTGATTCGCAAGTAGAGATGAGATTGTATAACCAGGACTAAATAATGAAAGACTAAATTGATTTGAATTACCTATAATCATTGTCACAGCCATTGTTTCACCCATTGCTCTGCCAAGTGCTAAAAGTATTCCTCCTGTAATACCTGAAATAGCTGCTGGTATAGTTATGTATATAATTGCGCACCATCTTGTTGCACCTATTCCATATGCAGCTTCTTTAAGCTTGCTTGGTACTTGCTCAATAGAATCCCTTGCAATAGAAGTAATTATAGGAAGTATCATTATTGAAAGAATTATTATTGCAGGTGCTAAGCCTGGGCCAACTGCTTCGGAACTAAATAATGGTAGCCATCCAAAATAATTGTGGAGAATATTAAAAAAGGGCCTAATAAAAGGTTCCATTACAAATATTGCCCATAGGCCTAAAACAACAGAAGGAATTGCTGCAAGCAATTCAACCATTAGTCCTATAACAAAGCGAATCTTTTCTGGAAAAAAATCTTCTGTAATAAATATTGCAGTACCTAAACCTAAAGGTATAGCTATTATTAGAGCAGCTAATGATGAAACAATCGTTCCATAAATTGCTGTAAAGGCACCATATTTGTTGTTTATTGGATCCCAATCTGAAGTGACTATAAAGTTAATGCCATATTGATTTATAGCTTCTCTTGATTCAAAAAAAACAACAACCAGTATTGTGATGAGTACAGCTGCTACCGTTGCAGCCATAACTGTTGTTATGTTTTTGAAGCCTTTATCCATCCATTTTTCATAGGAGGGACGTAATTTCAGAGAAAACTTGTTTTTTTGTTCAGTTTTCACCTTAAAATTTCTAGTAACTTAAAGTTAGAATATTTTTTCTTCTTTAGCATAAAAGATTTTATTAACCTGTACTTTTAGTTTTAATAGCTAATATAAGACTTGGTTGAATAAACTAAGAAAGCTAAAGTGGGAATAATATAAGAACCGCCATGGGGAGGATTGTTGGAATTGACCTTGGGACTACAAACTCCGTGATTGGAGTTTTAGAAGCTGGACGTCCCTTGGTAATATCTAATTCGGAAGGTTCTAGGACTACTCCCTCAGTTATTGGTTATAGTAAAGAATCCGAATTATTAGTAGGTCAACAAGCTAGACGTCAACTTGTACTTAACCCAAAAAATACTTTTTCTAACTTAAAGAGATTTGTAGGAAGAACTTGGGAGGAATTAGATGAGAATAGTCTTAATGTTGCCTATACTGTCAGGGCTAATGAAGAAGAATGCGTTAGGGTCACATGCCCTGTCACAGAAAGAGAGTATGCACCTGAGGAGTTGATAGGTTCGATTATTAGAAAATTAATTGATGATGCAGAAAAGCATCTTGAAGAATCAATTGAGTCAGCAGTTGTAACAGTACCTGCATATTTTAATGATTCTCAACGTCAGGCAACAAGGGACGCAGCATTACTAGCAGGTATCAGGGTCGAGCGAATATTGAATGAACCTACGGCAGCAGCTCTTGCTTACGGCTTTGATAAAAAATCCGCATCCAAAGTATTAGTTTTTGACCTTGGAGGAGGTACATTTGATATCTCTCTTTTAAGCATTTCAAATGGAGTATTTGATGTAAAAGCAACATCAGGGGATACTCAATTAGGAGGTAATGACTTTGATAAAAAAATTGTAGATTGGCTTGCAGATGAATTTCTTAAAGAACATAATATTGACCTAAGAAGAGATAGACAATCATTACAGCGCTTATCTGAAGCAGCAGAAAAGGCCAAGCAAGAATTATCAGGACTCAGTAAAACTCCTATTTCTCTTCCATTCATTTCTACAGGCTCAAATGGTCCACTTCATATAGAAACTGTTTTAGATAGAAGAAAATTTGAATATCTTTGTAAGGACTTAATTGATAGATTATTAATACCTGTTGAAACTGCTCTTAATGATTCAGGTTGGACAGCAGATGATATCAATGATGTAGTCCTTGTTGGTGGAAGTACGAGAATGCCAATGGTTCATCAGTTAATACGTACGATTGTTCCCATTGAGCCATCTCAATCAGTTAATCCAGATGAAGTTGTTGCAGTAGGCGCAGCAGTTCAGGCTGGGATCCTTTCTGGTGAATTAAGAGACCTTTTGTTAAATGACGTGACACCTCTTTCTTTAGGTTTGGAGACAGTGGGTGGTTTGATGAAAGTATTAATTCCAAGAAATACACCAATTCCAGTAAGACAGGCAGATGTTTTTAGTACTTCTGAAGCTAATCAATCTTCAGTAGAAATTAATGTTTGGCAGGGAGAACGTCAATTAGCAAATGATAATAAATCGCTAGGTAAATTTCGTCTTTCAGGAATACCACCAGCACCAAGAGGTGTGCCTCAAGTTCAAGTTGCCTTTGATATAGATGCAAATGGTTTATTACAAGTTAGTGCAACAGATAGAACTACTGGAAGAAAGCAATCAGTTAGTATTAATGGAGGTTCTAACCTGAATGAAAATGAAGTTAATAAGTTAATAAAAGAAGCTCAAGAAAAAGCAGATTTTGATAGAAGAAAGCGAGCTTCTATTGATCAAAAGAATAATGCTTTAACTTTAATAGCTCAAGCAGAAAGGAGATTAAGAGATGTAGCATTAGAATTTGGTCCGTATGGAGCTGAAAGGCAACAAAGAGCTGTTGAAGTAGCTTTAAGGGATGTTCAAGAATTCTTGGAAATTAATGATCTAGCTGAATTAGATTTAGCAGTATCAGCATTACAAGAAGCATTATTTGGATTAAATAGAAGAATATCGGCAGAAAAACGAGTAGATAATAATCCTATTCAGGGAATTAAGAATACTTTTGGCTCATTAAAAGATGAATTGTTTTCAGATGACTACTGGGATGATGACCCTTGGGATTATAACCCGAATGAAGGTAAAAGAGAAAGGGATTATGGTCGAAAAGAACTAGATAGGTGGGACAATGACTACTACAACTAGTCTAGATTATTGGGCAATATTAGGTGTATCTCCAGGCAGTGATATATCACAAATAAAAACTGCATTTAGAAAAGAAGCAAGGAGATGGCATCCGGATCTAAATGTTAATGATTCAAATGCAGAAGAGAGATTTAAATTAGTAAATGAGGCATATGCAGTATTAAGTGACCCTAATAAAAGATCTGCTTGGGAAGCTATTAATTTTAGTAAGCCTAATGAATTGTTTTCAACTGGATTTCCTTCTTACAGTGAATACTTGGAAGTTGTATTAGGCATCTCATCTAATGACATCAGTAATGAATATCAAGAAGACATAAAATATTCTGATGAGTTTGAATCTAATGATTTTGAAGAAGAAGATTTGTATTCAGAAAATGTTAAACCAGCTCCATATCCTTCTCAACCGCCACCTGTTCTCCAGATAGATGACATTGAAACTGTTGTGTCTTTAACTCCGTTAGAAGCACTTAATGGAACTACTGTAGAAATTGAATTAAATAACGGAACTGTTGTTGAATTTGCAACTCCTCCTTTTTCTGGTGATGGCTGGCGACTAAGGTTACCAGGAGTAGTTATGGGAGGAAAAGATCATTTTATTCAAATTAGAGTTGAAACTGAAGAAGGTTTGAGAATAGATGGCTTAAGAGTAATGTATCGGCTTGAGTTATTTCCACAAGATGCTTTATTTGGTTGTGGAGTAGAAATACCAACGCTTGATGGACCAGTAACTTTGCAAGTGCCTCCTAAATCTTCCTCTGGCAGACTATTAAGATTAAAAGGCCGTGGTCTTCAATGCAATGATATATGCGGTGATCAAATAGTTGAGATAGTTTTGGTCTTACCTGCTGATTTAACAGATTCTGAAGTAGCTTTGTATAGAAGATTGCATGATTTGGCTATTAATGACATATAAAATATTATAGTTATATAATAATAAATAAAATTTTATGTTTGTACATGTATTACTTTATCAAGTAGGTACAAAAGATGAAGGTATTCATTCTATTGATTTAAAAGGTAAAACCATTGTTCTTATGTTTGAAGATATAGATGATGCTGAAAGATATTGTGGTCTTTTAGATGCCCAGGATTTTCCTGTTCCAAAAGTGGAGATAATAGAGAAATCTGAGATAGAAAATTTTTGTTATGAAGCAGGATATGAGTCTCGATTTGTAAAAAAAGGTTTTATACCTCAATCTGAAGAGGATAGATTACTTATATCACCTCCAGTTAATAATATAGATTCTCAGCCTATAGATAATATCAATATTGAAGAGGAAAATTCAAGAATTCCTTCGAATAAACTAGATTTAATAAAAAAGCAATTAGAAAATCTTCTTTGAATATAAATGTTTACTGATTACAATTCAAATAATATCGATAGAAGAGATATTATTACTGAACAATCTAATCCTATTAGTAAAGAAATAGATAATTTAAATACTAAGGAATTGGTAGATATCTTTGTAGAGGAGGATAAAAAGCCACAGCAAGCGGTTGCAAAAGCAAGTAATGAAATAGCTATATGCATAGACAGAATTTCGGATAGATTAAGAAATAATGGACGACTTTTTTATATTGGAGCTGGTACTTCTGGAAGATTAGCAGTGTTAGATGCTGCTGAATGCCCTCCTACCTTCTGTACTAAACCAGATTTGATTCAAGCTGTCTTGGCAGGTGGAATAAACGCTATGACAAATAGTTCAGAAAATATTGAAGATGATAGAACACTTTCGGTTACAGAATTAAAATCTAGACATTTTAGCTCTAAAGACTGTCTTATAGGAATAACGGCAGGAGGCACAACACCTTTTGTACTTTCAGCTTTAGATTATTCAATGCAAATAAGTGCATTAAGTATAGCAATTACTTGTGTTCCAGATTGCCAAGTAAAATTAAATAGTGATGTTATAATTAGACTAGTAACAGGTCCTGAGATTATAAGTGGCTCTACTAGGTTAAAAGCAGCTACAGCAACTAAAATGACTCTAAATATTATCTCTACAGGGGTTATGATTAAATTAGGTAAAGTATATTCAAATAAAATGATTGACTTATCAATAAAGAATAGCAAATTGTTAGATAGAGCTTTAAGGATTATGAATGATATTCTTAAAGTAGAAAAAGAAGAAGCTTTAGAACTACTAGATCAGTCTAATGGTTCCGTTAAATTATCTTGTTTAATAAAATTGACTGGTGTTTCTTTTGACCAAGCTAATGAGTTACTTATAAGAAATGACGGTAGTTTACGCAAAGCTTTAAAGTCTGTAAACCAAGATATATTTAAGAAGAGATTATGAATTTAAAATATTTATTTATTTTATAATTCATAGGAATTTTATTATTATAATAATAGAGAACTTTGTTTTTGAAAAGATGAAAGCTGTAATGAATACTGACTTTGGCGAAATATCAATAAATCTTTTTGATACATACGCACCTAATACTGTTGCTAATTTTGTAAAGCTTGTAAATGAAGGCTTTTATGACGGGTTGACATTCCATAGAGTCATAAAAGGTTTTATGGCTCAAGGGGGCTGCCCAAATAGCAGAAAAGGAGCGTCGGGAATTCCAGGCACAGGAGGTCCCGGTTATAGTATTGATTGTGAAATAAATGAAAAGAAGCATATAGCAGGATCTTTATCCATGGCCCATGCAGGTAAAAATACAGGAGGTAGTCAGTTTTTTCTAGTTCATGAACCTCAACCTCATTTAGACGGAGTTCATACTGTTTTTGGGCATACTGATGATATTGATATTGTTCTTAAGCTAGACAATGGATCTGTAATAAAAAAGGTTACAATTGTCGGCTAAAATAATATTAATGCCACGTTAAAACGAATGGCAATATATTAGAATCTATTTCATCAATAGCTTTATAAATTCCATTTTGTAAATCTTTTATTGATGCATACTCTGTTTGCAAGTTTTGAGAAGGATGTATTGCTTGCTCCTTATTATTAGATAAAAATATTCCTACTTTTTTAGTACCTTGCCACTTACTAATAGTATTTAATAATTTTGATGTTGAAGCTATGTTAGTACAATTTTTCAATCTCCAAACAAATTGTGGCCTTTGCCATAATGCAAGTAATCGTGATGAATTTTCTGGATTGATCTCAATACCTTCTTCAATCGATATTTCATCCGCTTGACTTTTAAATATTGAAAGCATTTGTGCAGAAGCAGCTCCATCCCAATAGATAACATAATATTTATTTGTTTCTTTAATATGGCTCTCATCTATGAAATGACCTAGCTTTTTCCTTTTTATTTCTAGATACTCGGCGTTATAATCAGTAGGAGAAATAACAAGTGGCTCTCGTGACTCCACGTGTATGCCGTATCCTCCTAGTCCAGCTATTTTTCTAGGGTTATTTGTTAACAACTTTAATTTATTTATGCCCAGATCAGTGAGTATTTGAGCACCTACACCATAATTTCTTAGATCTGCAGGAAAACCAAGCTTTTCATTTGCCTCTACTGTATCTAAACCTCCATCTTGAAGACTGTATGCCTTTAATTTATTTATTAATCCAATACCTCTACCTTCCTGACGTAAATAAACTACAACTCCTTCGCCCTCTTCAGAAATCCTAGTTAGAGCAGCTTCTAATTGTGCCCTGCAGTCACATCTAAGTGAACCAAACGCATCACCAGTTAAACATTCTGAATGCATCCTTACAAGAACGGGTTCCTTAAGTTCATCTATTTTCCCTTTTACTAATGCTACGTGTTCAGTTCCATCTAATTCATTTGTATAGCCGATGGCTTCGTAATCCCCAAAAATACTAGGTAATCTTGTACAAGCTTTCCTAAAAACGAATCTTTCATTCTCTAGTCTATATCTGATTAAATCAGCAATACTTATTATTTTTAGGCCCCAATTTTTTGCATATTTTCTTAATTCTGGTAACCGTGCCATTGATCCATCTGTATTTTGTATTTCACAAATAACGCCTGAAGCCGATAATCCAGATAAGAGTGAAAGATCTACAGCTGCTTCTGTATGACCTGCTCTTTTTAGTACGCCTCCTTTATTTGCTCTAAGAGGAAAAACATGACCTGGCCTTCTAAGATTTTCAGGCTTTGTTGATGGGTTAATGGCAACTTGTATAGTCCTTGCTCTATCTTCAGCTGATATTCCTGTCGTTACACCATATTCTGGACCAGCATCAATACTTACAGTAAATGCTGTTTGATTTGAATCTGTGTTTCTGTCAACCATCAGAGGAAGATCTAATTTATCTAGTCTTTCGCCTCCCATTGCAAGACAAATTAGACCTCTAGCTTCTGTAGCCATAAAGTTAATTTGTTGCGGAGTTGCAAATTGAGCCGCACAAATAAGATCACCTTCGTTTTCTCTACCTTCATCGTCTACAACTACTACACATTCTCCGTTCCTAATAGCCGCTAAGGCATCAGCAATATAATCAAATTTGATATTTAAGGGTTCTTTGTCTTTCAATTGATTCCTCTCTTAGGAAATGGGAGATTATTGTTGTTATTGAACTCTTGCTTAAGTTCGTCGTATTTAAGAAAACGTATATTATTTTATTATGAACTATTCAAATAATAATCCAAAGCGTGTCGCTGTCATAGGTGCCTCAGGTTATGGTGGCATACAGTCCATTCGCCTATTAAAAAATCATCCGCATTTTGAAATCTCCTATTTAGCTGGCAATTCTACTGTTAATAGAACTTGGAATCAAATATTTCCTTTTCTACCATTAACAAATAACCCAGTTATAAAGGAGATTGACTTAGATAAAATCTCTCAATCTGCCGAATTCGTAATTCTTAGCCTTCCAAATGGAGTTTCATCAAAAATTACTCCAGATTTACTAAATAAGAACTTAAGAGTAATAGATTTATCCGCCGACTATAGATATCGATCTTTGGATTTATGGAAACAAGTATATGAGAAAGAATCCGAAAGTTCTATAAGGAAAGATAGTGATTTATGCGAGGAGGCAACTTATGGTATACCAGAATTAAATAGTGAAAATATTAAATGCTCAAACCTTGTCGCCTGTCCTGGTTGTTTCCCTACTTCTTGTTTATTACCTTTAGTTCCCTTTTTAAAACAAGGGCTTATCGAAACAGATGGCATAATTATTGATTCCAAAAGTGGAACTTCAGGAGGCGGGAGAAGTTCAAAAGAGCATTTATTACTTTCTGAAGCTTCTGAATCAATATCACCTTATGGAGTTATAGGTCATAGACATACTTCGGAGATAGAACAAGAACTTAGTATTGCTTCAGGAGTAAATATAAATATACAATTTACGCCGCATTTGGTACCTATGGTAAGAGGTCTATTGAGTACAATATATGCGAGATTAAGAGACCCGGGTCTAACTGCAGAAGATTGTAAAACAGTATTAGAAACAGTGTATAGAAATTATAATACAATTTCTATTCTTCCAGTTGGTATTTATCCACAAACAAAGTGGGTAAGATATACGAACAAGGCTTTAATTAGTGTAGAAGTTGATAAACGTAATGGAAGATTAGTAATTATGTCAGTTATAGATAATCTAATTAAGGGGCAGGCAGGTCAAGCAATACAAAACTTAAACCTGATGTCGGGTTTTAATCATGATGTTAACTTACCAATAGATACATTTTACCCATAGCTGTTAATAATCATTTACGCCATCTCATTGCAGCTAGTGCGATACCTAAACTAATTATTTTATGCTCTTGTTTCTTTATTCTCTCTCGTAATAAGTCTTCATTGTCACTATCATTTATAGGTAATACTGTTTGGACAAGTATTTCTCCAGAATCAACTTCTTCTTCGACTAAATGTACTGTAGATCCAGTAAACTTAACTTTGTTTTTAAGGGCTTGTTTAATGGAATCTTTACCTTTAAAACTAGGAAGTAGAGAAGGATGTAGATTAATAACTTTACCTCTAAACTCTTTTAATAAAATATTTGTAACGATTCTCATCCATCCTACCATTACTATTGCTTCTACATTATATGAATTAAATTTAGATATTATTGCTTCATCTAATGATTCTCTAGTTTTATATTCCTGATGTATTATAATACTATAAGGAATATTATACTTCTTGGCCTTTTCTATAGCCCCACAGTTGTTGTTATTAACGATTAAACACATTATCTCTGCATCTAAAATATTTCTATTGATATCTTGTATTATTGCTTCAAGATTAGAACCTTTGCCAGAAGCTAATATTCCTAGTTTAATCTTTGGAGTAAATCTAGGTAATTCTTTAAAATATGGGTTTATAATTTGATTGGAAAATATATTACTCATAATAAGTTGATTAAAATCTATATTTAATAAGACAGTATTTATTTCTATTATAAGCATTTTTTTGATTAGCCATCCATTTAATTTGTTTTTTAAATAAACCATACTTTTTCTTTCCAAATGATCCATACTTGAAATATCCTTTAAAATTACGAAACTCAGCTATAAGAAATGACCTCTCCGGATCTAAATAAAAATATAAATAACGATCAATGGAATCGATACTGCGATCTGCTTTTTTTTGATAAGGAAATAGATCTATGGCTTGATATAAGCAGGATGAAATTTATAAAAAATGATTTAGACAATTTGTTAGATCGCTATAAAAAAGCCTTTTTCTCACTTAATGAGCTTGAGAACGGAGCAATCTCGAATAAAGATGAGCAAAGACAAGTAGGTCATTATTGGCTACGTAACCCAGATATTGCCCCTAATGATGAAATTGCTCAGTCTATTAAGACTGAGATATCAGATATTGATCAATTTGGCAAACTAATTTTAAGTGGTCAGATTAAAAATGATCAAGGTGTATCTTTTACAGATGTTTTGTGGATAGGCATTGGAGGCAGTGGATTAGGCCCACTTCTTCTTGTTAATGCCCTTCAGGAAACTAAACAGGGACTTAGATTTACTTTTCTAGATAATGTAGATCCTAATGGTATTAATCAGAAATTAAATTCTTTAAAGAATAATTTATCAACTACTTTATTTGTAGTAGTAAGCAAATCAGGTGGAACTCCAGAACCTCAGATAGCTATGGATCAAACGAGACATTTTGTTGATAAGAATTGCATTGATTGGTCTTCCAGGGCAGTGGCTATCACGATGAAAAATAGCAATCTTGATATCAAAGCAATGAATGAAAAATGGCTTAAACGTTTTGATTTACCTGATTGGGTCGGAGGTAGAACAAGTATTACAGGAGCAGTTGGTCTTCTGCCTTTAGTTCTCATTGGGCAAGATATTTCCCCATTTCTTGAAGGTGCTTCAACTATGGATAAAATCACAAGAAGAACTGATATTTATAATAATCCAGCGGCTTTGCTTTCTTCTTCTTGGTATTTCTCTGGAGATGGTAAAGGCCTTAGAGATATGGTTGTTTTACCTTATCAAGATAGATTAGAAGTCTTTAGTAAATATTTACAGCAATTAGTTATGGAGTCACTTGGTAAGGAAATAGACCGAAAAGGTGTAAGGGTTAATCAAGGATTAGCAGTTTATGGGAATAAAGGTTCAACAGATCAACATGCGTATGTTCAACAATTAAGAGATGGAATAGATAACTTCTTTGTTGTTTTTATTGAAATACTACAAGATAATAAAGAAGTTCCACAAATCAATAAGAAAGCTCCTGGGGATTATTTATCTGGTTTTTTACAAGGAACTAGACTTGCTTTGTCAGAAAATGATAGACAAAGTCTGACAATAACTATTAGAAAATTTAATTCTTATTCACTAGGTGCCTTGATTGCTCTTTTCGAACGTTCAGTAGGACTTTATGCTGAGTTAATAGATATTAATGCCTATCATCAGCCTGGAGTAGAGGCAGGTAAAAAAGCAGCTTCTAACATACTTAGTTTGCAGTCTAATATAGAACTTATATTAAATGATCATAAAAGCCATTCAATAGAAGATATTGCAAATAGAATACCTGATTCATCTCCTGAATCTATATTTATGATATTAAGGCACCTTTCTTCAAATAATAATAAATATAATTTTGAAGGAGATTGGTGTAATCCTAAATCTCTATTAATATCCAGATCCAATTAGATAACTATATTAATAATCTTTCCTTTTATTAATATTATTCTTCTAGGTTTATTTTGAGCCAACCATTTCCTGGCAATATCAGTATCTAAGACCTTCTTTTTTAATATATCATCATTATCCTCTGTATTAACTTCAATAAAGCCTCGAACTTTTCCATTTACTTGTATAACCAATTTATAACATTCTTCTATCAAAGTTGATTCTTCATATAGGGGCCATGATTGGTTATGCACACTTCCATCTTGTCCTAGTAATGACCAGAACTCCTCACATAGATGTGGAGCAAAAGGAGCTAATAATAAAGTCAGATTAATTACAGATTCAGTGATAACAACATGTCTACAAGTTTCAAGGCTATTATATAATGCATTACATAAAATCATTAATTCTGATAATGCTGTATTGAATTGTGAATTATCATTTAAGTCATTAGTTACTTCTTTAATAGTTTTATGAAGTATTTTCCTTAATTCCTTTTCTTTCTTAGTTAGATCTGTAGGTAGAGTTAATTGCTTATATTTAACTTTTATAAATGGCTTAGAGTTGCTAACTTTATCAATTAGTCGCCAAAGTCGATTAATAAATCTGTATTGACCTTCTACATCAGAATCATCCCATTCTAAGTCTTTTTCAGGGGGTGCTTTAAATAAAATAAACATTCTAGCTGTATCTGTTCCATATTTGTCTATAACACTTGATGGGTCAACGCCGTTAAATTTTGATTTTGACATTTTTTCAAATAGAATTTCCAGTTCTTCTCCTGTTTCGGGATCTTTTGGCTTAGTTAAATCGTTTATATTATCTTTAATTATATATTTATGAGTGGTAGGATTTCTGTAGGTCACCCCTTGAACCATACCTTGAGTTAGTAGTTTTTCAAAAGGTTCTTTTATGTCTATTAAGCCTCTAGTATTTAAAGCTTTTACTATGAATCTGGAATACAATAGATGTAGAATAGCATGTTCTATTCCTCCAACATATTGATTTACAGGTAGCCATTTATTAACTAAATCTAAATCAAAAGGTTTTGACGTATTTAATGAGTCTACATATCTAAGAAAATACCATGAGGAGCACATAAATGTATCCATTGTATCAGTTTCTATAAATGCATTATTACTACAATTAGGACATTCCATTGACTTCTTTCTTCTATGATCATTATTTTTCGATAACACTAATGGTAATGATTCCTTAGGGTAAGGAACGACGCCGCATCGTTCACAATGTACAACTGGTATAGGACAACCCCAATATCGCTGCCTCGAAATTAGCCAATCTCTTAGTTTAAAACTTACCTTTTCTTTAGCCCAATTATTTCTAATTCCAATTTCAGTTATTACTTCCTTTGCTTTTTCAGAATCTAAGCCATTAAGTTCATCTGAATTAACCAAAATACCCTTAGATGTGAAAGCTTTATCAATATTTTCTAATGGGTGATTTTTATCTTTAGAAATAACATAAGTAATTGGTAATTTATATTTTTGTGCAAATTTATAGTCTCTTTGATCATGAGCTGGTACACCCATTACTGCTCCAGTGGCATATGACGACAAGACGTAATCTGCTATCCATATAGGAATTTCTTTGTTATTTATAGGATTAATTGCATACGAGCCTAAAAATATTCCACTTTTTTCTTTATTTTCTGATGTTCTATCTTGCTCACTAAGATTTATTATCTGTTTTCTAAAATCTATTAACTTCTGTTTTCTTTCGGGATTAACTATTATATCTGCATAAGGGTGGTCAGGAGCCAAGACAATATAAGTAGCTCCATATAGAGTATCTGCCCTTGTTGTAAATATTCTGATTGTATTTTTATTATCTTTTATTTTAAATTCTATTTCTGAACCTGTTGACTTCCCAATCCAATTTGATTGCATTGTTTTTACGTTTTCTGGCCAACCTTTTAACAGGTTAAGATCATTAAGAAGTTCTTCTGCATAGTCTGTTATCTTTAGGAACCACTGCTTTAATTTTTTCTTTTCAACTTTTGCACCTGATCTCCAGGACTTACCTTGAGAATCAACTTGTTCATTAGCTAAAACAGTCTTATCTATTGGATCCCAATTAACTGTTGATAGTTTTTGATATGCCAGTCCGGATTCTAATAATTCTAAAAAGATATATTGAGTCCATTTATAATAGTCTTCTTTGCAGGTAGTAATTTCTCTATCCCAATCTATAGATAGACCTAGTTTTACAAGTTGAGTCTTCATTTGTTTTATATTCTGCTTAGTCCAAATATCTGCTTCTATGCCTCTATCAATAGCTGCATTTTCTGCCGGTAATCCAAAAGCATCCCATCCCATTGGATGAAGTACAGCTGAACCAAGCATTCGATGATATCTTGCTATAACGTCTGTTATTACATAATTTCTAACATGACCCATATGCAAATTTCCAGATGGATATGGGAACATGGATAAGGCATAAAATGTCTTCTGATTTGCTTTAGGCTCCGTTGTTTTATAAAGAGATGTCTTACGCCATTGATCCTGCCATTTTTGTTCTAATAAGGTAGGATTATAGGCATTTGTGGAATCGCTATAGATTGGTTGCTGATCTTCGTATGACGTCACTTATTTCTTTTAATGATAAATTATGTATTAAACTATAACCTTACAAGAGAAGTGATTAATTATCTATCAATATCTCTGTAATAGGATGACTTTGACACAACTAAGTAATTAAAATCTTTTCTTATGAAACGCGTTAACTTTAAAAAATATCATGGTATAGGCAATGATTTCATTTTAATAGATTTACTAGAATCTGAGTTTATAAATATGCCTTTGTTAAATGATCCAACTTATATAAAACATTTATGCAATAGAAGATTAGGGATAGGTGCTGATGGCGTTATTTTTATTCTGCCTCCCAAAAACAAGGGTATTGCTTATATGAAAATTGTAAATTCGGATGGCTCTATCCCAGAAATGTGTGGAAATGGTATAAGATGTCTTATTAAATATTTGCATGAATATAGAGAGTTAAGTACAAAATCACCCTTTATAATAGAAACACTCGCTGGAAATATTGAATCCTTAATTACCGAGACTAAAGATATTAAAGTAAATATGGGAACACCGATTTTTGATAAAAACTTGATTCCTACTACACTCGAGGCTAATTATAAAAATATTCCTTATGGCCAAGTAATGATTGAAGAATCATTACTTAATATTTATGCAGTTAGTATGGGAAACCCACACATGGTTTTGTATTTAGAGACGTTGAGTAATTTACCAATTAGTAAATGGGGGGCTTTATTAGAAAAAGATTATAGGTTCCCTAATAAAACTAATGTTCATTTTGTTAATATTGAAGATGGAAAAAATATTTGTATCAAAGTATGGGAAAGAGGAGCTGGTATTACTGAAGCATGTGGAACTGGTGCTTGCGCTGTATTGGCAGTTAGCTCTCTTTTAAACTTGTGCGAAGAGAAAGTTAAAGCTAAATTACCTGGAGGAGAATTAATAATACATTGGCCAAATAATGAAGGGGATATATTTATGACTGGACCGGCCAAATTTGTTTTTGCGGGACATTTTTCAATTTAACATTCAAGTAATGAAAGAAAAAGAAATGGATATTTACCTTGATGCTTCATCTACTAGCCCGCCATCAGAGAAAGTAATTCATGAAATTCATGAAATTCAGAATAAATTTTGGGGTAATCCATCTAGTTTACATACTGAGGGAATTAAAGCTGCTTATATTTTAGAACAAAGTAGATATATTATAGCTGAAAAATTTTCTATTATTCCAGAACAAATAATATTTACTTCTGGAGCTACAGAATCCGTATATATAGCATTAAATCAAACAGCAAATAATATGTCACCAGGAAGAATAATAATAAGTTCAGTTGAGCATCCTTCAGTAATATATTCAGCTCAGCAGCTCGTAAAATCGGGCTGGGAATTAGTCCGTTGGCCTGTAGATAAATTTGGTGTTATCGATATGAAGTATTTAGACGAGTTTTTGAAATACCCTACAAAAATAGTCTCATTGATTTGGGGGCAAAGTGAAATAGGAAGCCTGCAACCAATTTCTTATATAGCTAATCTATGCAAACAAAAAGGTATTTATTTTCATACAGATGCCACGCAAGTAATACCTCAAGGAATTATAAACTTTTCTTCTACTCGGGTATCATCATTATCAGCCTCAGCTCACAAGTTTAGAGGCCCTAAAGGTATTGGATTATTAATAATTGATTTGGATTATATTAATTTGCTAAAAAGTAATTATAAGCATAGTCAAGAATATGGAATTAGAATGGGAACACAGGCTATCCCTTTAATAAAGGGTATGGCTGTTGCTCTTGAAGAGTTAAATGCAGTTTCAACTATTGCAGATGATCAATTGAACTTTGAGAAGACAACAACGACAATTTTAACTAATTTATTAAGAGCAGAACTATTGAAAATAGATGAATTGTCATTAACTGGTCATCCAATAATAAGACTCCCTAATCATCTATCTTTTTTACTAACACATAAAGGAGTTCCCATATCGAGCAGAAGGGTTGTTACTGAGTTATCAAAAATTGGCATTTATGTAAGCAGTGGAAGCGCTTGTACTATGAATAAGGATAAAGACAGTTACGTATTGGAATCAACAGGTATATCTAAGAAATATCTTAAGTCAAATCTAAGATTATCTTTGGGTAGCTGGATAAAGGATTTAGATATTCAATTGGTATATAATAGTATTAATAGTATCATTAATGATATTACTAAATAAAACTAGATGGATTCCGAAAAACAATACCAATCTTTACCTAAGGATTTAAAAGAATGTGAAATATCACTTAAGAATTCGCTTTTGCTATGTCTAAATAAGACTAATTTTAAGAGAATCTCAGTTGAATTAAGATTTGAAGGTATTAAAATTGTGCCTATAATATTTAGGGTTATGTCTTTCTTACAAGATAATAATTATGATATTAATGTTGTTTTCTCGGACTTTGGTGGAGCAGCATTGGCTAGAAGAGATTATGAAGGATATGCTAATAAGATATATACTTTTAAGGAAATAATAGTTAATAAGGATAACTTTGAAAACAAACTATTTTTAGTTGTTAGCCCACAGCCTTTTGATTATGAAGAGTTTGTAGATTTATCTGAGAAAATAAATAATAGACTAATTATGTTTAATGGTAAACTCGAAGAAACATCAATTGGAGTAGGATATGTAGGAAGAGAACGTAGGAGCAAGTTTATCAATTCATGGATAAATTCATATTCAATTGAACCTTTTACTAAAGGAGCTTTACTACACCAGTACCCTCAAGACTGGTTTTTATTTAAAAGATATAGTGATGGATATAGATTTTCTAATTCCTATGCATCGAGACCTAATGGTGAAACTATTAAAGACAGTATTAATTGATATATGCGTAAATTAAAAAGATATATCTATTTTTCTATACTATTAGTATCTTTAGCCAACTTCTTTATATATAAGGATATCTTTGTTAGATACATAATTAAAAGTAGTAATGCTTTTAAAACTTTTATTTTTACTGATAAAATCAAAATCTGTACATTAATGCAACAAGATATTAATAGTATCTTGTCTAAGGATGTAAATAACTGGAGCGTTACTGTAAGAGATTCAAGCTCAAATATTATTACTGATGTGAATGGACGTACGATGAGGATACCGGCGTCTAATCTAAAATTATATACAACCGCATATGCTCTTGATAAGCTTGGACCTTATTATAAATTAAGAACTAAAATATATAAAAATAGCAAGGGCTTTTATGAAATAAAAGGTACAGGAGACCCTGATTTAAATAAAACAGATTTCATTAGTATGGCAAGTATAATAAAATCTCACCCATATTATACTTATGCAACTCCAAAAATAGTTATTTATGAAGAGAATAAGAATTTGTGGTGGCCTTCTTCGTGGCCACATTCAGATAGAAATTATACATATGCATCTCCTATAACTAGGTTGGCAATAGCTAGCAATTCTAATACATACTCTCTTAAAGAACCTATTTTATACTTTAAAGATAATCTGCATAAGTCATTAAAAACTTTCAATCTAAATTATAATGTAGATATTATAGATAATTCCAATTATAAGAAGTTCTCAAAAAGGAAATTAATTTATTCTAAGGAATCTGCTCCTTTATATATGTTACTTAGTTTAGCAAATGCTGATAGTCATAATTTTACAAGCGAAGTACTACTCAGGAATACAGCAAAGTCATGGGATTCATCAATTGCCTCTCTACGTTTATCTAAATGGTTAATTGCTAAAGGAATAGATTCTAGTTTTATTTATATTCATGATGGTAGTGGACTATCAAGAAAAAACATGACAACCACTCATTCTATTTCTCATTTACTATACTATATGAGTAAACATAAATATAAGGATTACTATATATCTTCTATGTCTCTGGTAGGAGCTAGAGGCACCCTAAAAGACAAATATATATCAAAGTCTACGAATTATAAATTTTATGGTAAAACTGGAACTCTAACTGGGATAAGATCCTTGTCTGGTTATCTATTTACCCCACATGGCAAGGTAATTGTAAGTATTATTAGTACCAGTTTAGATTATAGTCCTATTTATTTTACAGATATTCTTTCTTCTGTACATAAACATTCTAGTTGTAATAGTTAATTTAAACCTTAAATATACTATGCAGGTCTTTGGCTATCATTCTGGGAACCATATGTTCTACATTACCTCCAAACATTGCTACCTCCTTTACTACAGAACTACTTAAAAAACTATGGTGAGATTCAGTAGCCAAGAATATTGTTTCAATTGAATTATTTAAAGTTCTATTAGTATGAGCTATTTGTAACTCATACTCAAAGTCACTCATAGCCCTCAAGCCTCTTAATATAATTTCTACATTATATTGTTTTGCGCAATCAATAGTTAATCCTTTATATGAGACTACTTCTATATTTGCTATATCATCTGTTGCTTCCTGAATTTGTTCAATCCTTCTTTCTATAGAAAAGGTGGATTTTTTATTTGGATTCTCTAGTACTGACACAATTACACTTCCAAAAAGTTCACTCGCTCTAGATATAAGATCTAAGTGACCAAATGTTAGAGGATCAAAACTACCTGGGTATAATACTTTCATGAATTTGTTTCTGGATTGTTCTTTTTTTTATTAAGCATTAAGGTTAGTAAAAATCAAGAAGACTATGCAACTCGATTTAGAAGCAAAGAAGGTTCTGCTAAGAAAGATACCTCATGGTCTTTTTATTTGTACTGTACGTGAGGGAGACGATATCAATGGTTTTACAGCCAGTTGGGTAACACAAGGATCTTTCGCACCTCCATTAGTCGTAATGGCAGTAAGAGCAGATGGATCAAGCCATGGAATTATCAAAAGAACAAATAAGTTCTGTTTGAATGTCTTACGATTTGATCAAAAAGACTTGGCGGCAGTATTTTTTAAACCTCAGAACGGCCTTGGTGGCAGATTTGAATCTACATCTTACACTTTTGGTAATGAAGGATTACCTATTTTAGATGATGCTATTGGCGGAGTTGAATGTAATGTTGTTGGTTCTGTAGAAAATGGAGATCATACTATCTTCGTAGCAGAAGTAATCACAGCTAAGCTTCATAAGGATTCAGAGGCGTTAAATCTATCTTCAACTGGTTGGTCCTATGGAGGTTGATTTTTAGTTGAATAGAAATTTAACGCCAATATATCTATGCAATGATTCAGTCAAAATAAATCGACTTGTAGAATCAATTCCAGATTTGCCTGGTTGTTATATTATGAAGGATAATGATGATAATATTTTATATATAGGTAAATCAAAAAAAATAAAAACCCGAGTAAAATCTTATTTTCGTAAAAATAACGAACTAACCCCTCGGATCTTATTAATGGTTCGACAAATTTGTGATATAGAGTTTATTGTTACTGATACAGAAGTTGAAGCACTAACATTAGAATCTAATCTAATAAAGCAACATAAGCCATACTTTAATATATTACTTAAAGATGATAAGAAGTACCCTTATGTATGTATATCATGGAGTGATAAATACCCTAGTATATTCATTACAAGGCGAAGAAGAAATAGACATATTAAAGATAAGTTCTATGGCCCATTTGTTGACGTAACTTTACTTAGGAATACGTTATTTGTTATTAAGAAGATATTTCCAGTTAGGCAAAGACTAAGGCCATTATATAAGAATAAAACATGTCTTAATTACTCTATAGAAAGATGCCCAGGTGTATGTCAAGAATTAATATCATCACAGGAGTATAGAAAAACGATTAAAAATATATCAATGATATTTGAAGGCCAGACAGATGAATTGAAAACTAAATTAAATACAATAATGTTAAAATATTCCAATAATTTGGAATTTGAAAAAGCATTAAAGATAAAACTTCAAATAGAAGGAATTGATAAGTTAATTCAATCACAAAAGATGATAGAAGCAGATTCATCCATAAATAGAGATGTTATTTCCTACGCGAAAAATGATATTTATACTTGTGTTCAACTTTTTCAAATGCGTTCAGGTAAACTAATCGCTAGATTAGCATTTACTTCTGCCACAGAATCGTTAAATGAAGGATTAGTTATACAAAAGGTTATAGAACAACATTATTCAACTCTAAATAAAGTTGAGATTCCAAATGAAATATTGGTAGAGATTGAACTAGATAAACAAGATTTAATCTCAGAATGGATTACAGAACTTAAGGGACAAAAAGTAAAAATTTTAAATCCTAAAAGACATAAAAAAGGCCAGTTAATTCAACTTGTTAAAAGAAATGCCACTATTGAATTAGCCAGATTATCAGTGGAAAATGAGAATACTAAAAATAGTCTTGAAGATTTAGCCAATATATTTGATTTAGAAACTATTCCTCACAGAATAGAAGGCTATGATATAAGTCATATACAAGGTAGTGATGCTGTAGCTTCTCAAGTTGTTTTCATAAATGGTCTTCCGGCTAAACATCATTATAGGAAATATAAAATAAAAGATAATTCTATTAAAATAGGACATAGTGATGATTATTTGTCTATCTATGAAGTCATTACTAGGAGGTTCAAGCGATGGTCGACATATAAAAAGGAGGGGTTAGATATAAATTGTGCTAAAAAGAATAAGGAAAGTATTTTAGGTTCAAATCTATCTTCGGACTTTCCAGATCTAATTTTGATAGATGGTGGAAAAGGCCAATTAAAATCTGCTCTCCGAGCGTTACATGATCTAAAGCTTGAAGAAGATGTGAAATTGTGTTCCCTCGCAAAGAAAAATGAAGAGTTATTTATACCATTAGCTAACAGCCCTTTAGATTGTAACAAGGAAGATCCACCCTTAATATTGCTTCGTCGTGTTAGAGATGAAGCACACAGATTTGCTCTGACATTTCATAGGAAAAGAAGATCTACGAGATTAAAACGATCAGCTTTATCTGAAATAACTGGAATAGGTCCAAAAAGAATAAAAAGTTTATTATCTCATTTTAAATCTATACAGGCTATTCAGCATGCAACTCGGGAAGATATTGCTATTATTCCAGGTGTAGGCGAAGAGTTAGCACTTAATATATGGAATTATTTCAATGAGGAATAACTTAATAAGTTTTTCATTATTTTCACTCAACTACAATTAATCTATAAAAGATAAATATCTTATTTGTTTGATTAATCTTTTTCCTAATATTATTTTTATGAGCTTACCTCCAGAGGCTTACTTATGGTTTAAGACACTTCACATAATAGGTGTAGTTGTATGGTTTGCAGGGCTTTTCTATTTGGTAAGACTATTTATATATCATGTAGAAGCTAATGATTTATCCGTAGACTTACAAAAACCTTTTTTTGATCAATATTCTCTGATGGAAAAGAGACTTGCTAATATTATAACTACTCCTGGAATGATTCTTACTGTCTCTATGGCAATAGGCCTATTATCTATGCAGCCATCATGGTTATATGAGAGATGGATGCAAGTTAAATTATTATTTGTAGCTTTCTTATTAGCCTATCATTTTTATTGCTATAAATTAATGTCTACTCTGCAAAGTAACTCATGTAAATGGACAGGGAAGCAGTTGAGAATTCTAAATGAATTGCCAACACTTCTCCTTGTTATTGTTGTTATGTTAGTTGTCTTTAAAAATAACTTCCCAACGAATGGTGCAACATGGCTAATTATCGGTTTGGTAGTATTTATGGCATTATCTATACAGTTTTATGCAAGATTTAGAAGAATTAAGAAGGAAAAATCTCTTGTTAAGTAATTTTAGTTATTTAAATCCTATAGTAAGTATTTTAGATTCTATAGATAGAAATAGCTGTCCAAGAAATATCAATTTACATTGTCATACGACATTTAGTGATGGCAGTCTTGACCCAATAGAGTTAATTGATAAGGCTTGCGAATTAAACTTAAAACATCTTGCAGTTACAGATCATCACTCCGTTTCTGCAGTTCCAATAATATATGAATGGATTAATCGTCATTCCAATCTTAAAAATATACCAGTTTTTTGGACTGGCGTTGAAATTAGTTGTCTCTTAAGTGGATGTTTAGTTCATATAATAGGATTAGGAATAGATATAGAATCTGATTATATTTATCCCTACATCCAAGGTGAAGCTACTCAAGGTAATTTCCTAAGAGCGGAAACTGTCATAGAGTCAATAAGACGGGCCAAGGGTATATCTATACTTGCCCATCCAGCAAGATATAGATTAGATTATAATTTTATTATTGAAAAAGCTTATATGATTGGTATTTCAGGCATAGAAGTTTGGTATGATTACGAGAATTCGACACAATGGAAATATAGCGATTTAATTTGTAAATCAATAGATAAGAAAACGAATGAATATCAATTGTTAAAATCTTGTGGTACAGATACACACGGATATTCTCTTTTAGGAAGATAGATATTACTAAAAATTTGATTCCTCAATATTTCTTTCTGATTTGACCAAAAGGTCCCTAACCTTATCTAACTCTGTAGTTGAAGCTTTCCACATTCCTCTATTAAATGCTTCTAGAAGTCTTTCGGTTATATCTCTGAGCGCCCAGGGATTTTGTTCAATTAGGAAGCTATATGTTGATTCATTTTCTAACCATACTTTTAAAATAGATGAATAACACCATTCAGGTACAGAGTCAGTAGTAGCATCATAAGCAAAAAGGTAGTCTAGACTTGCTGACATTTCAAATGCTCCTTTATATCCATGATCCTTCATACCTTCTATCCATTTTTCGTTGAGTAATCGACTACGAACTACTTTGTCAATTTCTTTATACAAATTATGGACTTTGGGTCTACTAATTCGAGAATTATCTCCAAAATAGGATTTTGGTGTTTTCCCAGATAAATATTTAACAGCTGAATAAAGTCCACCATGGAATTGGTAATAATCGTCGGAGTCTAGTAAGTCATGCTCTCTATTATCTTGATTATGTATTACAACTTCAATCCTTTTTAATGTGTTTTGTAGTCCTTTTAAGTCCTCTTTTGGTTCACTACTATCTTTATAAACCCATTTACTAGATTGCAGATAACACTGAGCTAATTCCTCTTCTTTATCCCAATTACCTAAATTGATTAATTCCTGAAGTCCAGTTCCATAAGCTTCAGGAGCAGATCCGTAAATACGGCCAGTAGCTTCACCTTGTTTTATCAAGTGAGAATAAGGATTGTATTCTTCTGGCTCATTTAAACTACTTATCATTTCTTGTGCCTTATTTACTAATTCTATTAAGTTTGGAAATGCATCTCTAAATAGACCAGATATTCTTAGTGTTGCGTCAACTCTTGGTCTATTTAATACTGATAATGGAATAACTTCCAAATCTATAAGTTTACGACTATTGCGATCCCATACTGGAGAAATTCCAATTAAAGCAAGCAATTGAGAAATATCCTCTCCACCATTCCTCATTGTCGATGTAGCCCATACAGATATTGCAATACTTTTTAAATTACAACCATTTTCTAAGAGATATAATTCTAAGACTTTCTCAGCACTCCTTTTGCCTAAATCCCAAGCTGATTCTGTTGGCAGGCCTCTAAGATCTACACTGTAAAAGTTTTTACCTGTAGGTAATACTTTCAGATTTCCTTTTGTTGGCGAACCAGATGGTCCACTTGCTATTCTTTGCCCATTTATACCTTTAGTAAGTGAAATTAATTCATTTCTGGGACTCTCTATTAATTTAATTATTATATCATTTCTCAGTATTTCTATATTATGATCTAATTCCATTATATTGATATACTTTAGAAATTCATTTATAATCTTATTTGTAACTAATATATTCTCTTTGTAACCTAATAATTGTTCTGTATGATATTCAACTATATACATGGCTTGGTTATTTATCCATGTTATATAATCTCCTACCTTATATAGTTTTTCTTTTGTAAGATTTTGAAGTTTATTTTTATCAATCTCAGAAATATATTCTCCCTCTTTATCATTCCATGGATCTACATCAATATTTATTGTATTGGACAATAACTGGCTAAGTCCAGGCCTATAGAATGATGGAGATAATGCTATAGATAAAGCTAATTCTTTTAATTTCTGTAATTTGGGTAATTTCCCAAATACATGAAGTCCTGTTCTAATTTGTGTCTCTTTTAATTCGCACAAGTAAGAATCTAGGTTATTGTAAATATCGTCTTTACTATATTCTTCGTTAATATCTAAAGATATTACTTTGTTTAATGCTAAATCATCTATAAGCCTATTCAACCTTGTTTTTAATGTTATTGTCCTGTCTGATTCAAATGATAAAGACTCATAATATTCATCTAACAATGATTCTAATTCACCAAGATCCTTAGTTAAGGTTGCTCTGCCTAAGGGAGGAGTCATATGGTCTATAATAACTGCTTGAGTCCTACGTTTTGCTTGAGAACCCTCCCCAGGGTCATTTACTATAAAAGGATATAGATGAGGGATATTTGGCACCAGTAATTGTGGGAAACATGAATCACCTTGACCTATACTTTTACCAGGTAGCCATTCTACAGTTCCATGTTTTCCGAAATGAATAATTACATCTGATTTAAAGCAATTCTTTATCCATAAATATTGCGCTATATATCTATGAGGAGGAGGAAGAACAGCAGAATGAATTTCCTTATAATTATCTTCCGTATATCCTCGTGAAGGTTGTATAAGGATAGCTATATTTCCAAGTTGTATTCCATTAATAGTAAAAGATTTATTATGTAAATCGAAAGCTTTATTTGGCTCACCCCACTTTGCAGAAACTCTTTTTCTGGTATTTATTGTTAATTCGTTCCAATATTTATAATATTCATTTAATGGTAAATAGGATAGAGCTTGATTGGTTTGACTTTCATTTGAATTAGTTCTACTATTTATTATTAATTTCATTAAATCTTTATGTGAAACTAATTCTGTTAAATCTCCTGTTTCATATCCCTTTGATTCAAGATGAGCTAGTAGTATTAACAAACTCTCGGGTGTATCAAGACCAACACCATTACCAATTCTTCCATCCTTGACAGGATAATTTGATAATACAATTACTATCTTTAATTCTTTATTTTTCTTGTATTTTAGTCTTATCCAGGAATTTATTAGTCCTACTGTCCAGTCAATGCTTTTATTTTCTGGGTATAATTTATAAATAGGTGATGCTAAATTATTATTGTCTGATTCTAGTTCCTTGAAAGCTGTAATCTTTGTTGTTATTCTTCCATCTAACTCTGGCAGAGCCACTTGTAATGATAAATCTATAGAATCAATTCCTCTACTAGAATTTTGCCATAATTTTTTTGACTTTGTAGATGTAATAAGTTGAAAAACCGGAACATTTAATATGTCCCAAATTTGTTTACCATAATTTGTTTCTTCTACATCTACAGACGCAAAGCTCGTAGTGCATGCAATAGCCTTAACTTGTTCTTTTCTGAAAATTCTAATAACATCTTTTTGTATACCTTTATCCTTTAATGAACTTATCCAAATAGCTCTTGGACAAAGTCCTTTATCCCTAAGCCTATTTACTATCTCTTTTGCAAATAATGTATCTCCAGAATTTAATATAGAACTGTAGAAGATAATACCCACTTTATCATTTTGTTTGTCCTCTCGCCAATCCCATTTATATGGATTGCTTATCGGAGTAACCTTAACATTTCTGGTATCTATTTCATTATCTTGTTTAAGTTGATTAATAATATTGAGGAATGTTCTGAAATTCTGGAATCCTCCTATCTTTAATAGTTTTGCTAATAATAACGAAGAATTATAATCTATGTTGCTCAAGCCATTTAATTCTATTAATTGCTCATAAGTTCCAGATAATATTATAAGCTTTCTATTTTCTTTAACTGTGCTCCAATAATATAATTGTTCAAAACCATAAGACCAATCTGCTCTGCATCCTAAAAATCTAACAATTATGATCTTTGAATTTTTTGCTGTTGTTGAAAGGTAATGGTCTATAAAAGCGTTGCTTTTTAACTGATTCAAAAGAAGAGCTCTTATTTTGTTATTTAATGGATGATCGGGATTTTCTTGTAATACATATGACAAAGTAGAAATATCTGACGTTACTGATGTGAGATATAGAACAGCTGCTTCTGGCTGTTCTATAAGTGCTAAATTTTCAGAAGGTTCCTCGCTGGGAAAATAAGTTACTCTATGCATTAGCCTATTATTTAAGAATATCGTCGATTACTCAAGTTTCATAGAGTAAAAATGATCATTTATAGGCTTCGCTTCAGTTATGCATGATTTTCTTCCTTATGCTTGGTTTAAGGGCAAGTGTGTCCCTTTTGAAGAAGCAAAATTATCAATAGCTACTCATGCTCTGCATTACGGCACAGGTGCTTTCGGAGGAATGAGAGCAATTCCAGATCCTCAGAATCCAAAAAACTATTTGCTTTTTAGAGCAGATAAACATGCAAAAAGACTTAGTCAAAGTGCGAAATTATTATTAACTGAACTTTCAGAGGAAACTATATTATCAAGTTTAAGAAAGTGGCTAAGAGCAAATAAACCTACTAAACCAATATATATAAGGCCTTTTGTTTATACAAGTGACCTTGGTATAGCTCCTAGATTACATAATATAGAAACGGACTTCTTTATTTATGGATTAGAACTTGGTGACTATTTATCTCCAGATGGGGTTACCTGTAGAATTAGTAGTTGGAAAAGACAGCAAGATAGCTCACTACCTTTACGAGGTAAAATTAGTGGAGCTTATATTACAAGTTCTTTGGCAAAAACAGAGGCTGTAAAATCCGGATTTGATGAGGCCTTGTTACTTAATAGTAATGACAAGGTTAGTGAGGCTAGTGGAATGAACCTATTTATAGTTAGAGATGGAAACTTAATTACACCAGGTGTGGATCAGGATATTCTGGAAGGTATAACTAGATTAAGTGTAATTGAG
Source organism: Prochlorococcus sp. AG-436-C13 (assembly GCA_003212695.1). Lineage (GTDB taxonomy): Bacteria > Cyanobacteriota > Cyanobacteriia > PCC-6307 > Cyanobiaceae > Prochlorococcus_E. Next base: position 21,034 of record QCPC01000006.1, on the reverse strand, counting down.
ATAGCTAAACATCATAATATTAATGTTATAGAAAGACCTGTAGATAAAACAGAATTATTTATCTCTGATGAAGTATTTCTTACAGGGACAGCAGCAAAGATAACACCAATTAAGAGAATTGAAACTACATTACTAAATTCTCACAGACCTATTATGGAGAAATTAAAAAGTAGCCTAATTTCAATAACAGAGAATAAAGACCAGTCATTTTCTCATTGGATCACTAAGGTAGAAATTTTCTAATGAATATATCTCTAGTATTTATAAGGATATAATTACATGAAAGACTTTCTTGACTACCTTAAATCTGAAGAAGAAAAAATAATTGTATTTGATGGTGCAATGGGTACCTCTATACAAAGTTTTGAACTTAGTTCAGAAGATTTTGGTGGAATTAATTTAGAAGGTTGCAATGAAAACTTAATTAGAACAAAACCGGAAATTATTGAGAAAGTTCATAGATCATTTTTAGAATCTGGATGTGATGTTATAGAAACTAATACTTTTGGTGCTAATGCAATAGTTCTAGAAGAATACTCAATTGCAGAATATTGTTCAGAAATAAATGTTAAAGCAGCAAGATTAGCTAAATCAATTGCTAAAGAATATAGTACTACTAGTAAACCTAGATTTGTAGCTGGTTCAGTAGGTCCAACTACTAAGCTTCCAACCTTAGGCCATATTTCCTTTGACGATTTAACAGAATCTTATGTTGAACAAATACAAGCTTTAATAGAGGGTGGAGTTGATCTTCTTGTTATAGAGACTTGTCAGGATGTTCTTCAGATCAAATCTGTGCTTATAGCAACTACGAGAGTATTTAATAATAAGAAGATCAAAGTACCTATTATGGTTTCTCTTACAATTGAAACTACTGGGACAATGTTACTCGGTACGGATATAAGCTCTGCTATAACAATATTGGAACCATTTGATATAGATATATTAGGTCTTAATTGTGCAACAGGACCTGAACAAATGAAAGATAATATATCTTATTTGTCAAAGCACTCACCATTTATCATTAGTTGTATACCAAATGCGGGCTTACCTGAAAATGTTGGTGGAAAAGCACATTATAGACTTAAACCAATCGAATTAAAATTACATTTATCAAATTTCATAAATGATTTAGGTGTAAGAGTAGTAGGCGGATGTTGTGGTACTACTCCTGAACATATCAAAGAGTTGTGTTCTATTGTAGATGAGATTAAAGATAAGGGTAAGAATAAAAGAAAACCACATAAAACTTTAAAAGGACTTGCTTCTCTATATGAAATGACTCCTTATTTACAACAAAATTCTTTTTTAATAATAGGTGAGAGACTTAATGCCAGTGGTTCAAAGAAAGTAAGAGAATTGCTTAATAAAGAAGATTGGGATGGATTAATATCAGTAGCTAAACAGCAGCAGAAAGAACAAGCTCATGTATTAGATATAAATGTTGATTATGTTGGTAGAGATGGAATTAGAGATATGGATATTGTTGCATCAAAAATCGTAACAAATATAAATCTACCTATTATGCTTGATTCTACAGATTATCAGAAAATGGAAAGTGGATTAAAAAGAATAGGAGGTAAAAGTATTCTAAACTCTACTAATTATGAGGATGGCAGTGAACGATTTTTAAAAGTGCTTAGTCTATGTAAAAAATATGGAGCATCTGTTGTTATTGGTACTATTGATGAAGATGGTATGGCTCGTACATCAGATAGAAAATTAGCTATTGTAAGTAGGTCATATAAAGATGCTATAGATTATGGAATAAAAGCGCACGATATTTTTTACGACCCTCTTGTATTACCTATTTCTACAGGATTAGAAGAAGACAGAAAAAATGCTCTTGAAACAATCAAATCTATCGAATTGATTAGGCAAAGATATCCAGATGTACATATTACACTTGGTATATCTAATATAAGCTTTGGTTTAAATCCAGCAGCAAGAATTACATTAAATTCTGTTTTTCTAGAAGAATGTTTAAATGTGGGTTTGGATTCAGCAATAGTTTCTCCATCAAAAATATTATCTATGCAGAAGATCAATGTCAATCATAAAAAGGCATGTTTAGACTTAATTTACGATAAAAGGGAATTTAAAGATGATATTTGTATATATGATCCCTTAACTAAATTAACAGAACTGTTTTCTGATTTAACTTCGAACTCAATTAGAGGAAACATAGAAGAACTTAGTAAATTACCATTAGAGGAAAGACTTAGGAAACATATTATAGATGGAGAAAAGACAGATTTAGACATTGTTCTTAATAAGGCATTAATTACATATAAGCCTCTTGAAATTATAAATAACTTCTTGTTAGAGGGTATGAAGGTTGTAGGTGATTTATTTGGATCTGGAAAAATGCAACTCCCTTTTGTTCTGCAGTCAGCGGAAACTATGAAGTACGCAGTTTCATTTCTAGAACCATTCATTGAAAGTGAAGACTCTATAAAAACATCTAAGGGTAAATTTATTATCGCCACAGTAAAGGGAGATGTACATGATATAGGAAAGAATTTGGTAGATATAATTCTAAGTAATAATGGTTATGATGTTATTAATCTAGGAATAAAGCAAGACATAAGTGAAATAATAAATGCACAACTTAAGCATAAAGCAGATTGCATTGCAATGAGTGGCCTTTTGGTTAAATCAACAGCCTTCATGAAGGACAACCTAAAAGCCTTAAATGAAAATTCTATTTCAATTCCAGTTATTTTAGGAGGAGCAGCATTAACACCAAAATTTGTAAACCAAGACTGTAATAATGCATATTTAGGTCAAGTCATTTATGGAAAGGATGCTTTTACAGATCTGAAATTTATGGATTTGTATATGGAGTCAAAAGCAAATGGTAAATGGGATAATAAAAAAGGTTTTTTAGATTCAAAACAAAATATTTTTAGTCATCAAAAAGATAAATCACCTGTTATAGATAATATTAATAAGGAAACACCTTCTTCTAAATTACCTTTAGACACTAGAAGGTCAGATTTAGTTAATATAGAAGATCCTATCTCCCCACCCTTTGCAGATACAAAGATTATAAAATCATCCGAGATAAGTTTGGATAAACTAATTTATTATCTTGATAGGAATGCATTGTTTAGTGGCCAATGGCAGTTTAAGAAAACTAAAGCTCAGACTAGAGAAGACTATCAAAGATTTTTAGATTGTGAGGCTAATAGTATTCTAGGTAAATGGATAGATATCATTTCACAAGAACAACTAATTAATCCTTCTATTTGTTATGGTTACTTCCCTTGTGCCTCAGAAGGAAATAAACTATTAGTATATAGTTTCAATAAAACTAATTTATTAGGTACTTTTAGTTTCCCTAGACAAAAGCGAAATAGTAGATTTTGCATTGCAGACTTCTTTGCTCCTTTAACTAATAACTTGCCCATCGATTTTATACCCATGCAAGCTGTTACGATGGGTGAAATAGCATCAAGTTATTCTCAACTACTATTTAAAGATAATAAATATTCCGATTATTTATTTTTTCATGGATTAACTGTGCAGCTTGCTGAAGCTTTAGCTGAGTATGCACATTCTGTGATTAGAGTTGAATGTGGCTTTAATAACGAGGAACCTAACGATATAAGGCCCATTTTAGCTCAGAAATATAGGGGATGTAGGTATTCATTTGGTTATCCAGCTTGCCCAAAAGTAAGTGATTCTAGGAAACAACTTGAATGGTTAAATGCATCTCGGATAGGTTTAAGTATTGATGAATCAGATCAATTGATTCCTGAACAAAGCACAACGGCAATAGTGGCCTTGCATTCAAAAGCAAAGTATTTTAGCGCTTGATTAATTGTTTTTGTTGTACTCCATCATTTCTATAATTTCATTTTGAAATTCAGTCATTAGTTCAGAATCACTAAGGTCCACTCCTTCTCCAGCCGCATTTTGAATTAAATCCTGATAAAAGAATGCTCCTTCACCATTGGCTAAAAATTCGATGGCTGATTTTTCACCACTTTCATGGAATGCTTCGCATAAAGCTAGAAAAGCTGAGTCTTCAGAAAAGTCCCAATCCATTGAGGGAATATTACTGACTGATCTTTAGACCTTCCCCCCCCTATTACGTCAACCTTTTTTTTCAGAAACTGTTACTATTTTGCATTTAAATACAATTTAAAGCTTATCAGCTTCCTTCTAATCAATTTCATCACAAGCGATCTGAGTTAAATGTTCGACAAAGTCAAATTTAGGTATCTTAAAATATATTATTGTTAATATGACTTGATTCGATCTACTCATTTCCTAAAAAGATCAAGTATTGAATGAGTGCTCTTTCAAAATACATAGCTTGAGTAGACGCTTAAGAGGTTTATAAGCGGATCAATTAGCTATATAAGGCGACATTATCTTAAAATATATAGAGTCAAGATAATTAATGAAAGAGAATTGAAGATATAATTAAAATAATTTAGTTTTCTTAACTTAAACTAATAAACAAAAACTGCTCGCCAATTTCCCCGAGATTTGTTGTGTTTTTTAGTATTTGAAATATATAGTAGTAGTATAGAAATTAAAAATAACAACATTTGCATCTAAGCTGCAATGGTAAAAGCTACTAACGAGCTTTACTGGCAAAAGTCCTTAGCAGCCAGCAAAAAAGCTATAAGAAATGGTACACTTAGTCCAATTGAAACAAAATTAGATTATATCAAGACAGATTTAAACTTAGTTTTTGAAAAAAGGATACTCGTAAATGATTCATTAAAATTTAAAAGAATTATCGGTCCAAATAAAAACCCTTTTAGTCCATGGGAGAAAGAATTAGAAATTGATAATATTAATCTAGAGCATGTATTAATACTAAATAAATACCCAGTTCAGATAGGACACATGCTACTTATTACAAGGAATTGGAAACCACAAAATGGTTGGTTAGATATGTCTGATTGGGCTGCTATTAAATCCATAGATATAGATACAACAGGTCTTTGGTTTTTCAATAGTTGTAAGGAAGCTGGGGCTAGCCAGACACATAGGCATATTCAGTTATTAAGAAGAGAAGATTTATGTAATATTTGTCCATTACAAAATTTATATTCTTCTGAGAATAGATTCAAAATTAATAATAATAAATTGATTGATAATATATCATCTAAATCAAAAGACTATGCTAAGTGTGGTGCAAAAGATTTATATGATATATATTTGGAGCTTTGTAGTAATTTAGATTTAGGAAGCCCTTCTTTATGTAACAAGCCGAGATACCCATACAATATTTTACTTTCACCAAGTTGGGTAACAGTAATAAGAAGATCAAGCGAAAACGCGCATGGGTTTAGTTTAAATGCTCTAGCTTTTGCTGGTTATCTTTTAAATACTGATAAATCTGATAATAAGTGGCTTAAACAAAATGGGCCAATTAGATTACTAGAAGAAGTAGTAGGATTAACTTAGAAATCTATACTTCAGGAACACTATCTCTATCAATCTGATGTTCTAATACTTCTATAGAAGCTGAAATAGCAGCTATTCTTCTTTCCAAGGAGTCCTTATATAGGTTAAGAATTTGCAATTTCTTATTTTGATAGTTTTGTTTCCTTTTAAGAGCTGTATCATTTGATGTACAGAAATCAGCAATAAACATGATCATTTGATTTTTTATATAATAGTAAAGACAAGAAGGAAGTGTGGGAATTTTTGTTATTCACAATAAAAAACTGCAATAGTAAGAAAGCCATTCATATTTAAACGTAATCTATCAATATGTGAAAAGTAAAATTTCGTTTTGTAGAAATCTATTAATGCCTTTAGCCTAAATAAAAGATTTGTCGTCTGTGCCACCAACTGATAAAGAAGGTCTTAAACGAATATCTGTAGATCTACCTATTGAATTAATTAATCACTTTGACCAATTAAAGGAGGAGTGGGGCCTAAGGAGAAGAGGTGCGGTACTTGAACGCTTATTAGAAGAGATTTTCGATGAGAAGGAGAATTCTGACAGTCTCACTGAAAATAAAAATCTTTTTGATGGATCAAATAAGAGTCAAGAGATTTCAGATAAATTAGCTACTGATAATTATATAGAGGATACCTCTATTGTTCTAATAAGTTCCGGAATTTCAAAGAATAACCTAGAACCTACTTATAGTTCTGATGAAATTATTAATTTAAATAGTAACAAGGAAAAGGAACTAATTACTAAAAGTAAAGGAATTAACTTACCAGGTTTCGTAAGCAGAAAAACAGAAGGTCTAAAAACAAGTTTAGGACGTACTAATAATATAGATACTAGTTATGATTCTATATTTAATTGCATTAGTGATTCAGAGGTAAAAAGTTGTATGTCTAAATCTCTTAATCATTGGCTTTCGTTATATGGACAAAAACCAAATGAAGAAGTTCTAGAGGCTTCTATGATCTGGCTAGCAAGAGAAATATGGCCGAATATAGATGATACTCAAAATCTACCCTTTACATGGCATGCAGCATCAAAACTAATGTCAAAGTTTTGCTCTTCTTGGAAAACAACAAAACCATCATTTGAGAGGATTGTTGTCATGGCAGGAGTATTCGAAGATCCCTTTGCAACTATTAGCCTTATTAATAGAATTCCAACTCTCATACGTAGGTTCGTGAATAGCTTTAAAAGGAGAAGTAATGTCACATCTTTTCAAACACTTCAATCAACTATGACAGTTCATGGGGCACTAAAGCTATTAGATATGCCTACTACAGCTGGAAAGATGATCTCACTATCTTCAGTAAAAGACTCATACAAGGCCAAGGCACTAGCAAATCACCCAGACTCAGGAGGTTCATCGGAGTCAATGAGGCAGATAAACGAAGCATATCAACTTCTAAAAGATCTATATAAAAATAAATAGAGCCAAAGCTAATTCACTTGAGAATTAGCTGTCTAACCCATCCAGGGTAAGTCTCGTCTATAGACTAATTATTGGACTTAACTGAGACACTTGAAAATATAAAAAATAAGCATTTTAAATTGAAAGCTCATACAAGTTGGTTATTCAATGCATAGATGCAAAATTATAGATTAATTCAATTAATTTTTGGACATTACTTGTCCATACGAGTATCACTCCTCTTAATCGACTGCAGCAAGTGAGGTTTTAACCCTGCGTAACTGTATTAAATACAGTTACGCAGGGTTAAGGCTCTTATTAGATTTATTTAATAAGGATTGATTTAAATATCGCTAGTTACTTAAGCAGAACACTCTAAAATTAATTAATAACAGGAGCATTCGTTTGAATATTTATACAAAAAGCACCTTTTTTATTGTTGATCTTTGATCATAAGTTGAAGCCCTCCATATTGTTCCCATAAGTCTATATATAGACTAGGGTTAAGACTAATTATGAGACTAGAATGAGATTGCCTATACCTTTTTCCAAGAAATATCCTTTGACTTTGCAGCTCTCATATCCAAGACGAGTCTTTACTGTCTCGGAATGGAATACTTATTAGACTAGAACTGAGTCTAGGATGAGAAAGCTAAGAGAACTTTAAATGATTATTCTGGATTAGCAGCTTATATGAAAATAGAACCAACAATAAGCGAAGGCATTGAAATAAAAGTTTTATGTACTGATCTTGATATCAACGGAGATGGTATATGTAGATGGAACAATATAGTTGTTCGTGTTCAAGGACTAATACCTGAAGAAATTGCGATAGTTAAAGTAACTTATAAGGCAAGGAACTACTGGATTGCTGATTTAGTTAAAGTTTTAACCTACTCACATAAGAGGTCTATCCCTAAATGCCAAATATTTAAGGAGTGTGGGGGGTGTTCTATTCAACATATAGATACTAAATATCATTCCCAATTAAAGGTTAGTTCCGTAATGGATAAATTACTAAGAATAGGAAATTTACAATTAATTCCAGAATTAGAAATACATCCTCCAGCGCAATTTTATAAATATCGAAATAAGACATCAATTCCAGCAACAATTACTAGTAAGAATACGATTCAATTTGGATACTATAAGAGAAAAAGTCATAGCATAGTTCCCTTTGACAGCTGTCCCATCCTAACTGAAAGCATAGATTATTCTATAAAAAACTCAATAAAAGCAATTATAGATGATAATAATTTATGTTCCTCATTACGGCATATCTGTATAAGATCATCTAACTACACTAATAAAATACTTCTAATCTTAATTACTTCGTATACAATAGAAGACAAAAGCTTTGTTAGTACTATTATAAACAATGAACCAAACTTATTTGATGGGATAGTTAATAATTTACAGCCTCAAAATACCAACAGCATCTTTGGTAAGGAATCAATGATATTGTTTGGTAGATCATTTATTATAGAAAAATTTCTAGGCTTGAAATTTAAGATAGGAATAACCTCTTTTTTTCAGGTAAATTTAATCGAGGCTGAAAAAGCAGTTAATGAGATTATTCAGGATGTTCTACATTCCAAAAATGTAGTTAGTATTTTAGATACCTATTCTGGTATTGGAACAATTACCCTACCTCTTGCAGTAACAGGTATAAGCACAATTGGTATTGAAATAAATCATGAATCTCATCTTTTAGCTTTAGATAATGCAAAGATCAACGGTATAGAAAATGTTACTTTTATATCAGGCTCTGTTTATCATCATCTATGTGATTTTCTTTCGAAAGATCAGTATTTAATTGTTGACCCTCCTAGAAAAGGATTAGATGAGTCTATTATTAATTTGATTAAAACTAGAAAACCTAATAATATTGCTTATCTTAGTTGCAATCCTTCAACTCTATCGAGAGATTTAAAACAGATTCTAGATAATACTAATTATACTATTAAGAGTATTCATACATTTGACTTCTTTCCAAACACAATGCACATAGAATGTTTGGCTTTCCTCAAATCTTACTAACGCAAGCTGGCTTTAAATGACTTGAACAATGATTGAAGAATTATATCATGAATAGGACTTATATCTTCTTCTCTAAGTGTATCATCTGATTTTCTATATTTAATCCTATATGTCAAACTTACTTGACCCTCTTCTAGATTAGAACTGCTATATATATCTATCAAATCAACATCTACCACGAGAGGCTTTCCTACTTTTAAAATTAAATTTTTAATAGAATCACAACTTATTTCCTTGTTAAGCAATACAGAAATATCTCTTTCCATGCAAGGAACAATAGGATAAGGTTTAAATATTTTTATTAGTTTATTCTTTCTTGTACAAGCCAAGAGTAATTGTTCGAGTTTAAATTCAAATAAAAAAACTTTATAATTCATATTCTCATTATCTGAAAGAATTGGGTGTAGTTGTCCAAAAGTTCCAAAATTCTTGCCTTCTAAAAATAGGCTTGATGATTTTCCAGGGTGATAAAGTAAGTTAGATTCTAGTTTCTTATCAGTCACGCTCAAGCTAAATGATTTAAATACAGATTCTAATAGGCCTCGCGCTTCATAATATTCTATATCGCTATTTTGACTTTTATCATGCCATTTTCCTAATGATTTTTTTCCTACTATTAATCCTGAAACTTTAGATTCTTCCTTTATTAAATCATTGTCCTTAAAGTATATTTTGCCAATTTCAAATATCCAACAGCTATTTTGGCCACTAGAAATATTCCTCTTGCATATCTTTAGATGTTCTTCCCATAGGTTTGTTCTTAAAGTATTAGTCTCCTTTAAAAGAGGATTAGAAATAGAAACATAATTATTAGTGTCTTTATTTTCTGGTACAAGTGAAGAGCAATTTACCTCTTGCAAACCTGCTGAACTAAGGTAATTCCTAAGTTTTCGTTCCGTCTTTTGTTGTGGATTTAATCCACCAGGTTTTATAGGATCAGGTAAGTTAGAATCAAATTTATCATATCCAATCAATCTAGCAATTTCCTCAATGAAATCTATTTCCCTAAAGAGGTCATTAGTTCTATTTAATGGTGCCTTTACATACCAGCCTTCTTTAATTGCATTAGTTTCACATCCTAGTAGATTTAATGATTCTTCTATTTCTTCATTGGATAAATCTCTAAAATGACTATTATTTATACTATTTTCATTATTTTTTACTTTTAATTGACCAAGGACAGATTGTATTTTTTCTTTTCTTAGTTTAATCCGCTTATCTATATAATCTATCTCTTTATTAACGCTTTTTAAATGTACTGTACAATTAAAATATTTTTGTAAAAGTTGTATAGCACGATTTGCAGAGCTTATCGTGATATTAGATGATATACCTTTTTCATATCTACTACTTGAATCCGTCCTCTTTCCTATAGCTCTAGAAGAATTCCTAACAGATTTTTGAGTAAATAACGCTGATTCTAACCATATTCTATTGGTTTGATTATTAACTGAAGAGTATTGTGAGCCCAGTACGCCGGCTATTGCAATAGGTATATCAGAACAAGTAACTAATGAAACACTTTCAGAAAGTATATATTGTTTTCCATCTACACCATTAAACTTTTCTCCTTCTTTCGCTTTTCTAAATCCAAAATCATCATTTTTTACTTTCTTATTGCAAATTTTATCTAGTAAATCAGCATCAAATGCATGAAGTGGTTGACCTTGTTCTAGCATTACATAATTAGTTATATCTACAATTAGATTTATAGAATTTAGGCCACTATTAATTAATCTTGTTTTTATGTGATCTGGAGATTCAATTGATCCATCTAGATTCTCTATATAATGTATTGTATATATACCTTCTTCTGCAATTATTTCGTTTGTAAGATAATTAGGTGTAAATAATGTATACTCATTTTTGTCAAAAGTGCATTTAGGTAAGGTTAGTTTAGCCTTTTTGATTGCTGATACTTCTCTTGCTATACCGATCATAGACATTCCATCTGGCCTGTTTGCAGTAATTGCTAAATCTAATATCACTTCGTCTAGTCCAAGTAATTTATTTGGTGAACTTCCTACTTGAGGTAAATCGCTATATAGATCATCTAATACTGCTATTCCTTTACTGTTTTCTTCCAACCCAATCTCACTTAATGAACATATCATACCTTTACTTTCTATACCTCTAATAGAGCTTGACTTTATTTTCAGATCTATAGCCTTCAAATAGGAACCTTCTATTGCGACTAGTACATGTATGTTCTCTCTAACATTGCTTGCACCACAAACAACCTGCAAGCATTCCTTTTTACCAATATCTACGGTACATATTTGTAGCTTATTTGCGTTTGGATGTTCCTTAATTTCTCGAATGAAACCTATTATTAGCCCATCAACTAAGGATGATTGGTCAATTATTTCTTCAACTTCGAATCCAGACATTGAAAGTGATTCGGCAATATCTTCTACATCAGTATTGATATCGACAAGTTCTTTTAGCCAAGAAAGGGATATTTTCATTTTGATGGGTTGATATGCATTCATCCTACGGTTTCAAAGTATTTTATTAAAAGGTTCACTTCAGCTTGTAGAATTTATGTTTGTTTCTAAGTTTCGCTAAAGCGACTTTAAGTCCTTATGGCAAAAAAAGGTACTAGGATAATTGTCACCTTAGAGTGCACAGAATGTCGATCTGCTCCCGAATCTGAGAAGCGCTCTCCAGGAGTGTCAAGGTACACTACCGAAAAGAACCGAAGGAATACAACAGAAAGACTGGAACTCAAGAAATTCTGCCCTCAACTCAATAAAATGACTATTCATAAAGAAATTAAGTAGTTCCAACTCCTCTTACTCCTATTAAATTCTAAAAATGCCCAACTCAATTTTTAAAAAAAAGCTGTCTCCAATAAAACCAGGAGATCCAATTGACTATAAAGACGTAGAAACGCTGAAAAAATTCATTACTGAAAGGGGAAAGATTCTACCAAGAAGGCTTACAGGCCTTACAGCCCAGCAACAAAGAGATTTAACAACAGCTGTAAAAAGAGCAAGAATAATAGCACTTTTACCTTTTGTGAACCCAGAAGGCTAATTAAAATAAGTAGATTTGAAAATATAGGCCAATATCGTCAATACAGTAGAAATGTATAAAGAATTAAAAGGGGACCATCAATATTTATACGATAAGTTTAATATTGAGAAATTAATCTCAACGAGAAAATACGTAGATTTAAGAGAACTAAAAACTTATACAATTGATGATGATGAAACAATTGAAATAGACGACGCAATATCTATAGAAGGAACTGATGTTATTTGGATTCACATTGCATGTCCATCGGAATCAATACCAATTAATGGCGAATTAGCTGAACAGGCTCTAAAAAAAGCATGCACAATATATAATTTTAAGGACAGTGTATATATGTTTCCCAAGGAATTTTCCGAGAATATATTAGGTCTAAGAAAAGGTAAGGCCTCTATAGCACTAAGCTTAAAGGTTACATTTACAGAATTAGGAAAAGTAGTAGATTATGATATACATAGATCAATTATTCAGCCTAATTATAAACTTACTTATGAGGAAGCTGATGAAATATTAGACTATCAACCAAGAGAAGAAAAAGAGCTTGTCCTAATACATAGGCTATTTAAAGCCCATCAAAATAATCGGATTAAGAACGAAACTCTAATAATTGATGAACCATCTGGATATTTCAAGAAATGTGGAAAAGATTTAATATTAGCAGTTAGAAATAAAACCGAGTCAAGGAATCTTATATCTGAGGCAATGATAATTTACAATTCCTTAATAGCTAAATACTGTAGAAAAAATAAAATTATAATACCTTTTAGGAGCCAATCTATACCTATCAAGAACTATATAATCAGAGACGAATTTCATTTACACATAAATAATTATATAATTAAACAATCACTAGCTAAAGCTATAACCTCAGTAACAGCAAAAGAGCATTATTCCTTATTCTTAGAAGAATATACTCTAGCAACATCTCCTTTAAGACGCTATTTAGACTTCTTAACTCATCACCAGATAATTTCTTTTCTAAATCAAGGAGATCAGTTCACAAGAGATTATATAAATACTAAAATAGATCGGTATAATATAAATTTTAAAAACTATTTAACTATTAGCAGATCTATTAAAAGAACAAATATTATTAATTGGTTTTTAGCAAAAAAAGAAATACAACATCAGATAATATTTTTAAAGTGGCTGAACAAGAATTTAAATATATGCTTATTATATTTCGAACATCTGTTTATGGATGTAGTGTGTAAGATAGATAAACAGTATGATCTTAACCTTGGAGATTCACAAATAATTAGAATTATCAATATAGACCGAGTAAAGGATGAAATATTGATTAGCATAATTTCCTAGTAGAAACACATATCTGTTTATTAATTGATAATCACTCTGCTCATATGTAGAATAACTATATTGTTGCTTATTATTCTTGAGTATATCAATTACTACCCCTTTATATTATGTCAATGACAAGCCTCATCTAGGTAGTACATACTCGACATTAGCTGCGGATGCTTATGCTAGATATTTACGACTAAAAGGAAACGACATTGTTTTTGTAACTGGTGTAGATGAACATGGTCAAAAAATCCAGAGAACAGCTATATCAAAGGGAATATCACCTTCTGAGCATTGCAATAAAATATCTAGCCAATATGTAGATTTATGGGACAATTGGAATATAAGTAATGATAAGTTTGTTAGGACTACTTCAAAGAAACACAGGAGAATAGTTGAAGAATTCTTTTTAAGAGTAAAAGAAAAAGGGGATGTAAGATTAGGCAATCAGCAAGGATGGTACTGTGTAGGATGTGAGGAATATAAAGAAGAAGTCGGTTCTGATAAAGAACCTATATGTCCAATCCATCTAAAAAAATTAGAATGGCGAGATGAAGAGAATCTTTTCTTTTGCCTCTCTAAATACCAAAAAGAGATAGAAAAACTTATATCAAATGACTCATTCATACAACCAATATCACGTAGAAATGAAATTAAAAGCTTTGTTTCTAATGGATTAAGAGACTTCTCAATATCAAGAATAGATGTCGATTGGGGTATAGATGTTCCAGGATATAATGGTCATACATTTTATGTATGGTTTGATGCTCTATTGGGCTATCTATCAGCCCTAATTCCAGAGAATCAAGACTTAGGGCTAGATGACTTAATTAATCTAGGTTGGCCCGCAGATGTACATATAATAGGGAAGGATATTCTAAGGTTTCATGCTATTTATTGGCCAGCAATGTTAATGTCTGCAGGACTTGAAATTCCTAAGAAAGTATTTGGACATGGCTTTCTGACTAGAGAGGGTCAAAAAATGGGTAAAACCCTTGGAAATATACTTGATCCCCAATTATTATTAGAAGATTATGGAGAAGATGCAATTAGGTGGTATTTACTTAGTGATATTAAATTTGGACATGATGGTGATTTTCAGATTAAAAGGTTTAAGGAACTTGTAAATAGTAACCTAGCAAATACTATAGGTAATCTATTAAATCGAACATCTTCTATGGCCAGAAAATGGTTTGATAATAAAGTTCCAAAATATAGTATAAAAGATACTAATAATTCCCTAAAAGAGCTTTCTCTAATAACAATAGATGAAGTAATATTATTTTATGATGATCTCTACTTAAGAGAATGTTCTCAAGCTATACTTAAGTTATCATCATCCGCTAATTTATATTTGAATGAAACTGCTCCATGGCAACTTGTAAAAGACGATGCTAATAAAGAGTTAGTAGCCTTTTATTTATATAATGTCTTAGAAACATGTCGCATTATAGCATTACTAATTAATCCATTAGTCCCAAATCTTAGTATAAATATTCTAAAGCAACTACATACTGAACATCATATAAACGATTGGTCTGAGAACCTTAAATGGGGAAAATTGTTGATGGGAGCAGACTTGCCAAATCCTCATCCAATTATACAAAAAATAGAATGAAAATATTGTTAGGACGATTAACCTTAATTAAAAACCTGTTAATTGTATGTTCAATATCATATTTGTCTGCCTGTAATTATAATATAGAGCCTGAAGAAAAACCTTCATTTAAATTTACCAATATAAATCTAGATCAAGTAGATTCTGAAGGTAAAAAACAATTTAAGTTAGTTACTGATAGGGCATACATAATAGAAAGCTCTAAGCATATGAAAGCTATAGATCCCTTAGTTATTCTTTATTATAATAATGAGCCCCACTATAATGTAAATTCTGCTATAGCATCTATAGTTGACAATGGTAACAAAATAATCTTAGATAAAAACATAGTGATGCAATCTATTAGGAATAACGAATTTTTATTAGAAACACAGAGATTAGAATGGAATAAAAGTAAGTCTATTATTGTTATGAATGGAGGTATAAAATCTACTATTAATGGCTCTTCGTTTAAATCAAAGTCTGCAAACTATAATTATAAAAAGAATATTATAGAGTTTTATGGTATTGATCAATATAAATACAGTGACAAGTCTATGAAACAATTTGTTAGTGTAAAAGCAGATAGTGCTATTTGGTATGGTGCAAAAAATAAACTCTTATTCTACTCTAATACAGGTAATGTTATTAGTAACTTGAAGGTGTATAAGTAAATTATATTAATGATCCTATTTTTTTAGACCAACCATTAATCCATAATTCATCTGATTTTGTAAAGCATCTTTCAGAACTTCCTCCTATTATGAGCCAGCCTTTATCTATAATAGGAAAAACAATAACAGAAGGAAGATTGTTTACTATAGGATCAAATTCGGTTCTTCCTGGATAAAATTTTGTACTTACTAACGAAATATAGGTAGATTTCTTAGTAGACGATTTGCATATATTACCTGGAACAAAATAAGTCTCATTAATAATACCTCTGCGTAGGATTACTCTACCTTCGTAGTATATTAGAATAGAGGAAGTGGATGTATTAGATAGAATCATTTGAGAGCCCCATGCTAATTCATTTTTGATCTGATCATCTAGATCGTTAGCAATAGTAAAACCCTCTTTTCCCTCTAATAAGCTTTTTATAGTAGATATAGGTTTATCTCTTTTGACTAGAAAACCAATTAATAAGATAGAAACAGAAGTCAAAGCTGAGATAATTTCTGCCCTTTGTATGCTTGGAGTAACTTCATTTATTGAGAGACTATTTATGAATGTTAATCCAATCATAATAAAACCTATACTAAAAGCTAGTGATGAAGTATTAACCATTTGAACCTGATAATCTAATAAAAATCAAATCGGAGAAGAGGCAGATAAAGCCTATTACCTTTGTAAGTCTAATTGCTTAATGAAAATAGACAAATATTCTAAATAATGCCAAAATAAATTTAGCTAAAAAAATCCAGTGATAGTAAAGAACATCTTAAAAGTTTTTTTACCTATAATATTTATAATATTTTTAATTTTTCCAGGTCCAGCGTACTCACTAGAAGAACATACTTCAAATATGACTATGGTGTTTGATACTGATTTTATAGCTACTTTAAAATATGAAGCTAAGGATCCTACAACACTTCAAAATCCAGTTACAGATCCAAATTTTAATGTAATGAGAAATAAAGAATTAGGGAGATCTAGAGCCATACCCTTAGTTGTAGGAGTACTTATTATTGCTATTATAGCTCCTATAGCTACCTGGATGTACTTTTCTAAGTAAATAAAATAATTAAATAGAAGGTGCAAAATAACAATCATAATGAAATTATATTAATAACTGGACCTATAAAAAGTGGTAAAAGTGTCTGGGCTGAAAAGATAGCGTCACACTCAGACAAAGTAATATATATAGCTACTAGTTTAGAAATTCATAAAGACAAGCAATGGGCGGAAAGAATTATTAAACATAAGGAAAGAAGACCTTCAACCTGGGGTTTAATAGAATCAACTGATATAAAGTCTGTAATAAACGGTTTAGATAGCATATCAACATTACTAATAGACTCTATAGGTGGTCTAGTAACTAATAATCTACATCTCTCTACTAATGAATGGAGAAATATGTGCAATAACATAATAAGTAGTCTTGTTGATTACAAGGGAAGAATAATTATAGTTGCAGAGGAGACTGGCTGGGGTGTATCACCTAACACATCTATAGGCAATTTATTTAGAGAAAGACTTGGCCAATTAACAGAAGAGATAGATATAATAAGTTCAGATAGTTGGATAGTTGTCCATGGAAGAGCTATTAACATAGCAAAAAATAGCATTAGAATATAATTTACATGATTAGAGTTGGACTATTTGAACCTAGAATTCCTCAGAATACAGGAAACATTGGAAGAACATGTCTCGCCTATAACCTACCGCTAGATTTAATTTGCCCACTTGGTTTTAGTTTAAAAGACAAATATTTAAAGAGAGCTGGGCTAGATTATTGGCAGCACTTGGATTTTAAACTACATAAAGATTTTAATAAGTATAAGGAGGATATTAATAATTCACGAATTATTGGCTTTAGTAAACAAGGAGGGGCTCCTCTTAATGAGATTGAATATAAAGAAAATGATTGCCTTCTATTCGGTCGAGAAGACATAGGTTTACCTGGTTGGGTCAAAAGCCAATGCAACATTATGTCTACTATTGAAATGCCAGGAATATATACAGATAACAATAACAAAGGTGTAAGGAGTTTAAATTTATCAGTCGCTTGTGGGATTGTTATCTATACAGTATATAATCAGATAAAAATCTAATTTTCTTATAACGGTAATTTTATTGAATATAACTTCCACTGTACGAAATTGTACCGTTTCCATTTTGCAATTATAGTTTTCTGATCTTTATTAGAATCCACCTGTAATACAAATAGATTTATATTCTTATAATAAATAGAATGTTTAACCTCAGGATCTTTATAGGGAATATTATTATTTCTTGACGACTCTCTAGTAAGATTCTTGGTCATAAAACCTGTATTCAAAAGTCTATTTAAACCTTTTGGTGTGATAGTAGCGTCGAGAGACTTATCTATGACATTGTCAATAATTGGATTAATTAATAGCATTTTTAACTTGTAATTCTCTTGTTCTGAAATAATATTGGATGTCTTATTATTTAGATATAAAGAGAATTGGCTTTTTAAATCTTTTCTAAGTGAATGAAAATCAATATAACTATCAAATGTTTGGAAATCGTTTTTTTTTAAGGCATTATTAAATGATAATAAACAATATATTGGTGAAAGAATATATGTCAGTGCAGAAATTATTATAGTACTACTTATAAGTTTAATGCTTAGTCTCATTGTGAATCTTGCTTTTTAATAAAGTAGTAAAATTTATATTTAAATTAGAATAATAAGCTTATTATAATAAAGGTTAAATTGATCTAGTTATGTTTTGCAAAGTATTTGCTAGGTATTTTGAATTATAAGTGACTTTTTCTATTTGTACCATACTAGTTTATAATTGTAAGCATTGTCAGTGTAGCTCAGCCGGTTAGAGCACAGCATTCATAACGCTGAGGTCGAGAGTTCAAGTCTCTCCACTGACATTTCTTTACCAATTTGAGTAGTATGCTCTTAAATCAAATTTTATAATTTAATTTATATATCTATAGTTTCAACTGAAAAAGAATTATTTTTTTTGAGATTTATTGTCATTCCTTATCATTGGATGTCTTATTAGTTCATTTTTCAAGAATGTAAGTATTTTATTATGAGATGTAGAATTAAATTTTTTTAGAATAGTCATATCCCACTTTGAATTCTGCATGCTTATTAGGAGATTTTGAAATAAAGAAGTTGAAGATCACAACTCCTCTAATCATGTTACATTGAAAACGGTTTGTATCAACAAGCAAGCCACATAAATCGATCATCAATGCTTAATTAAATTATGACTGAAGGATGTTTAAGAGTTGGTCAGCAGGCACCAAACTTCACTGCTGAAGCAGTTGTAGATCAAGAATTCAAAGAGATTTCTTTAACTGGCTATAGAGGCAAATGGGTTGTCTTATTCTTTTATCCTCTAGATTTTACTTTTGTATGTCCAACTGAAATAACAGCTTTCAGTGATAGATATTCGGACTTCTCAAGCAAAAATACAGAAGTATTAGGGGTCTCAGTTGATAGTAAGCATTGCCATCTAGCCTGGATACAAACCCCAAGAAATAGAGGTGGCATTGGAGATATAAATTATCCCTTGGTATCAGACCTCAAAAGGGAGATAGCTACAGCCTACAATGTTCTAAATGATGATGGAGAAGCGGATAGAGGACTTTTCCTGATTAATCCTGATGGAGTAATCATGCATAGCACAGTAAACAAAGCTCCTGTAGGACGAAATGTAGAAGAAATCTTACGAGTTCTACAAGGATATCAATATGTAGCCTCTAATCCAGATCAGGTATGTCCTGCCAACTGGACACCAGGAGATAAAACAATGCTGGAAGATCCAAAAGGAAGCAAAGAATATTTTGCTAGTTTATAAAAGTAGTATTAACGATTACTGAAAAGAAAAAGCTTTTATAAATAGAAGATAACTAGCAAAAATATAGATAAGGGAAAATAGATGAAAAAGTTGGTTTATATTAGGCATAGAGCAATTTACATCGCTAAATCTATTTTCTGATATCAAGTAATTTAACAATGCACAAAGAAAAGTTGTTATTATATAGTTCGTATAAATTATATTGTATATATCTGCAACTGATAAATAACCTAATGTTTCAGCAAGAGAATAAATACTATCTATCTCAATTAAACTAAAGCTAATTAAAGGGAGAAATATTATCGTATTGATATAGAATAAATATAAAGACGATTTGGATACAATTAGGAATACAATTAAAGATATAAAAGGGATTATTGAATGAGAACAAAATACTTTATATGTGGTGATCAGGTTGTTAACATATGGTCCGTTTATAGATCCTATACCAAGGTAAATAATCTTGCTAAATACTAGGAGTAGATTAATACTTAAAAACAATACTATGATTACAGAAATAAGTAGGAAAGTATATTTTCTACTGCCTAAGATTTTCAACTCATAATTGATATAATTAATGTTATTTCTACTAATAACTGTCCATCTTTCGAACCAAGACCTAACAACTGTCAGCAATATTACAGATGAAGATATACAACCTAAAATAAAATATAACTTATAATTTTTGTAAATGATAATACCTAACTGGGAATTTAAGTTTAACTTATTTAATAAGTAGCCTAATTGGTATAAAAATATAACAAATAAACACTTAAAAACTATGCTGTAAAAATCAAGTTTGGTTTTTAGAATATTGTCAAGAACAAGCTTCATTTCACAATTTAAATTGTACCTTTAACTAATTTCTTAAAGCGATTGGCTGATATTACTTCATCTTCTAATAATATATCAGTTATTTTGTCGATTAGATGTAAGTGAGGGCGTAATTCATTTTTAGCTATTGTTAGTGCTTTAAATAAAAGAGTAGATACTTCTTTATCTATTGCTTTATATGTAATATTGGCATTGGAGGGTTTTATTCTAAGCAAATGTGATGACAAGAGTTTGTTATTATTATTATTATTCTGATCAAAGTTAAAGCTCAGTTTAGAAAAGCCATATTTAACAATCATTTCTTTTGCTATAGAAGTTGCTTGTGTTAAATAATTTGCTGATAACTGTGTAATTTCTGAGCGTCCAAAAACCAATTCCTCTGTAGCTCTTGCTCCCATAGATAATATTAATCTAGACATTAGATATTTCTTTGTAGCAAAACCGAAATCAACAAATTCTTCGGGTGGAACTAATAAAGTAGACCTAGATAAAGAGTTATAATTCCTAAAAAGGGAGATTTTATTAAAATTATCTGAGCAAGGTATTAGGTATGAAAGCATAGCTGTCCCTATCTCGTTGTAAGCAATTATTTTCTGTGACTTAATAGATGATGGATACCTGTATGAAAGACCTAGTAATTTTCTATCTAAAGCTTGTTCTAACTGTTTTGTACCAACCTTCGTCCTGTTTTGCCTTGCAGTAAGTATTGCTGCCTCATTTAGTAAATTAGATAACTCTGCGCCAGAAAAACCTTGAGTTTTTGTGGCTAAATGATTTAGGTCAACATCATTTTCAAGAGGCTTAGAAAGAGCATGCAAGGATAGAATCTTGAATCTTCCATTTTTATCAGGAAGATCAAGCTCAATTCGTCTATC
>QCPC01000005.1 GCA_003212695.1 Prochlorococcus sp. AG-436-C13 | reverse complement strand
AGAGTACAACTACACAGTTGACTTAAATACTAGTTTCACTGGTAGCGATAATCTCTACGTAGGCATTGAAGCTGGTAACCAGGACCAACTCGTAATGGATAGTTCTGTTACTGGTGGTAATGCACTTAACGTTGCTTCTCTTTACTACGAATTCCCTCTAGGAGATTTCACAATTACAGCTGGTCCTCTTTTTGACCAGGATGATGTAATCACAGCTACTACATCTATATATTCTGATGCATTCAGACTAGCCTCAATGCCTTGGGGTGCTGCAGGAGACACTGGAGCAGGTCTTGGCATTTCATATATCGCAGATAATGGCTGGAATGGTTCTTTCAACCTACTATCTCAAGTAGGTAGTGGTGATGTAAGTACTACTGGTGCTTTCACCGAAGAAGGTACTGATCAGTGGACTGCTTCTATCGGTTATGACGCTACCAACTACGGTGGTGGAATTGTATACACAACTGAAGATCAAGTTGCTACCGATACTACAGATGAAAGCATTGGAGCAGGTATCTATTTCAGACCTGATGGTTTCCCAACTATCTCAGTTTCATTAGAAAAGCTTGATAATGAAGACGGTGAGAATTCATCTGACTTCTTTATTGGTCTTGATCACCCATTGGGAGATGGAACTATCAGTGCAGCTTGGCAGTCTAGAGACACAGCTGGTATTGACACCACAAACTACGAGGTTTACTACAACTACCCAATCAATGATGGGGTAACTGTTCAAGGTGGAATTTTCAGCGAAGAAGTTAATGGTGCAGACAACACAGAAGGTTTAGTTGTTGAAACATTCTTCATGTTCTAAAGCTAGAACAATTTTTAACGCCAAGTTTATATAAAGCCTGGCAAAGCCCCCTCCATAACTGGAGGGGGCTTTTTATTTAAACTATCAATTTCATAAGAAGATAAATAATTAAAACTAGAAGTTCCGGCTATCTAGGTTTTACTATTAGCTCTATTTTAAAGAAAGTTTATTAAGATCCTTTGCTATTTAATTATGATATCAAATCTAATTAATCTAAAATTTATTATCTAGCGATGATATATCTAGAGGTTGATATTGCATTGAAATTTCGTAAATTTATGACCTAAGCATGACAAGCAATAACCTAGAAAAAACCTCCTAAAAAAACAATATTATCTACTTACATAACAAATGCTTTTAACCTTTTACATTAGTGAACGCATTAAAAAGCACAGTCATAATGTTGCATTAGCTACAGTTACAGGTAGTTTATTTTACTGTAGACATTTAATGAACTGGATAAAGCCATGCATTACCAAGGTATTCGGCAACTATAATTAGCAAGTTATCCTTAATGTGTGAGGAACTTAAAATGAAGCTTTTCCAGCGATTGCTGATAGCTCCAGCTGCTCTTGGTCTTTTGGCACCTCTAGCTGCAAACGCAGATGTTGTTGAGCAAAAAGGTCAGGACCTTAGTGCTGGCGCATTCGCATCTGCCACTAAAATGACTGGTGGATCAGTATTCACAACAGGTTTTATTGATACAGCTGCTACGGCAGACGACAAGTTAACTGTAGAGTACAACTACACAGTTGACTTAAATACTAGTTTCACTGGTAGCGATAATCTCTACGTAGGCATTGAAGCTGGTAACCAGGACCAACTCGTAATGGATAGTTCTGTTACTGGTGGTAATGCACTTAACGTTGCTTCTCTTTACTACGAATTCCCTCTAGGAGATTTCACAATTACAGCTGGTCCTCTTTTTGACCAGGATGATGTAATCACAGCTACTACATCTATATATTCTGATGCATTCAGACTAGCCTCAATGCCTTGGGGTGCTGCAGGAGACACTGGAGCAGGTCTTGGCATTTCATATATCGCAGATAATGGCTGGAATGGTTCTTTCAACCTACTATCTCAAGTAGGTAGTGGTGATGTAAGTACTACTGGTGCTTTCACCGAAGAAGGTACTGATCAGTGGACTGCTTCTATCGGTTATGACGCTACCAACTACGGTGGTGGAATTGTATACACAACTGAAGATCAAGTTGCTACCGATACTACAGATGAAAGCATTGGAGCAGGTATCTATTTCAGACCTGATGGTTTCCCAACTATCTCAGTTTCATTAGAAAAGCTTGATAATGAAGACGGTGAGAATTCATCTGACTTCTTTATTGGTCTTGATCACCCATTGGGAGATGGAACTATCAGTGCAGCTTGGCAGTCTAGAGACACAGCTGGTATTGACACCACAAACTACGAGGTTTACTACAACTACCCAATCAATGATGGGGTAACTGTTCAAGGTGGAATTTTCAGCGAAGAAGTTAATGGTGCAGACAACACAGAAGGTTTAGTTGTTGAAACATTCTTCATGTTCTAAAGCTAGAACAATTTTTAACGCCAAGTTTATATAAAGCCTGGCAAAGCCCCCTCCATAACTGGAGGGGGCTTTTTATTTAAACTATCAATTTCATAAGAAGATAAATAATTAAGTAAAATGGGTTGTTAATCTGAAATTATTTTATAGGTCGATAGTAGATTATAGAAATCTTTCTTTTATGAATCTTCTCCTTTATCATCAATAAAGGCAGATTGAATTAACTTAAAAGAGCTTATTCCTACTGCCAGAAATATAAAGATAGATATAACTAATAAAATAATTGCTGTAATGTTTGAAATCTCTAATTCTCCAAATGGTATAGAAGAAAAGAATTCCATAGGAATATTCATAACAATTAAAAGCTTAAATAAATTAATGTTTAAAATAGATTAGAAAAATAATTTATTATTAGAAAATACTATGTTTCAATATTAACTCAAAACCTAATTTTTTCTTTAATGAGAAACAACAGTTAATTAAAAAATTAACCCATATTATTTATATATACTTTTAACATAAGAGACTCCTTATAAATTTACTACATACAGCCAAGTACACAAATAATTTAGAAGCTTTAGACTACAGACTAATAAGAGTTAAATTTGTAGTTAGGATTAAACAAATCATGAGAAAAGCTGGATTTTTACTAATAGGAACTATTTTTACTTCCGTCTGTTTTCCTATTCAAGCAGAAGCAAGTTACTGGTTAATAGTAGGCAGTTATAGACAAGGGCCTGGTTCTCGGCCAGAGGTAAGTGGTATAACGAGCCCATCACTCTATGCTATTCCTATGAAATCACTTGAATTATGTGAAAAAGCAGGTAATAAAATCACAAAGGAGATATATAAGCCAGTTTGGCAACTAGACAATAAATGGTCGTGTATCTATAACGGAGAATAGTTAAAATTAACGTTTCACATCATGTGCACACCCGTCTCCATTATATGAATTTGAATCATAATAACCATTTCTAGTTCCAAAATACGCTGTTAAAGCTATGAAAGGTATAGACATCCAAATAAGGACATTTGACAATTCCATCAAAATTATTAGCAGTGTAAGTATAGTAAATGCTTACTCAGAAATAACAATCAGGAATTAAAGATATCATAAGATTCTATCTAATATCGGATCTACAGCTAATTTAATTACAATGCCAGACAGTAATAGCCACGCCAATACAAAAGATGCAACCAAGTTTGCCCCCTTAAAAATAGGTTCAAAATATTTCTTACCGCCCTCACTCTTCATCATTAATTGACATTCCAATAACTGTGATTTTGATAATCTAAAGTAATCTGTTTGCGGAAGTCTTGCTTCTGAATATCTACCCTGCAAATTCCTAAATAAAACTTCTGAATCTTTTTCTTTGATTTTCATATAGGCGCAAACATATCCTGGCCTTAATAATTCTTTGGTTTTATCTAGATTCCGAGAGATACCAATATTAAAAAGGTCTCCATTTTGAATCAGAAAAATATAAGCTTCCATAAAATCATGTCATTTGCTTTATGTATTAATTATGAATGCCAAAACAGATTCGATCATAAATTTTGAAAATACTTATAGAAGTATATGGAAATACCAAGTTAATTCAGATCAAAAGCTATTGCATAGGATTCCTATGAATATTAATATCATGCTGCAAAAAGAGACTCTTTATATTGACTTGTAATTCTAATTCTCTCCTCTAACTTCGGCCCATACAGCTCATGTCCCCAAATTTCAATTTTCGATTCATATGGAACAGATAAAACAATTTCTTCTCCGGGAAACAATACTCTTTCTAAAAAGAAATTTTCAGCTCCTATGCATCTAAGTACAACCATATTGCAACTTTTGTTGCCGTAGTGAAATTCAGTCATTGATTTTTTTATAGAAATCCATTAAAAAGTAGTTCATCAGAAAATACTGTATAAAATATAACTAAATTAAAAACTATTATTTAATAGGATCTGAGAATATCTTAGAGATTTTTATTTAAAAAGAATCTCTAAGTTGATGATAAATAAGTATTAATAATCTTTCTTGATTTATCAATTTCAATAACAATATCTGATTTGATTTCCATAAGACTTTGCTGTGGGATTGCACATTGAATCATTCTTAAAAAAGAATTTAAAGAGTCACCTGTTAAAGAAGCTCCTCTCGTTTCCATCATATGCATCTCTTGCTGAACCTTCCACTCTAATGATGAAGTTAGGTTATTTGACTTAATATGCCAAATTCGATTTATTTTTTGCCATGTTGATAGATACTTAAGTAATAATAATTGTACCTTTTCTCTATACATTTTCTCTTCATTAGTTAGTTTAGGCTTGATCTTTCTACTAATTAGATCTTTATTTAATGAAGATTCTATAGGCTCGCATCCTAAAAACCATCCTTCTAAAATCAAAACATCAGGATTACATTCTGTGCAGCCATATCTATCACCAAGCCCGTTTCTTAAAGCTTTATCAAACTTAGGCGCTTTAAGAAATCCAGAAGCAAACCAATTGTCAACCGATTCTTCCAAAAGCTCAATAGAATGACTGCCAGGAAGTCCTCTTGGAACACACCAAGGATTTCCTTTCATAGCAATATCAAGCTCTTTTGCTGGTAAATAAAAGTCATCTATAGAGACTACTTTTACTGAGAGATTAAATAATTTCGCAGCGTCTTCTAACCAATTTCCTAAACTTGTTTTGCCACATCCTGGTAAAGCAGATATTCCAAATAAGGTTCTTTTATTTTTATCCAAGGCACTTCTCATCACATCTGAAAGTAAAGGCAAAGCTAATCCCCAAATCCAATCAAGCTTTGTTCCAGATGCCAAAGATGAAGCAGCTAAATTCTTTCCATTATGAGTCAACCAAAAATTAATCCAATCTGAGGCATCCCATCCTATATCAAGCAAAAGAGTCTCAAAAGAATCAAGAGGAAAAGAAATATCAGGATGTTTTATGCATTCAAAAGGTGATTTATTTAAATAACTAAAAGACATTTTTTTTAAATATTTTTCTTTATCAACTCTTGCACAGATATAGACCATCCTTCTGCATGAGGTGCTGGAGCTAGTAAAAAATCACCTCTTTCAATGCCTTCTTTTAAAATTGGATTAGGTCCTTTTTCGCTTGGCACAACAACAGCTATATCTGCTGCTTCTAATAAAGGCAAATCATTTTGAGAATCTCCTAAAGCAATTATTTTTACTTCTGGCAAATTAAAAAACTTTTTCAACTGATTCACAGCTTTACCTTTATGACTTCCCTTAGCAAGTAAGTGGCTCATTCGATTTCCTTTATATATTGAAGTATTCAACTTTAAAGAGATTTCTATTATTTGCCGCAAATCTTTTTCAGGTGGGTTTAAAAATGGAACACTCCATTGTCTCTGGAGAGCAAGTTTTATACCATTTTCATTAAGACCAGTCAGCTCAAATATTTCTTTATTAGACAAATCATTCAAAGGTTTTAATTGATAACCAATTTCATCAGAAATTAATTTTAATTTTGATCTTAAATACTCGTAACTTTTACCTAAAATCAACTCCCATTCTTTGCCAGAAGAATCATCTTCGCCATAAATTGCCCCTCCATTCTCAACTATAAAGGGATCTTTTAAACCTATAGATTCTCTTATTATCCTTACTTCAGATGCAGTCTTACTTGTACAAGGGATTATAGGTATAGCAAGACTCTGCAGCCATTTTATTGTTGGCAAAGCAGGGCTAAAATCATAATTATGATCCATTAAGGTACCATCTATATCAGTTATAATCCAGAAAGATTTCTTAGTTGATTTTAGATTCATTCTTTTGTATTAACCAATAAACAGAATAAGGTTTTAGCTCTATATGATTATTTAAATAATTAATTCCATTTAGAACATCATTCCAAAAAAATCCAGACTTACAATCTACATCTAAACTATCAGCAATGCAAAAACTTAATTTGGCATTGGTCATATTATGAATAGCCCAAACCCTATATTCATCCTTACCTCTAGAAAAGACTACAATGTCACTACGATCTTGACTCATGCAAAGCATTGGTTCTTCTGGATGAAAAGCTCTTAAATTACTTCTAATTTTCATTGCATTCTTTAGAAAAGAGATGTTTTTAGAAGAAGCAGAATTTTTATCTTCTAAATTACTAAGTAACTTATCTTTTTCAAATTTTTCTCTATTTAGGTCCCTTCTTTCTCCTGAATTAACAAAGGTGTTTAAATCATTCTCTGATGCCATTATTGCCTGTAAATAAAATGCTGGAATGCCTTTTAAACCCATTACAAAAAGCTGGCTTAATATAAATCTTTCAAATTGAAAGTGAGTACGATTTATTCCTGTATCTGACATTGCACTCCACCAACTTATATTAAGTTCATATGGTTGATCTTCACCATTAGGCATTCTCCTATGACTAATTAAACCACCTCTTTTCTCGCAAGCTATTAACAAATTATGAATCCTACTTGGCTCCATCAATCCTTCTAATGCTCTTAAACCAATTCCATCATGAGAAGCGGTAAAATTTAAAAAGCCAGTATTAACAGGCAGGGTAGGCCAAGAAGAAAGCCAGTTATTTATTAAATCAGCCTTATTAGTTATTATCGACTCAAGCAACAAAGGAGGTAAAGGAAAATTATAAGCCAGATGAGCTTCGTCTCCAGTTTCAATATATGAAATATTCTCTTTTTCTGGAACATTAGTTTCTGTAATCAGAACACCCTTAGAAGTAAGTTGCTTAAGTAATATTCTTAATGACCTAACAATATAATGAACTTCATCTAGATGTAGACAAGTTGTCGAAGGTTCTTTCCAAATAAAACCTATTGCATCCAGACGAATCCAAGTAACTCCATTCTTTATATATCTAATAATTAATATTAAAAACTCTAATAATATATTTGGATCTTTCCAATTTATATCAATCTGGTCAGGTCCAAATGTAGTCCATACATCCTTAGTTCCTTGTTTAGTTGCAATAGTAGTAAAAAGTGAAGTGTTTCTGGGTCTAATTACATGTTCCCAATCATTATTAATAGAGGGATTTAATATATAGTTTTTACCTGGTTCCAATTCATTCTTAAATTGTTGAACCCAAGGATGAGAAGCTGATACATGATTTAAAACAAGATCAGCCATTATCAAATGATTTCTTGAGAGATTTTTTAAATCCTCCCAACATCCAAATCGAGGGTCAATATTTTCATAATTTGATACAGCAAATCCTCCATCGCTTGTTGAGCAAAGAAAAGGTAAAAGGTGAATAATTGGCGCAAGGTTTCCTAAGTATTGATCAATAATTTCGTTTAATGGCTTTAGCGAAGACTTATATGACGAATTCACTCCATCTGCATATGTAATTAAAACAGCAGTTGATGAATCCCATGAAGACAAGAAAGTTTTTTCAACCTCCAAGCAGTTAGCACAATTTGAATCTAAAATCTGCAACAATTGTGACCACAGACAATCAAGCTCTTCTGCAGAGTGGTCTTTGTA
Organism: Prochlorococcus sp. AG-436-C13; assembly: GCA_003212695.1. Taxonomy (GTDB): domain Bacteria; phylum Cyanobacteriota; class Cyanobacteriia; order PCC-6307; family Cyanobiaceae; genus Prochlorococcus_E. The sequence continues at coordinate 92,217 of QCPC01000005.1, read as the reverse complement.
AATTCTTTTTATCAAGCAACTCAACTTTTTTAGTTGCGACTCATTACCTGTCACTGTGTATTTATCACTCTGTAAAGGATGATCGTAAGCACTTCTCTCTTTTTGTTGCTCTTTTTAGCGAATGGACTTTAACCAGGATTTGATCACAACAATTCATAAGTATGCGGTTACAGAAGATTCTTTGGAAAGTCTTAATAAGGGACTAAAAAAACGTCGCACAACAATTCTAATACCCTGCCTATTCGAAGAATTCAGAAGACCAGCATTATCTCTCACACGTAATGTCTTAAAACAACTGGATGGACTAAACGAGTTAGTTATTGCTCTATCTGCGCAATCTTCTGAAGAAGTTAATGAAGCTAAATCTTTTTTCTCTTCAATGCCCTTCCCAGTGCATGTTCAATGGACTAATGCGCCTGCAGTAATAGAACTTCTAAAAAAGCAAGAAAAAAATGGTCTTAATTTGCTTGGTACCCCTGGTAAAGGATGGGCCGTTTGGCAAGGAATTGGAATAGCAACAAGAAATTCTGAAGTGGTTGCATTATTCGATGCCGACATAAAAACATTTAGTCCTTCATACCCAGTAAGGATGCTGCAACCACTTTTAGATCCTTCTCATGGGATTTCATATGTAAAAGCTTTTTATAGCCGATTATCTCTTGATACAAATATTCTTCAAGGAAGGGCAACTAGACTATTTGTAGGACCATTATTAACATCACTTGAACAAGTATTCGGAAGAGGGCATTTTCTTGAATACCTTCAGGCTTTTAGATATCCATTAGCAGGAGAATTTGCATTCACTAAAGACCTTGGAATGAATTTAAGAATTCCTTGTGATTGGGGACTAGAAATTGGTCTTCTTTCAGAAGTTTATCGAAACGTAAGACTTTCAAAGATTGCGCAAGTAGATCTTGGCATATTTGATCATAAGCATAAAGAAGTAGGGGCAAGTCCCAAGGAAGGACTTCAAAGGATGTGCAAGGAAATACTATCAAGTGTATTAAGAGGATTAATGGAACATCAAGCCGAGACATTAAACAATTCGCAAATTTCAACTCTAGAAGTTTTATATAAACGAGTAGGTCAAGATAGGGTGAAGCAATATGGATTGGATTCATTCGTAAATGGAATCCCATACGACAGACATGAAGAAGAATTATCTGTGCAGAAGTTTTCAAAAATACTTAAGCCAGCTACAACTAGCTTTCTAGATAATCCAATAACACAGCAACTACCATGCTGGTCAAGAGTTTTATCTTGCGAAAGCAATTTACAGAATGATCTTGCTGATGCAGGTTTAAGGTATTAGAATCTAATAACAAAAAATCAAAGCAGTGGTTTACCAATAGACAGAGCACTAATCAGTCAAGGCAATAATTTTCAATGCATTTAATTTAAATCAAAATAGTCATTGACATCATTTTTCTAAGCCGTAGGATTTAAACAAAATTCAAAAGGCAGTTAAAAATGGAAGAAAAGCTAGATTTAATTAAATTTTTCGAACACTTTGAAAAAGGCAATCCTTACATGTACGCAGCGATTTCAGAACTTCAAGACAAAATGCCAAGTCAACTTCTAAATAAAAGATCTGACTGGTTTCTGACCTGGACGCAAGCAAGAAAAAAATAAAAACATAACAATGTAAACAAAAAGACACGCCTCAAGATGCTTTTGATGTATTAATAACACTGTTTACTAAAAGCTATGTTTCCTCTTACATTTGCCGGTCTACTTAGTACCCCGGCCCCTTCTGCAGCTTATCTAGGAATAGCAGCAGTTGCCCTATTTGCTGTAATGGCAGTTTTAGTTGGTCCTGACTATGATCAACAGAACATACCTGCTAAAAAGGACTAGAAATCTCTACCTTTTTACATGAAGGGCATTGGCTTAAAAGCCAGCCCTTTTTTAATGTCTAAATAAATCCATAGTTCTCTCCAAAGTTATTCCCCTCCGCCATTACAGCTCCATACTTTGCTAGATAGGCCTGGATAAGCAACAGTCCTGTCAATACAATCTTTTTGCAACTTTGCCCATTCAGCCAAAGGTTCTAGAGAATTAAGCGAAAAAGAAATGGAAACAAGACAAGAGGTGCTTAAAAAGCCAAAAAACAGGAAAAAATAAGATTTCATTTCATCCAACGATTTCATAGGTAAAAATTTAGCTGCAATAATTATAATCAATATAGACAAATGTAATCTTACTACTCTAAAATAATCATTAGATAGATCCATAACATTTCCAGAATAAAAACTAGCTTTAACAAATAGAGATAACAATAATCACTTGTATTTATGACATAGAGCTTAAGTTGTGAATATAATTATATAAGATATTTAGATAATCAATATCTTCTGTGTGATCAAAATTATATAAAGTTTAAGCTTAAAAATATCAGCAATAACATCTTATATCGAATATTCCTAACATCAATATATGGACATAGGATTAAGGCAACAACTCGCAAAAAATATGTTCTAGATTAAATATTATAATTTATTAATTAATCCTCCACTAAGGAAGCAAAACCTCTAAAAGGGATTAGTTAGCAAATCAACTATGCAATTTTACGTTGTATCTTGTGTCGTACCTTCTGAAACACAAGACGAAGGATATACATCATTTATAAAATATATGGAAGATGGAGCTCCAATGGATAAATTTGATGGATTCGAATTGATTGCAAGGCTCCATATGCCTGAATCTGGTGAGCTATGCATTATTTGCAAAGCTTCAAGTACTAAAGCACTTTTTAAGCATTTTATGTTTTGGCGTTCAGCTTTTGGCTGCGAGTTTCAATACAGGCCTGCACTAACATGCTCAGAGATGGTTGAAATGCAAAAAGCACATAACGCAGAGATGGAAGAGAAGGGATTCTAAAGGGAAAAGGATTTATTTGATAACGTTGAAATCTGATTTTTATAAACTCAACAAACATAGGTTATTAATACAGTTTTTATAAATATCTCTTAAAAACTAGCTTAATGTAAAACAAAAAACATTCTCTAAAATTTGCAAATAGGCTAATCTATAAAATTTAACGATTTTATTTATAGAAGACAAATCAAAAAGTTATATAATATTAAACGAATTTTTAAAATGCAATGGGAACACTCAGTGAGATCAATCTTGGCAATCAAATATTATCTATAGTTGTTGCGGGAGGCCTTGTTGCCTTCGGGGCTTTAGTCTTAAGAATTTTACTATCTGGCATCAAATTTATTATCAAGAAAGTAAAAAGCACCAGTAAAGTTACTGATAAAGAAAACATGTAGGTTAATAAAAGCTTTACTTTCTTAAATATAGATTAAGCCACGAAGAAGAATAAATAATTTTCAAGCTGGAATAAAATATGGTAAGATTCAAAGCTTAATTCATTAAAATATATTCAAAAGTCCAAAATGGAAAAAGAATTATCCCTAGCAACTATAGGTTCTACGGTAAATATTAACCTTCAAAGAATCAACGAAAATCTATCAAATGATTTAAAACAATTGCTTTCTGAACATCCTTATGGGAAAGTTGTAGGCTATAAGATCACTGATGGAGTAGATATAGGATTAATTTTAGAGCTCAAAAATGGTGAGAACTTTTGGTTTTTTGAAGAAGAAGTAAATACAAATACGAAAAATTATAAAGCAAGTAAATATATTTCAAATAAAGCTATAACCAATTATAAAAGGTTTAATTACTCAAGAGAGTTTAAAGAAGTATTAAACCCATTAAACTTTATAAAATGGGTAAGAATATCTTTAAATGATGTAATCTAATAGGAATAAATAATTATCTTACTGACTAATTATTATGGACTTTCTCTGAGCCTCCATTACTAAATTGCTTAGAAAGCTGATACATTTTCTCATGCATATTATTTTGAAGATTCTCATTAGTAGACTTTTTTGAATCTGAATAAAACCATGAATCATCTTGAAATGTTCCATTATAGTTTGCACCCCTATCTGATAATCTTAGCTCACTTGATGCAAATAGATTCCATTTATCATATGGTTTCCTAAAGCCGAGTTCAATTAATAAGTTTCCATTAGGTACAATAGGTTTGACAAAACATTCTTTACTAAATTTCTTTACTTCTATTTCCTTCATTATGCATGTATTGCTATCAAGTTGATCTTGTGAAATATCATACAATCTTAAAGATAAGCAGTACTTATCGTTACTAAGCAATCTTTTTCTATCTTCTTTAGCAAGATTCCAGTCGCATTTTATTAAATCATTTGAAAGATGCCTGACCTTAAAATATGTTTCATCACTAGTTAGCTTAAGAGATATTTTTCGTGATAAGTCTTTTAATTTCTCCTTTGCCAGTCTAAGAAGATCCATAACAATTTAGTAATTTCATCAATTATTCCATATTATTAATAAGAACTATTAATAATATAGATTCTCAACTAAAGAATTTCTATTTCCTAACAATAGAAATATATTCAGCCAACCTATATGCTTACTTGAGAGGCTAATTCAAATTTATATATACGCTCTATTGCTCAATCACATAAATATAAATAATAATAGGAGACAATTGAACCGAAAGAAAATTATAAATGTTAAGCCAGTTAACTCATCAACTATTGCTTACGACAATATCTTTGATATCCAATTTTCTTTCAGCACTAGCTGGGGGGGGCGCGGGATTAATCCAACTTCCCGCATTAATACTATTAGGTTTACCCTTCGCGAAAGCACTAGCCACTCACAAGTTAGCGAGCGTTACACTTGGAATTGGAGCAAGTATTAGACATTACAAGGAAAAGAACCTAAGTTCTAAATACTCTTTTATTATTCTTATATTTGGTGTCCCAGGGGTAATCATAGGAACACAAATAGTACTTGTTATACCAGATAGTTTGGCGACATTAGGGTTGGGGCTTTTAATACTTTGCCTTGGTATATATTCATACAAGCTAAATAACGCAGAGGAGTCAATTAAGAAGATCATATTAACCAATTCAGATATTATTAAGGGAGGATTAATAATAACTTTAATTGGTATACTGAATGGATCATTAACATCAGGAACTGGATTATTCTTAACTTTATGGTTGGTTAGATGGTTCAAGTTCTCATATACAACTGCAGTTGCTCATACTTTGGTTTTAGTTGGAATAGCTTGGAATGGTTCAGGTGCAATTTTACTTTCTTTAAACAATGAAGTTAAATGGATTTGGCTACCTTCTCTTGTAATCGGATCCCTAATTGGAGGATACCTGGGAGCACATTATTCAATAAAAAAAGGAGAAAAGATAGTTAAAAAATCTTTCCAGTTATTGGCTTTAGTAATGGGAACTTCTCTAATTGTCAAAGGATTATTGATTTAAGGTTAAGTAATCATAAATAAATGTATTATCTTAGAATAGAGGTAATAGAACTCAATCCAATTCACACTGGGGTTCAATTCATTGGATTTACGTGACTTTCTATTTAAAAATCGCAATAACATAGTCAAGCTTGCAAAGCTTGAGAGAAGAGAAATAGCTTATTCAGTAGAAGATATAACAGAAAAGTTAGAAAACATCGAAAAGGAGATTCAAATCACAACTCAAGAGATTTTTCAGGCTCAAATAGTACGATTTCGTTCTATTTTTACAAGAGAATCAAATTTAATTGATGGTTTTAAAAGAAAAATCGTAGAATCAACAGCAAATACTTCCTCCCAATGGCATCAAAAGCAGCTTATTTTACTTAATCATCAGCGAAGAAATCTACAAATTGAGTTAGATCGTTTAACAGGCAGAACCTGGCATCGAAGAATAAATACATGGATAAGGATTATTTCATTATCATTTATTATTTTATTTTCATTTTCATTAATAATAATGGGTTTACTGACTGCACTTTACTTGTTGCCTATTTTTGCAATGCTTATTCTGGGTTTTATTTTAATCAAAAAGATAAACATAAATTAAGGAAATTATTCTTCTAAGATTAAATATTGTTAGTTCACAAATGACAGGTCATACTTGGCATTAGTTTAATAGATGGCTAAATGAAGTAAGTTTATACTATTCTTATATAAAATCTAAATGTAAAGCGTACACTTAAATCAATACAGCTAAATAAGCTTGCTGTACTAATTATTTTAGAAACTATTATGAGATAGACTTTAACTCAATATCTTCATGAGACTATGAGATTAGTTCTCATAAATAACCGGTTCAGAATTAACAAGCCTACAAGGGCTTTCCTGAAATAAACTGATGCACGGCAGGTACTGTTCTATAAAGCAAATAGATTAATAGCACTAGGACATTGCCACCAACAACTAATGCACCTGTTATGAAATTTTGCCTTGAGGAGGTGTAATCCCACTTAGGTTCTTGGTTTGCTGGTTCTTGGTTTGGTGGTTCTTGATTGGTCATTTTTAATCTCAATAGAATTATTATATATCTCGGAAATTCTATTAAAGGATCTTATTTCAAGAGCTTAAGGCACATATACATCTTTTACTTGTATATAGATATAGATCCTTCAACTTATATACCATCAATTAATCACTCCCAAAACAAAACTAGCCTAGATTTTAAGCATGGTAGTCCTAGACAGGAGCCAAGGTTCATCAAAATCGAGAAACTACTGATGCTATTAATTTTTTAGTAAAGTGCTCCCAGAAATTATTTTAAAAAGTTTTCCATAAAACTTGTAGATCATCTAATTGAAATCCGAACTAAACCTGCGTTAAATCTTGATTAAGCTAAACTTCTGAGACTTTTAGAAGCAAATTTACACTTAAATAAACTGGTAAAATACGCCTTTCATTCTTTGAACTATATACATCTCAATACTTTGAATAAAAAAGGATCTTTAAATCATGTTGCTAACTACTTGAAAAAATATTAATTACACGTGATCTTTAGAGAAATATTCATTGCATAAATGATTATCCTATTTCTTTTTATATTTCTCTTCTTTGGTGTTGGCATCCTAATCCTATATACCAATAAAAGTGAGCCTGCTCAAGAAATTAAATCTCTTTTAAAAAAAATCTATGTAAATCTATTGGATTTGTTGAAAAATCTAAGTAATCTATTTTCTTTAATAGGAAACTTAATTTCCCAAGATGGAAATGCTAAGAGCGACTCAGAAACATCTAAGAATGAAGATGCTACGGAAAATTTAGTTCCTGAAGAAGATCCTATTCCTACAAACCTAGAAGTTACTGAAAATCAAGATGCTACGGAAAATTTAGTTCCTGAAGAAGATCCTATTCCTACAAACCAGGAAGTTACTGATGAATTAAATGCCAATACTGAAATTAAAGAAAACAATATTAACTAAATATATCAACTTATTTTATTATATATCAGAATATTTTGTAATCATTAAGCAAAAATTCACTTCCTGATAAATAGTGAAGAGTATTTTTTTTAGAAAGATATCATTCATCTTACTTGGCATAATATTAGGTCTATGGATCTCATGGCCTGGCATAATAGAACATAAGGGATGGTCATGTGCCATTAAATTTGCACGTAAAAGGAAACCTAGCTCTCAATTCAAATCAACCTTAAAGGTATACCCAAAATACTTTCTAAAAAGAAAGGCTTACAACAATACGGCCGGTAAAATTAGAATTATTAGCGACAGTTGTTTCAGATAAATAATTATAGTAAAACCTGATTTCTAATTTAAATACTCTTTAACCGCAATCTTTTTAAGCATCTTATTCCATAGCTTCGGAAACCTCCAACGGACCAAAAGGCTCAAGTAAACTAAATAAGCACATCCTTCAATCGGATGTTTTATTGTTAACAATAAATGTTCCATATCCTTTATATAAATAAGAAAATCTCTGTTGTCTTAATATTGAAAGAAAAATTCTCATGCAAATATTAAAAAAAAATCACAATTAGTTCTTCTTGCTTAAACTCCAATTTCTAGCAGTAGTCTATTAGTATGAAAGAATTACAATTTCTATATTTGGTCAATTGCGAGAAAGAAGGTGAAGGGTATTGGATGCTTGGCATAACAGATAATATAAATCCCTTGCAAGAAAACAAAAATTTTATTGAGTGCTATAGAAAAGAATTAATTGGAATAACAGCTGCTAAAGAAATTCTAAATGCAATTGAAACTAATATTGAAAATCTATTAAATGATTGTATACAAGATGGATACAAAATAGAACCTCCATCCGAAGGTATTTCATATGATCTTCCATTACATGTTATTGAAGAGATTTATGAGTTCTGGTTTAATTTGTATCAAGACAAAGATATTTTTCTAAAAGTTCTAGCTCTATTGCTTACACGAAAAAAATTAGACTTTTCTAATCCTACAATATCTAATGGCCTAAAAGGTTTTACCGCAAGATGGGTATCAGAAATTGAGAATCTTCATTCATATAGACCTTATTCAAAAAAGGTAACTTCACCAAAGGAGCCAATGTGGTTAGATAGTGAAATATAAAGAACACTTACATAATTTGATTATTTATAATTTCAATTTTGTTATTATAATCACATTATCTATGATATTTTGTATACCAACTTAGAATAAAAGTAAATATGCTTGATAAGTTCACACTGGAAGAATGTAAAAACGACCCTGAAGTCTTAGCGCTTAAAATTAAGAATCTAGAGCACGCAATAAATCAATCTGAATTAATAATTAACGAATCCAAAATGGACAGTGATTCCCTAATGTTCTTAAGACGTAAAATTGCCAATTCCATCCAAGACTTGGAGACTCTTTATTTAATCAAGCAAAATATCTTCTGAAAGAATCTAATAAGTCTAGATGTTTTATAACAAAAACAGTTAGCATAAGTTAAGTTTTCGTTTGTCCACTCTAAGAAACAAAGCGGATGACCAGACTCGAACTGGCGACATTCAGCTTGGGAAGCTGACGTTCTACCGCTGAACTACACCCGCATAAGTAGACAATAGCTAAAAAATTAAACTTGTTATATCAAATGTCAAAGCAAAGCGACCAAACCCTGAGGACCCAATGAATCGTTACTATTGCCCTTATTGCTCACCCCATCATCAAATTCAGATACAAAGCAAAGACGGCATTTTAATTTGCGGTCATTGCGGTGATCCTTTAGTCAAAAATAGAATCTTTAAGTTAAATAGATTGATTTCATTAATTGTTGCTGTTACATTTATGAGCCCCTTCTTATTACTGATTATTTCAATTATTATAAATAATTTAGATAAAAATACCCCAGAACAAAATAAATCTTCTCTAGCAATTGTAATTAATGGCAAGAAACAAAGTATTTGAAATAGATAAATTATCTATTCTCTTTTTAGGTTATTTGTTTTGATAATTCCCACAACAAGATCTGCATTAATAATCTTCACCCTTCCTGTATCTACATCAATCACTTGAAAAATAGTATTAATTCGAGAATCCAAAGAACTTCCAACTCTGTTCAACACCTGGCCAACCCACCACTCACCCCAGTTATCCTGAGAGGACTTTATCGCTACAAAGTCTCCGCATTGAACGTGAAGGAACTCATACTCCCTAGGGAATAGGTCGGGATTCGGCTCACGTCCTACAGATCCAATCATCTAGCAGTACTCATGTACTAATAGGTTACTCTTTGTTTGCTTGATGGTCTGCTTTCAACTTCGTCCTATTTGCTTGCCTATACGCTACAAAATCAAACAAAGTTGCACTTCACTGCACGGGATAATTGCTTTCCTTGGAACTGAAATTAAGACTTAAATTCCTAGAGCCATAAAATTATTAAAGGTTATCAACTCGTTTAATATATTAAATAGCAAGAAGTGTGATGGTGTTATGAAATTCAATCGACTTTACTTAAAAAACGTAATAGTGTCTGGATAATTCTGTTTAAATCAGGAATTGGCACGTTTTATACATACAGCAGATTGGCAAATAGGAAAGCCATACTTACAAATCAAAGACGAACAGCACAGATTCAAACTCAAGCAAGAACGTTTAAATGTAATTGCACGCATAAAAGAAACAGTTCGAATTCAGAAAGCACAATTTGTATTGATTGCAGGAGATTTATTCGATTCTCCAACTCCTACATTTCCTAACGTGACAGAAGTTTTAGAAGCGATAGGTTCAATGAGTATTCCTGTAATTGTTATTCCTGGCAATCATGATCATGGAGCTTTAGGATCTATCTGGCACAATGATGACTTCAAAAAATATAAAGCTCAAATCGCTCCTAACCTATTACTTTCTCTGGAAAATCAGCCTGTTGAAATTGAGCATGCTGTCATCCTGACTTGCCCCTTACTTCGAAATAAGGACAACGTAGATCCAACTCATTGGTTAAAAAAGATTAATTGGGGGACAGTGAACTCCTTGAAACCAAGAATTGTTCTTGCTCATGGAGGAGTTCATGGGTTTAGAGGGCATGACTATTTATTGGACGATGAGGCGCAGCCTAGTTCTAATAGCATAATTCATCTAAAAGATTTTCCAAAAGAGGAAATTGATTATATTGCCTTAGGGGATTGGCATAACTTAAAACAAGTAGGTGAAAAAGCCTGGTATCCAGGCACACCTGAAGCTGATCGTTTTGATCAGGGTGAAGGCAATCAACGTGGGCAAGTATTACAAGTAGACGTCAAGAGAAATGAAGAGCCTAAAGTAAAAATAGTGCCTACCGGCAGATTTCAATGGCACAATATATGCTTTAGGTTTAATGGCGATAGCGATATAGATAGATTAAGACGTAAGATAGAGACGTTAACAGAAGGTCGAATATTACGTGACTTGCTAAGAATCGAGATAAGTGGAGTACTTAGTCTTAATGGTTATAAGCGATATAAGTCATTAAGAATAGATCTTGAGAACAAACTTTTAAGACTACATATAAAAGGAGAATGCTACCAAGAACCTAAAGATGATGAACTAGAGGAACTTACCAGCTCTGTCGAAAATCCTTTAATTGCTCAAGTAGCAAGTCAACTACAGAAACGACTACAAGATAACGACAATCAAGATTCTGAACTCGTTTCAATTAGCCGAATTGCTCTTTGTGAGTTATATCATTTTGCTGCAAAAAACTAATATAAATGCGTCTAATTGATTGCCAAGTTCTAAACGTCAGGCTTCATTCGGAGATATCAATTAATTTTTCTCCTCGAATAACATTAATTGGAGGGGCAAATGAAACTGGTAAGAGCACACTAATAGAGGCTCTTCACAAAACCTTATTTCTCAAGGCAACTGCAACTGGTGCGCCTATAGAAGAACTAAGATCAAAACTACATATAGGACACCCAACTATTCGCATAAGATTTGAAGCAAAAGGCAAAACTTACAACTTACGAAAATGTTTCACAGGGCCTTCTGGGCAAATCTCACTTCATAATGAAACAGATAGAGAAAAGATATCAGGTCCATGTGCTGAGGACTATTTAGCTGATATCCTTAGAGTCAAAGAATCTTTAGGTAGTCGTCAAGCAAAGACACTTTTGCAACATCGTTGGGCACATCTCTGGGTAAAGCAAGGTAATGCAGGGGTTGATATTCTTAAAAACGATAAAAACTATTACGAGTTTGATTCACTAATAACTCAATTAGGGAAGGCGGGAGGAGTTGCCATTCAACAATCAGCATTGGATCAGAGTGTTATAAAAAAGATTGAAAATGCAATAGAAGAAAATTTTACGAGTCGTGGTATAAAAAAAGGTTCTGAGTTTTGGCAACGCCAGAAAGAGGTAAAGGACGCCGAAATAGCATTAGAGGCAGCGCAAGCCAAGCTTTACGAATACGAGCAATTAAGCGAAGAACTTGTTGATATTGGTAAGCAACTAATTCATCTACAAAATATTGATTTGCCAAGAGTTATTAAAGAAAAAAAAGCTGCTTTAAATAGACTTGAAACAATTAAGAGCCTTGAGAACAAGCTGAATCTCGCCTTAAAGGGAATAGAACCAACTCAAATGCGATATAAAACCTGGCAAGACTCTCTAAAACATCACAATGATATTTTAGAGAAAATCAATCAAAAAGAAAAAGAAAAAATACGTTTAAAAAAAGAGTGTAAAGAACAGAAGGAGAAAGAACTATCACTTTCCAAAGAATTAGAAATAAAGCAGAAACATTGTGCAAATCTAAAACTTACACTTGAAGAAAATGAGAAACGCCGTGACTTATTCGACATCTTAGCTGAGCAACATATAAATTTCGAAGCAATAAATAGGCTTAAGAATGAGCTAGAGGAAATGCAAAAGGTATTAAAAACAAAAAAGACCCTTGAGAAAAAATTATCATCGTTAACAAAGATAAGTAGAAAAGAATTAATCCATTTAAAGGAATTAGAACAGCAAGAAAGAGATTACCGTACTAGGAAAGAAGCAATGGCCACAAGTATTGAGATATTAGCCACAGATCAATCAATCTACCTAAATAAAGAAGAACTATTGAAAGGAGAACATAGAAAAATCAATGAGCCTGTAGACTTATATATAGGAGATAATATATACATAAAAATCAAGCCAGGTGTAGGGGAAACGCAGGACAACGCGGATAATAAAGAGCTCGATTCACATAGAGAATATATAGAGCTATTATCTAAGCTTGGATTCTCCTCAATGAAGTTAGCTGAAAAAGTTTTTGAAGAGCGCACTGCCATAGAGCAGCAACTTCTAGCTTTAGGTTTATCTAAAGGAAAAAATATAGAAGTTAAACTAAGTGAATTAGAAGAATGCAATTTAAAGTCAACTGAAATAAAAGAGCGACTCTTTTCTCTTAATAAATACCTACAAGATTTACTTAAGGAGGGACCTCTTACAACAAAAAGAATTGAGATTGAAAATCAAAGGCATAATATAAAAAAAATTCTTAGTCATACTTCATCATCAATTAAACAAGCTGAGGATGATATAAAACAAACCATATCTAATCTAGAAGAATTAAAAAAAGCGAGATATGAAAACGAAAGCAACCTAAAAGTAGTTAATAGCGAGCTTAACTCATTCAGAAAAAATCTTATATCACTGAAAAAGGAATGTGGGGATTATCAACATATCAAAAATCAAATCATCGTAATGGAAAGGCAATTCAATAAATCCGAAAATCATATAAAAGCCATAAAGAAAGAACTACAAGAAGCCAAAATTATAGGCATTGAAGCAGATACTTCTAAATTCGAGAATGAGATTGATGAGCTAAACCTCAAGAGAACCAATCTCATCGCACAACAAGCTGCAGGGAAAGCACGCTGCGAAGATATTAGTTCTGATGACCCTTATGAAGTAATTGAAAAAGCCAAAGTTCAACTAGAAACAGTTACGGCTGATTATCTAACAATGAAGCATCTAAGTGATGCTCACAAGTTGCTACAACAACTTTTTGGCAACGTACAAGAAATCTCACGCAATAGGTATAGTCAACCCTTAACTAATTCAATTGAGAATTATCTAAAGCCATTAATTTCGAAAGGAGCTTCAGCTCAACTAAACTTTGATCAAGCCAATGGATTTAATGGAATAAAGATCCTACGTGGCAAGGAATTCTATGCATTTAACGAATTAAGTGGTGGAATGAAAGAGCAACTAGCGGCAGCTTTACGATTATCAATAGCTGAAGTACTAAAATCTGAGCATGATGAATGCTTGCCTGTTATCTTTGACGATTCTTTTACAAATTCAGATCCAGGAAGAATTATTCTTATAAAACAAATGCTTATTAAGGCCGTAGAGCATGGTCTTCAAATAATACTTCTAACTTGTGATCCAAAGGCTTATAAAGGATTTGCAGACAAAAATATTTTATTAAATCAGCACTAAGACTTAAGAGTAAATCTAATTTTTTGTTAATGCCACCTTATACGTTCTGGGGAATTCTTCTCAATTCTTTTTAAAAAAAGAATTAGGGATAAGATACTCAACGGCCCTAGAATGCTGACAACAAATAAGAAAGTTTTAACTGCTGGATCTAATACGGCAAAAACAATATTCATATTGATGAATCAAAGTACTCAAGCTTCATATATTAATCTAACCAAAGAAGCTCTTTTTATAGCCAACACAATCTATATATGAATTATTTCCCAATCCAATCCAACTAAAGCTTTCAAAAAATAAATATTTGGATAAGGCAGGAAGGCTGATAATCTCACGGCAATAGGAATAATCACCTATAATTGATTTTTAGGCTTTCTTTTGGAAACAGATTTAATAGCCGTATTTTTTTCGGCCTTGCTATCCCTAGGTGGATTTTTAGTACTTATTTCAGGTTTTGAGGATGACGATGACGATCAGGATGGCAAAGGGACTGGTTCGCCTGTTATGCCAAACAGATTAGCAACAAACCCTATTTAGTTTAGTTTTTCTGTTGAACCTTTAAGAGCATGAGCCCAATAAGGATAAAAATTATTTACTCCTAATTGTTTTGAAATTTCCTACTATTTACTTTGAAAACAATCCCATTATTAGGTAATTCGTAAAAAATCTTTTTCTTTTTCCATAAGCTTATAAACAATTCAACTTCACTTGTCGAAAAGCGAGTGTATTTATTGGCGGGTATTTCGAATCCGAGCCTGTAAAGTGCTTTGAGTTTTGAAAATTGATTTAAATCTGCATAAAATATCTGAAACCCTACAAAAGAGATTTCTTTAAAAGCAGGTTGATTTTCAATAGGTATTAATTTTTAACCCTTTATATGACTATTGAGGGTATTTAGAGGCAAAATCATTAAGGAATAACGGATTATTAAAATCAATGCATTTATCTCCACTTTTCGCAATGTATGGGCAGGCAGGAATTCCTTGGGACTTTTACCTCCTTACTTTTTTTCACGCCCTTTTTGCAATCCCTGTTCACATAGTACTTTTCCGTTGGAGAGCTAAAGAAGGGTATACAAGTTATTATGCTAAAGATATTCAAAAAGCTGTTGTAAAAAATTAAGGCAAACTTGCCTAATAGGAATATTCACAAACTATTTCTAATGCACATTAATAAAAGATGTGCATTAGAAAGGTTTTTAAGAACTGGAATCTTGTCTCCAAAACAAGGATAACTAGAGTATTTCTTTGTTTTGGCTTAATATCATAGAGAACAATCAAGAAACCAGTTTTATCGAAATTCCTTTAAATAGTAGAGAAATCCTTCTAGCAATCAAAAGAAAAGGAAATATTAGATTAGTTCTTTTATTAGAAGAAAAGGTAGTAACAAGTATTTTTAGCAAGGCACTTGAAGGATTGTTTATTCTTGAGCAGATGAAATTTATAGCTATAGGACCATGCAGAATTTCTTCCCCATTAAGTAAAATTGCTCCATTATTAAGGTCAAATCCTTTTTTTAACAACTCTCTGATTAAAGAAATATTCTCTCTGCCATTCAATATAGAAATACTAGAAAGACCACTTTGCAATTCAATTAATTCTGCAAAATGCTTGCAGAAAGGACATTCACCATCATAAATAAAAACTAGTTTCTCTTGCATTCAAAATTACATTATTTATAAATTCATTTTATCAGTTTTAATAGCTCTTTGACCCACTATAAGAAACTACTTTCTAGATTCTAGTAGTTTTAGTATTTTTTTTTACGCTTTAACCTATACAGTCTTGATCATTAAAAACTTTTATGGCTGAAATCTATTTTTAAAATACTTTCCTAGCTAATGATCATATCCTTCAGATCATAAAGCAGTAAAAGCTCAAATAGAAAGAAAATATAATGATTTTCAGTTTAAAAAGAATTTAACGCGCACATTTCGAAATTATTTATTAGCTTCTAAAAACTTTGCGTAGAATGTTCAAATCGCTCACCGAATTTCTGTTGTCCTAAATTCAATGCCTTCTGGAAGTAGAGAGCTATTGGAGTTTGTTTTTTTTCTAACTGTAGGTTTTGCTGCTGGCTATTTAGGCTTGATATGAATTTGAAAGCATATGCTTTCAAATTCTTGATCCCTGCATTTTTAATAAATAGGCAGCTACAAATAAGGCGAAAACTCGTTGGGCATTTCCTATACAAATTCGAATAATCCAACTAAATAAGAAGATATGCTCTGAATTGATACGCTTTGAACTGTAAGTTTGTATGCTCTGCTGAAAGTACATGCCTTACATTGGCTCTTTATTTATGGATTTCTTTGCTACATTCGCTTTAGGCGGCTTCACCCCATCAGCTGCTGCAGCTGGAGTTGCCTCCTTAGTTCTATTTGTAATAGTAGGAGCAATTGCAGGTCCTAATCTTTCTAAATTTGACGTAGAAGACAATGGCTAAACAGCCTAGGATAATTTGATCTTAGGTAAAATTCAAAAAAAAGGTCTAGAATAAAATCTAGACCTTTTTTTTGTAGATAATCACAATGAAAAGCTTCTCATTAAGATAATATTAATTTTACATTCATTTTATTTGGATAAGATTCATTGAATATGTTTATCAAAAAGTTTATTCCCATATCCAAAGAAAATACATTCCGCTAAATTTATTTTTGCTTGGATTTGCATCAGTTAGTTTAAGAAGCTAGATTAAATCTGCAGGCTTTTAGCATTAGTAAATTAATTTTAATCTCAAGTGAATTTTTTTATCTCTTATTTGAATCCTTTTACCACTCTATCGGAGAAAAATATAACCACAACTTGGGGTAATATAAAACCTAAGGTTGATATTTTTCCTATTATATATTTAGTTTTTATTTATGGAGTAATTTACATATTGCCCTATGGCGAAAATTTAATTGGGATGACTTGGTTTGACTGGTGCAGAAGTGAAGATGGACCTTTAGAATGGATTCAATTTTTTCTATATTTTGGAGCTGGCTTATTTGCAATATCTTCTCTATCAAAAAGAGTTAAGAATGGTTTTAATTTGAATTTGATTTTATGGGGATTAATAGTATTTTTATGCATTTTTGTTGCAGGGGAAGAGATAAGCTGGGGGGAAAGAATAACAGGGTATGGTCTTGAAGTAATTCGCAATATGAACTATCAAGGTGAATCTAATATACATAATTTACATTACTTTCACCATCTACTTTTAGATCCTTCATTTGAAATATCATGTATTTTATTTGGTTTTGTCGGATGGAAGTATTTACCTAAATTAGATTCTCTTCCATCTAAGCAATATAGTCTTTATTTCCTCTTTGTTGCATTATTTTATTTCTACTTTGATATATCTAATGCTTCTACAGTTCAACAAATTCGTAATGACCAAGAAATCTTTGAACTATTAATGGCGTTAGGACTTTTTCTTCATTGTAGAAGTAGTTCCATTCTAAAACCAAAGTAATTAAAGAAGATTATAATCAGAGTTATTTTGAAATTTTCTATGCAATGAGAATTGCAATTAATTTATTTAGCAATCTCTATTAATTATCACTTAATCCAAACAGCAAGTCCTCCCCCTCTCCCCCTAGCTGAAAGCCATTCTCCTCTTTCTCCAATCCCTATTAAAGAGAAAAAAGGCCATTGATTATCTTCAGGTACAAGAAGAATTTTCTTGAATATTACTTTTTTATCTATATTAAATTCTATTGATTGAAAAAAGAAAGGTAAAACAGGTTGTGATCCTTTTAGGGTACCATATCCTGAAAATTTTATAGATAGTATTCCAAAGCTAATCGAGTTTAAGATCTTTAGTCTTAAATCATTTTCTTCTTTTGATAACTTTATCAACTCCAAAGATGCTGAAAATTGCCTAAGTAATAAGCTAGTAAGTGAATCTTCTTTATCGGATTGTTTCTTCCATACAGTTTTAAATTTCCAAAGTCCTAAGAGCGAATCTAATTCAATCCCAGTACCTTTATTTCTTGCAACTTTTTCAAGCTTTAGAAGTTCTGATATAGCTGGTGTAATTACATTGTTAAAATTATTATTTTCCGCTTTAGATGAATCAATGCTATCCTTAATTATATATTTCTTATATACGAATCCTAACCAAATAATCGTAAGCAAAATAAAAGCAAAAACTTCTAATGAAAGAAAATTAAACCTAGTCATTATCTTATATTAAGATATTTCCATTTTAATAGATGATTGAAATTGTTTACTTTGTATATTAATTTTTGAAATGAATAATTCTATTAGAGATTTCAGGGAAATATCCTATTATTAATAGAATCAAGCCAACAAATATAGCTATATAAGCAATATCATGTGCCAAGTCATTAATAGTATATTTATTAGCCATAAAATTATTATAAGATATAAAATCAAGATAAGTTGGTAATATTAAAATTGAGTGAAAATAATAGTATTATGTTTAGTATAAAACTTATCAGTTGAAAGAATTTCCTATACTAATTCAAACCCATTCCTTTAAAGGCATAGATAATTAATCCGCATCCCACAATACAAGCATTAATTAATCCCATACTTACAACTCCTAAGGAAATTACGCCCATAGATACTATGCCAATAGAAACTAATCCCATTGGAACAAGCCCTATTGCAAAAACTGCTCTAGGAGCTATACCAATGGAAATTAGTTTTGTAGTCCGACTACAATCTTCTTCATTATTTAAATCCTTTTCCATAGCAATTATATTTTTTAGATGTAAATGAAAAAGGTAGAAGAAAAATTAAGAACCTAAGCAAAGATTAGAAATATATCTGCTAAGCAGCTTTTTTCTCAGAGCTAAGCACTTTATCTGGAGAAAAACTCATAAAAGGAAGAATATTGTTTTGCTTGGTTTTTAACCTGGACAAATCAATTTCAAGATCCTTAACACGGTTCTTTGTATTTTCCAATTCTTTTATTTCTTGCTCTCTTAATTTATTTGTCCAACTTGCAAAGAACCAAGCTCCACAAGCTCCTATCCCAGCAGAAATTATAACTAATGCTGCAGTAGGCAGAGAAGTTGAAACGCCAGGAAGAATATTTACTTTTGTATTAACAGTATTTTCTAATGTGAAATAAGCCGTTAAGAGGGCAAGGGAAAACATTAAAGCGAAGTTAACTGCCTTCAAGTTGATCTGTTGCATTAAAAAAAAGAGAACATACTAAAAAATTACGAGGTTACTTTTTAAGTGCAATAGCAGAGAAGAAAAAAGTCATATGTTTAGACTTATAGATGAGCTTTTCCTTGCATTATCATTTCCAATTTATTAAATAAATATAAATTTAACTAGTGGTAGTTATTTGTGCAGTAAAAAAGATTAAAGGCAAAGTGAAATGATTGATATCAAATAAATTTTTTATTGCCACCCAAAATCCTTATATTTTGAAAAAACTTAAGATTAAGTTTATTTTTTGAAGATATATTTAATGAGCAATTACCCAAAGCAAGGCAACTATGTGCAGTAGGTATGAATTGTCAGCTACTTATAATGAACTGACAAGTGCCTTAAAGGCTAATCTTCCAAAAGGTTTTAAAGACAATTATAAAAAGCAATTAGTATTAGAACCATCTAATCCAGTACTAGTTCTCAAAAATGAAGGAAAAATAACTTCGTCAATAATGTTATGGGGCTATATTTCTGAATGGAGCAAAAATCCTTTGAATGGGCCTAAGCCATTTAACGCTAGAGCCGAAACAGTCGGAGAAAAGAAACTTTTCCGAACAAGCTGGAGATACAAGAGATGCTTAATTCCTGCTACTGGTTTTATTGAAAAAGGCTATTTAATTAAAAGAATTGACTCTAAACCATTTTTGATGGGTGGAATTTGGAGTAGGTGGACGGGGAAAGAAGGAAGTGAAATTGAATCATGTGCTGTAATAACCACTAAATCAAATAACTTGCTAAAACCTATCCACAACAGAATGCCTGTAATTATTCCAGAAGGTTCGGAAGAGGAGTGGATGTCAAATCAAAAGGATAAGTTCGCGTTAAAAGCATTAGAAGCTTTATTAGATGGATGGAGCTCCGAAAAGTGGTTGACAATTCCTCTATTTAAATTTAAAACTTCACAGTTGAGTCTCTTCTGAAAAAATATCTATTTTACTTAATTAAAAGCCTTAAATATAAATAAAGTTAAATAGAATATCTTGCTGCATCTAATTTATTTTGATTTATATAAACGCTCAAAGGGGACTTTATTGCATACCTTTTCTCCAAAAGGTGTTCGATAGCATCTCTCAACCCCCCATTTCCTAGCAAAAATTTTTATATCTCTAACATCTTTGGACAAAGGTTCGGATACCATTCTTGCTCTTTCCATTTGATATTAAATTAAAATCGAATTGATATATATGTTCTTTTAACAGCTTTCACTTCATAGGGCAATAACAAAAAAAACTATTTAGTGCATCATTGGTTGCCAATAGAAGAAATTTGAACTACTGGTTTCCTAAAAGTATTAATTGATTAGAAAAGAAAAAGTTAATTGTTTTTGCTTATTACGAAATCACAAAAATAAGAATTTTACTTAAAAAAAAGTAACAAACAAAACTATCGATAGTTAATAAAGCGAAGAACCTCCCTGGGAAGTTTTCCACAGGCAGGCCTTGTCTTTTGACAGGAAAAGACAAGGAAAATACCTGAAAAAACAAAAAAGACCCTATGGATGGTGTCCTTAGGGCCTGGATGATGGGGATCTCTTTTATAACTATATTTCACTGAAGAAGCAACCCCTACTACAGATAGGGGGCAAAGCCCATACTTTCATTAAGTCAATTCTATATATAGTGTTATCTCTGTTTCGAATGGCATAAAAAATTGCTATGGTTCTTATATTGGCTGGGTGATGGGGATCATCAGTCTTTAAAAGGTCTTCCTAATAACAAGGGGACTTTTTTTTTTGAAAATAATTTCTACATTACTTTTACTAGCGAACATATTGAAAATAAAGATTTTTCTCTAAGCAAGATGTAAAAAACATGCTAGGAAATGTTTGATGCAAACAGCAAAATAAGAAAATCCTTCATATTTAAAGCAATGTTTGCCTATATCAACCTATTGATCTGAGTCATAAATTTTCCTTAATGCTCTTGCTTTCCACTTGATTTCTGAAGATTCGATTCGCATTAGATCCTCTGCATACATAGATGCTCCACCAAGAAGAAGTTCGTCTATGAGCAAGAGTTTTGCAATCCTTTTACTCCACATACAAGATTTTTCCTCTTAAATAGAGGTAAATATAGTTTACATATTAAATAAACCTCAAAAATGGAATTTATGCTAGATCTCTTGCTCTTATTCTAATTAATAGAACTTCATCTAAATATAGCTATGAGACCTATTTAATCGTGGTTTAAGAAAAACAATGTTATTAGTATGGATAAAAGCATCCCTTTTGAAGGCAATCCTTTAAAAAAGCTCAAAGCGTCTAACTCCATTTTATGAAAATATAAAAGTCAAAACGGATTGCTATCATGATCAGAAATTTCATTAAATAAGTTATGAACAAATTAATTAATGGATTATTGATAATTCTGATTACTTTTTGTAATGCCAAAAGTGCAACTGCGGAATTAAAAGAAACTGAATTAGCCCCATGTGTAGTAATTACTCATTGTGTTCTAGAAAACTGGGAAGTCAGTGACGTCCAACAAACCTTTAAGAATATAGAAACAGTTGTTGCTAATACTCCAAGGACATTAATAGTTGAGAAGTATAAATTTTACATACATGCTGAGGCAAAAACTAAATGGAGAAGATATACAGATGATCTTATAATAAAAGCTCTTCCAAATAGAAATATTATACAAGTCAGATCAGAATCCAGAATAGGGATTGGTGATAATGGGGTAAATAAAAAAAGAATAGATGAATTAGCCTATCGTTTAATGACTAATCAGATTGAGAATAAAAAGAAAAAAAAGGATTTTAACCGTAACTTTTAGATAAAACTTTGTAATGAAATAAATAATAATCTCTGAGCAAATAATATAATTGATTCAAAAGATCTCAGAGAACATCCACGGAATTGCTAAAGCAGAGAATGCAAAAAGTAATGCTGTTCGTCTTAAAAAAGATCCCCACAATCTGGCCCTATTACTTCTTAAAACCGAAGTGAAGAAAGACAAACAAAAAATAAGTAAAGCAAATGCTTCAAAAATGATCTGGAAATTACTTAGTCCTTTAGCGAAATCGATGAGCAAATTAGAGTTGAACATCCAAAGCAATTAATTCTATAAAGTAATTATAATTTTATGAAAACAAATAATATATAATATAGCTAGTAACAAAACATATATGCATAAACATATTATTGCTATTGGCGGAGGAGGCTTTGGCAGATCAAATGGAAACTTAAAAATAGAAAGGTATATAAAGAATTTGTCCAAGAGAAAACATCCAAAGATATGTTTTATACCAACTGCTTCTGGAGATAATAGTGATTACAAAGTAAATTTCTACAAGGTATTTACAGAATTAGGCTGCAGAGCAAGCCATATAGATCTGTTTAAAAGAACAATAGATTTAAATGATCATGTAAATAAACAAGATATAATTTATGTAGGAGGTGGAAACACCAAAAGTATGCTAGCTGTTTGGCAAGATTGGGGGTTGGATTTAATTCTAAAAAGAGCATATAACAGAGGAGTTATAATGAGTGGTGTTAGTGCTGGTGCTATTTGTTGGTTTAAAAAAGGTATAACAGATTCTCTTAAGGGTAATTTGTCTATAATAAATTGTCTAAGTTTTGTGAAGGGTACTTGTTGCCCACATTATGACGAAGAGGATACTAGAAGGCCATATGTGAAAAAAGCCTTAAATACTAAGTCTATAAAAGAATGCATAGCGATAGAAGGTGATTCAGCATTACATATTAAGGATGGAGTTATTTTAAAAAACATAAGTTTCGGCAAAAAGAAAAGTTCATATTTAGTTAATATAATAAATAATAAGCTCATAGAAGTTCCGTATAAATCCAAGCAAATATAATCATCTTAATCAACAATAAAATCATGGGAATATTAAACAAGACAAGGTTAATAGATTACAAAGAACCTGATTACTTAATCCCAAATATATTCCTTGAATTCTATATAAGAGAAAATAACGTTAAAGTTATATCAACCTACGATATTAAAATTAGAAATATTTACAACGAGTCAATAAATCTAAAAGGAGTCGGGATAGAAATAGAAACCATCAAGATTAATGGATCTTATATTGATAGTTATAAATATACAATTAACGATTCGCAATTAGAAATAAGAGGTATAAATAAAAAACATTTTAAATTAGTCATAGCAAGTTATATAAACCCATATAACAATACCGAACTAGAAGGACTTTATGAGAGCAATAAAATATTAACAACACAATGCGAAGCAGAAGGTTTTAGACGTATATGTTTTCATCCTGACAGGCCAGATGTATTATCTAAATATACAGTTAAGGTTAATGCTGATGCAAATAGTTATCCTGTTATACTCTCAAATGGAAATTTAATTAGTAATTATAAATTAATAAAAAATACAAAAATGCATGAAGTTATTTGGAGTGATCCCATTCCAAAATCATCTTACTTATTTGCATTGGTAGCAGGAGATCTTGCGAGAGTATCCGACTCTTATACTACTGCTTCCGGAAAGACTGTAGAAATCAATATATATGTTGAAAATGGCGATCAAAGATATACCAAACATGCGTTAAATTCTTTAAAAAAAGCAATGCAATGGGACGAAAAAGTATATGGTCTTGAATATGATTTAGAAGTTTATAACATTGTAGCTATAAGGCACTTTAATATGGGTGCAATGGAAAATAAAGGTTTAAATATATTCAACTCAAAGCTTATTCTAGCTGATTCAGAAATAGCTACTGATAAAGAGCTCGAGCGAATTGAAAGTGTAATTGCTCATGAATATTTCCATAACTGGACAGGGAATAGAGTTACTTGTAGAGATTGGTTTCAACTATCGCTAAAAGAAGGCCTTACAGTCTTTAGAGATCAATCATTTACATCTTATTTACATTCATATGGAATTAAGCGAATAGAAGATGTTTCATTACTTAGGAGCACTCAATTTAAAGAAGATGCGGGTCCAACATCACATGCTGTTAAACCAAAAGAATATAACTCGATAGATAATTTCTATACAACAACA
This sequence comes from Prochlorococcus sp. AG-436-C13, assembly GCA_003212695.1. GTDB lineage: Bacteria > Cyanobacteriota > Cyanobacteriia > PCC-6307 > Cyanobiaceae > Prochlorococcus_E. The sequence continues at coordinate 68,307 of QCPC01000005.1, read as the reverse complement.
ATATATGAAAAAGGTGCTGAAATAATAAGAATGCTTCAAACTCTTTTAGGTGAGGAAAATTTTATTGCAGGCATAAAAAACTATGTAAAAGTATTTGACGGTAAAGCTGTCACAACTGAAGATTTTGTGAATTCAATGATAGAGGGAGCCATCAAAAATGGGTATAAAATCAAATTTAAAACAAAACAATTTATAAATTGGTACTATAAATCAGGTACGCCTTATGTATCAATAAAAAGAAATTGGGACAGAAAGAATGGAATATTAAAATTAATTATCAGTCAAGGAAATTTAAATAAGGCAAATAATCTAAGAAATAAGCCTCTAGTAATACCCATCTTGATATCGTTTGACAGTAGTAAATTCCATAAAGAAGAACTTATCATCTTAGACAAAAGAGAGAATACATATATATTTGACAATTTATCAAAATCTAAAGATCCTCCTACTATTTCTTGCTTCAGAAAGTTCTCATCACCTGTAAATTGGGAAACTGATTTAACTATAGAAGAAATGCTTGATGTAGCAATTAACGAAACTGACATGTTCTCACGTTGGAACATATTTCAGTCCATTTATAAAAAAGCAATAATTTCAAGGGCATCTAATAATATAAACATATATTTAGAAAAGCTAATTATTAATTCACTTGGAAAGATAATAAATAATTATAGAAATGAAGAAAATGATTTCTTATCTAAAATACTTACATTACCTTCAATAAACGAATTGGAATTGTCACAATATCCTATTAATCCTATTCAAATATATAATTCAAAACACTATTTCTCTTCACTTATAGCAAACGCACTATCAGATCCTCTTAAAGATCTACTTGATCTCTCAAAAGAAGATTTATTTAATGAATGGCCTGAAGGTAAAGAAAGTAGAAATTTGATAAATGTAATCTGGGGTATTCTTATTTTCTCACAAAGTATTAACATTAAAAAAGAGCTAACGAATACCGTCAAAGGAAATTCAATGACCTTATCTCTTTCTGCTATCAATTCACTAAGGCATATAAACTGCAAAGAAAGAGATCAAGCAATGGAGTTCTTTTATAACCGTTGGAAGGAAAATCCAATTATTTTAGATACATGGTTTGGACTTGAAGCATCTATTTGTAGGCCTAATGCATTAGCTATAACTAAAGAATTATTACATCATCATAGATTTGACTTTATAGCTCCTAATTCAATCCGCTCTTTATTAGGAGGATTCATTAAGAATACGAAGTCATTTCATTCTGAGGATGGTCAAGGATATTTATTTATTGCAGATCAAATCATTAAAATTGATAAGATAAATCCTATTACAGCCTCAAGATTTATAAAAATATTTAGCAACTGGAAAAACTATAGTGATCCTTATTCTAGAAACATGATTAATGCTATTAATCATCTTAATAGAACTAAATTATCTCCGAATAGCAAAGAGGTAATCGATTTAATTATTGATAATAACTAAAACAAGTAAGGCTTATATGACTTATTTTGATATGAACTGGTAAATACAAAAAGAAGTTACAACATATCTATTTCTTGAAGATAGTTAATTTAAAACTACCCAATGAGATATTGTTTGGTTATTCCAAAAGTAACATTAATGGCTATCAAAGATAAATTTGTAACGAAAGTGTTCAGTAAGGAAGGCACTGACCAAAGCAAAGAAGCAGTAAAACCTATGAAGCCAGATAACATATTGCCTATTTTTCAAATAGTCATTGCTGTTCTAATTGCAGGAATCTGTATAGCCCCTCTAGCAATTAATCTAATAAACCAAGGCGGACTATAATAATTGACTAATTTGAAAAACCACCAAATCCTTTGGGAGCAACACTTTTTGAGCTAGGTTTCTTTTTCTGGATATCAGGATAGGAATTTTTAGAGAAAGAGAGCACAAATAGCAAAATAATAACGCCTAGGAAAGCAATCATTGACCAAACCACCCATGCCGTAGTTCTTGACATCCCTTCAAACTCAAGAATCGTTGGTAAATAAGAATTCTTAAAAGTAATAACTGCCTCTTTCACTTAAATCTCATAATAAGATTTACATTAGAGAGCAATTTTAGTAAAAAAGCAACACGAACCATAAAAGGAAGGAAATTTAAGATTTCTCGCTAGTTAAACTTGTATCAGGATGAACTACAAAGAGCATTTAAAGTTACTACAATTATTTTGTAGCAATTGTTACAGAAAACGTTCAACTTGCTTTAAAGCAAGCCGCATTCCGACTTAGGCCATGGAACGGGGACTTAAGTTAATTTAGGAGTTCAATTATGACTACTCTTCTTTATCGCGGTCACGATTACATCCAACACAAAGAGCCTAGCGCCAAAAAATGTACAGAACTTACATATAGGCGTGAGCACTACAATAGCTGCAGAGCTCAAGCGAAAGTAGAACTTAATTCTTCTCTTTTATATCGTGGCAATAGATATCAAAGATAATTTATCTTTAAAACCCATTAAGCCTCTGAAAAGAGGCTTTTTTTATGCGCATTACTTTAAATATGATCTAATATCATTACTGTAAATACTTAACTTATGCCAAATGGTAAGAAAGAAATGTTTATTCAACTCAATCTACTCAAAACATTGATCATATTTATAGTATTTTGAAAGCAACAAACAATTTATAGATGGAATTCTCATAAAGTTTTCTATAATTTCAAGACCATAAAAATAGGATTAGATAAATTCTCTAATTTTAATTAGCTTAAATCTTACAACGTTTTTATAAGATCATTTAATAGTATTTCTCTGATCTTCTCAATGATCTTATAGCGCCTTTATAATCCCCTGATTTGAATTTAGATATACTCTGATTTTCTAAATATTTAGAAAGCGCCAATTTCTTCTTTTCATTTATTTTGAGTAAGTAATCATTAATTAAATTATATTTTGAATTATGAAAATTGAGTGATTTATATAAAAGCTTAAATTTATCTATAATAACTTCATCATCTAAATCACCTATTATAAATTCCTTTGCCTTAAGCCTTTCCAAAAAAGACTTCTTATAGTCTCCACGCTTATAACTTAATTCACTTAACTCCATCATTTCTTTAAAGGATTTAAAAATCAAAGCTTCTTCCTGTTCATTATTCATAGAGATTATAAAGACTAACTGATTAAATAATAGCTCTTGCTAGTTACTAATAAGATTTGTCAAGGAACACTCAATAAATACTGAAATAAATTTGTGGCTTAAGAGCTAGAGGATGCTTAATATATATAATTATTCTAGGTAAATATATTTTTAAAAATATATAGTTAGAGTACTAATTTACGTAAGAAAACAACTGTTTAAAACTCCTAGTCTAAACAAAAAAAACCTAAATCAAGAAACTCCTGAAGGCTTATCTCTTTTTGGTTGATTTAAGTATTTATATAAAATTATACTTAATTCTAAAATTTTTTATGGATAATAAACTTTAGATATTAAGTAAAATCTATTTTTATCATGCAAGAAATTAAAAGCCAACCATGGAAACTATGGGGATTTGTAATTGGATTAAATATTCTAGGAATTCTAGGAGTTATTCTCTTAAAATATAAGGGTATAAGTCTTTCCATAATTCAATAGCAAAAAATGTCTGAAGTGTTTTTTGGGTTACATGGTATCAAGAGCTGCCATTAGGAATTTATTTTATCTATTAGAAAGTACTGGTTAATTCCCTACAGAGATGCAAATAAATAGAAAAACCGGCCCTTAAGCTGCTTAAATAAGGAGAGATATTGAAAAAAATCATGCTTAAAAAAATATATACGTTCGCTTCTTTTGCCATTTCGTCAATAGTTTTAATCTCTTCAATCCTTTTAACTGTCTCTCCTAATGCAAATGCTATAAATACTTTGAAATCGAACGTATCATTTTCTTCACTGAGTCCTGCTGATGATGCGGAATTAGATATTTCGATCGACCCATCAGATCAAGAAAGTTCTTTAATCACCCAAAATAATTATAATGATGAAAGTAGTTATCCTGACTTGGGAGACGACCAGGTTTTTCCTTTTGTAGCAGGATTAGATTCTTATGAAGGAAGATAAGCTTTTTTTGAATTCTTATTACAAACTATAAGTCATTTCAGCCGCAATAATTAGGTTCATAGTTTAATTTCATTCTATTTCTATTCGAGTTTATTACTAACTAAACCTAGTTATACTTTTTTATTTCTTCTAGATAAAAATCATTTACAATATTAACTATTAAAACATTGTAATTCCTAAGAAAATAAATGAAAAGGAAAATTTTCTCAAAACTTGGGAAATGGGGACCAATAGTAGGCGGTATTTGGCTTGCATCTCATATTATTGTTCCTTTAGCTTTGCTTAAGATTCCCGCTTTTCAGAAAATCCTGATTTCATTAGGAAACAAGTTACCTTTTGATATATCAGGGATTGGATAACTAAAAAGATTGAATTTTTCAAAAATAATTCCTATAAGTACCTGTACAAACTAAATATAAATAAATTAATTAAGAACAACATCCCTTAATAGGAATAATGAACAGCTTTTCTTTACTGATTTTAATCACTGAACCCGCTATAGAAAACATTGAGGCTTTGAAACTAATTACATTTATTGGAATTGCAACCATATCAGGACCTTTATTTATCTGGGGATTGTTTTTCCTTTTAAGAAAGTTTTAGTATAGTTTTCTATACCAAAAGGTTCTTAATTCATTAACCTCGGTCTAATTCAACTCAAATTGACTGAAGCTTAATTAATTAAGAATGGCAGAATGTCCAGATGTATGTAATTGAACTTAATGACTTATGGCACTAAGCTAGAAATTAGATATAAAGGGGTTACATACTAGGTATTCATGTCAAGCTTTGCACGCATGTCTAGATCTGAAATCATTCATGGAAGAGCAGCCATGTTTTTGATAACTGTTTTCTTTATTGCCAAAAGTTTTTGTTGATTAATAGTTTGGCCCATTGAACTTAAAGCAGAAATAATAATGTTTAGCAAGTTTCTTTGTCTTTCAGGTTAATATCAACTTCAAGAATCAGCTATTAAATTTATATATAAAGTTAAAGAGAATTATGACATAAGCTCAATAGTAATATATGAGAATTCTTGGTTTATTTATTACATTGGCAAATCAGGCATGGGAACATTAGGAAATATTGTATTAAGGTTTTTTTAATTTGATTTGACTCTCTGAAATACATTTAATTTTAGCTTTTTCAAATCTAACCTGCTGCCGTCGGTTACTATCCAGACAAGATATGTACTTTATATATCTCATAGATTTATTTAAATTACTAGTGGATGCTTCTCTACTTCCTTTGTCTAAACTATTATCTAAAAGGAATTTCTGCATACTTGTAGCCTGTTCAATTTCCCATTGATATTGCTTTCTTTCTTCTTTTGTCAAGCTACATCCAGTCAATAATATACCAATAAAGATGGCAACAAATAATCGTTTCATGAATCTATTCTCTAGAACTAAATACCTCATGATATTAGAGAGAAATTCCATAGAAATAAAGTGCTAACAAAGTGTTTATCTCTGTTTAAATATAAAGATTATAATAAGTAAACATTCTTCAGTAAGGCCATTAATTGATCTAGCCTTTTTTATGTAATGGTATTATTAGTTAGAACCTAGTTTATAGAGTGTTTCTATTTCTTGGGTTATGAAATAAAAGAAAACCATAGCTGTGATTCAGGATTCCTCAAAGCTTAAAGAAGGGCAAATTCTAAAAGTTGATCTCAATAGAGTAAAAGACAGACTCCCAGAGAAACTTTTTAGGATTCTTATAAAAAGTCCTAATGGCAAACTTGTAGGTTACAAAATGGTTGATGGTAATCAATTTGGTCTTGTTCTTGAATTAGATAATGGTACTTCTCAGTGGTTCTTTGAAGATGAGCTTTCTGAAATTGAAGAGATCAACTAAAAAACTTAACTCGATTTAATTATAATTAATATTAATCTAAGTTATTTAAATTAAATTATATACGATTAGAAAAAAAGCTTAATAGATCAGAAAAGCAAAACCAAGTCAGCAAAATCTATTTGGGGCCAAAATAATTTACTTTTTCAGGGAAAGTCATATTGATAGTTCTGGTAAATCTAAGGATCAACATTGAAGCTGATTTAAAATAATATTTGTAGTAGTTATCTTTACGTTTATTGCTACTTAACAAAACTAGGTTTAGATTGTATATTATCTACTTATAGTCAAAATATGACAACAGAATTAGAATTTAGTGAGTTTTTTAAAATCCTGAATGGACTGAAAGAAGGAGATGAAACAAAAAGAGAATCTCTAAACTCAATCTTGAAAGAATTTAAAGAAGCAAATAATGTAGAAAGTTTCTTACAAGAGTTAGGTCAAACATATATATATATTGGGCTAAAAGAATTATTTGAGTATGCCGATTCAAATAACTTGAATTTCATAGGCCAACTAAGCAAGGAAGAATGGAACAAGCTTGCCTCCACAAAGAACTGTGATCTTCCTGTTCATTTAGCCAATAAAATGATCAATCATGTTAAAGACAATAATCTTTTAGAGAGGCTATCTATAAAATGGAAGAGGCCTGAGAGGGAAATTGAGAAGCATATTATGCCAATGGCTGCATATATAACTGAGGGTTTTATTGATGTACTAGAATAGGAGTTTAGATATCAATCATACAAGCCTTATTAAGAAGTTAAGTAAGTATAATATTTTAAATAGTTAATTATGTAATTTATATTTAAAGCTAGAATTTTAGCTTTAATAGTAAAACCATTTTAGTTATTTTTATTTTGGTAATATCTTTTACTAGGCTTAACTCTTAAACATTTCCTTGGAAAATCAATTAATAGGCTTTGATTTAGAAATAGATGTACTTGAAAACCAAATTGTTCCAGTAAGATTCAATTAATTCAAGATTTAGTGTGAGCCTGTAATTCTTAGAAGTCCTAACATCTCCAGATCAGCCTTAGAAGACATAAAGTGTGATATCTTCTATATATCTCAGACGAGATTAGCTAGAGGACAAAGCACTCGAGCAGAAGTAATGATATTGGTATGCCCAATTCATTAAAACAAAGAAAAAGCTGGAATCTTAATGACCGAAACACAATTAAAAACCGAGTATGAAAGAGTCATGCTAGAAGCCGAAAAAGCGGTAGGAAGAAAAGAGGCCATTAGTCTTTTTAAGAAAGCACGTTCTATAAAAAAAAAGATTTGTCAGAATACGTCTGAAAAATCTCTAATTCATTATTAGTAAGCAAATTTCATAACAAGAAAAAAGAGCTGGATACTCTGTATCCAGCTCTTTTATTAATAGGTCTCAAAAGATATCCTATATAAACCTATTAATTAGGTAACCTTTCAAAGGGAGAGTCACATAGCAGTCAAATGATTTAATTCCCATTGACTCTTGACCTTTAGGTAGATACGACAATGGATCACCTCCAAAATGAAACTTCCTATAAACTAGCGAGGTATTAGGTTTTGGCTACAGTAATTAAAACTATCTTCCAAAGAAAGCTTATAAGAGCTTGTTAAATCAACGAATATTTAGGCAATAAAGCTAATATTATTACCTAATCCTAAGCAAGCAAGATGAAAATCACCTTTACTTTCGGTTCTGAAGAATTTGACTGTGAAGAGTTAGCCAAAGAAATTGGTATCGAGGTTCAAAGGGATGAGGACGACAAAGTGAAGACAACTTATGAATTAAAAGATGAAGATATTAGAAGAGTTGATGCTTTAAAAAAATTGAGGATGGAAGATTTATGTCGACAATTTTTTAATGATAAGCTCGCTGAAGAAACAGTTGCATTTAGTTGGGAAGATTAAAGTTTAACTAGCTAGTAAATCCTTATTAAGTTGTTCTAGCTTTATCTTACAGTCAATGCATAATGTGAGCCCCTTCTTTTTCCAAAAGGTTCTCAGCTTATTCTTACTACAAAGTTGGCAGTAAACGTGATCAGTAGTTGGCACAATTAAAGCCAATTTCTTCTAGCCTCTTCAGCATATTTAAGAGTAACTTTCTGTACTTTAGGAATTTGTCGTACAAATTCCTGAGTCAAAATTTTCTTTTTTGACTCATCTTTCATAGAAGTTCCCAATTGCCTGAACCTGAAAAATAATAGTTTCTTATTTTTCCACAACCGTTGCACTTTTGCGAAGATCAAAGCCTTAAGTAATAATTAAAAAAACAAATAGTTTCAAGAGATAGGCCTATGAGCTCTTGTCTAACCCTTTTATAGGTATTACAAAAGCTGATGATTACAAAAACCAAACTAACTAGAAAAGCATGAATAACATTCTTCTTTTTATTACTGGTGTCTTGTCTGGACTTATATCAGGTTTTTTATTAAGTCGAGGGCACAATAATAAAGGCTATTTAAGCCCCGATGGAAGCAAAGAGAGATTACTTCAAGATCGCCTGATCAATGCAGATCAAAATCTAGAAAGAATGGGTCTAGAAATTGAATCTCAAAAAAATGAGCTGAAAAACATACAAACCAAAATAATAGAAGCCAGAGAAAAAGCCGCTATAAATGCCATAAAGCTTGAGGAATCAAATAAACAAAAAGAATCACTAATAGAAAGTCAAAAGTTCAACTTAGGGACTATCGAAATAATAAGGAAAGAGAACCAATCTCTAAGTCTCAAAGTAACTGAAATTTCTGAGAAACTAAGATCTAAAGAGAATCAAATGAAATTTCTGGAGGAAGCAAGAAGTGATCTTCTTTCTCAGTTCCAAACCTTAAGTGGAGAAATGCTCAACAAATCTCGTGATGCATTGTTAAAAACAACAAAAGAAACAGTAGGAGAACCTTTTTCTAAGCAGATTGAAACTTTAAGGAAGCAACTAGAAACTATGTCTAAGGACTCCTCAGAAAAGCTTGGTGTATTAGCCCAAACAACTAGAGATTTAAGGCAAAGAAGTGAAGATGTACAAGGTGCCGCTCAAGAATTAACCAGTGCACTTCGTTCTCCAAACATCAAAGGTCGCTGGGGGGAAGTAAATCTTAAAAGAATTCTTGAGTTTGCAGGCCTTACTAAATACTGCGACTTTGACGAACAACTAAACATCGAAACGATTCAGGGTAGGTATAGACCTGATTGTGTAATAACTATTCCTAATTATCGAAAATTAATTATAGACTCAAAGGCTCCTATAGAAAGTTACTTAGATGCAATTAAAGCTAGGAGCGAAGAAGAAGTAGAAAAAGCTTTATCTGATCATTTAAAAAAAGTACGTGGTCACATAGATCAGCTCAGCAAAAAGGACTATGCAACAAAGCTAAGTTCATCAGGTCAGGTTGTAGATGTTGTAGTCCTATTCATCCCTATTGAAGGTGCACTATCAATGGCGCTTGAACGTGACCCAGGGCTATTAGAATATGCATTCAGCAAGAAAATAATACTGACTTTCCCTACAAGTCTTCTGGCAATTCTCAAAGGTTTATCAATAAATATTCAACAAGTAGAAATAGGAAAAAATATTGAAGAAATACAAATAAATGCTGTTGAACTTTACAAGCGATTCTCAAATTTCACAGAAAAGTTCAACACAATTGGTATTAATCTTACTCGACTCAATAAAGCTTTCAATGAAGCAGTTGGGTCATACGAAAAAAGGTTGATGCCTCAAGGTAAAAAGTTTGCCGAAATGTCCGGTCAAAATTATGAATTAAACTTGACAGAAAGTATTGAAAGCAATGTAAAAAAAACAAGTTTATAGAGATGAAAGATAGATCGCCCAGAAAAAATGGTAATTTTTGTCCCTAACAATATTGGATTAGCAAAGCAGGTAATTGAATAGCCCATAAACCAATTAACTGTTTTTTCACCCTAAGAATAATTAATTTCATATCTGAAAAATAGATTTAGCCCTTCAGTTCCTAATCTTCTCTGCTCTAGATGAAGTAATTCGCCACAGTCCTTTCTCTATTTGAGTGCTTCTGAAAACGATATAGACCGCAAGAGCTAAAACAGCCAATCCTTCGAGTTGAATAAAATAAAGCATTGGATCAGTACAATTATTTATTTCTAACTAAGAAATCGAAAGTCGCAAGTTCATATTAAATATTTAAGACCAAAACCATATATTGATTTCTACTAAAGCAACGAAGGCAATTACCAAGGGTATTCAGCCTAAATTAATTAAAAGAAAAAGAATTCCTTTACTTAAGACCCATCCAATAAAAAGGCAAATTACAACAGTTTTTAGTATGTCCATTTTATTTCCTACTGAGATAGAGAAACCAACTTAGGAGAAAAAGCAATTTGATCCCATCAAAAGTCAAATGCCAAGCAAAAAAGTTCATATTCGAATATCATTTCTTAAAACTTATGGCAAGAGTGCTACTTGCTTCAGATCTTAAAAACTTCTTAATAAAATCAAAGTAGGGATAGGCACTTATGTATTTTATTTCTACTCCCTTATTTGCTTATCCCAGTCATAAACAAGAACTTATTAGAATAACAAGACAAGCTTCTATTTTATTCTTTAAATAAGCAAGCCTTTATTTGTTTCCTTTTTTCTTTGTTATCCAGCATTGCTTCTAAATGCTGGATATTCCCATAAGACTCTTCCTCTTTTTTACGTAAATTCTCAATTTGCATAAAAATTTTCTATTGGCACTAAATAAAAAAGCACTAAGACAATATTATTCAGTTAAATTAAAGATATCCTATTCTTAGTTTTAGACTCTCAAAGAACATATAAATAGGAATGGTTTAGATTGAAAAAATAGTCCTTACTCCTTAAGAAATTAAAGTTTTACAGAGTTATTTATATCTAATTGGTTGAAAGAGCTATAAAGTCAAAAAGCAAAAGTCCACATCCTTAAATTCTCACTTGGAACTTTTAGATATAAATAATGAAAATAATCTACCTCCTTTCAGAACTAATACCATCTTTATTGCTTGGATATTTACTCGGAAAATATAACAAGAACTTTTCTTTATTATTTGCTCGTATGCTAATAAAATATGGTATACCAGTTAGTTTGATTGGATTATTACTTAAAGCAGGTCTTAATATTCAGCTAGTTGAGACTGCGCTAATAGCTATCATCTTTATAAGTTTATCAATCATAATACTAAATTACATCCCAAGGTTAAACAAACATTTAGACAGTAGGACCTTACAATTAGGAGCCACATTTGGAAATACCGGTTATTTTGGGATTCCTGTTTCTTTATCATTACTACCTAATGATTCACTTATATACAGCATAGGGTTTGACCTTGGAGCAACACTAATAATTTGGAGCTTGGGGCCATTATTTTTGACAGAAAACTTGTTTAATTTGCTAGCGGCAAAACATTGGAGATTTTATTTCCAAACGCTAATCAATAGTCCAGCAATTAAAGGTTTAATTGGAGCACTAATGATCCAAGCAACTCCTTGGAATGAACAGATAACGTCCTACCTTTGGATACCATCAAGAATAGTCATTATGCTCGCTCTTGTAATAGTTGGAATGCGACTCAGCTTGCTAAGAGTATCGACAATCTCAATATTCATAACTCAAATTAAATCTATACAAAACAGTCTTATTCTTAAATTAATAGGTCTACCAACTCTAATGTTAGGTATATGCATAATGATTCAGTTGCCTAATATAATAAAAAATGCCTTAGTACTACAAGCAGCTGCGCCCACTGCCATATCAGTTCTTTTAATTGCTGAAGCAAACTCTCAAGACGAAGAGAAAGCAACCTTATTAGTCATGTCCAGCACAATATTGGCTCTAATAACAATTCCGATATGGGCTTTGATTTTAAGATTGTAACTATACCCATTTTTTTAATTATAGATCTTCTCACTAAAGTTTTTAAGCATAATTCAGTAAAATAAATAAGGGCCGCAAGTACACTCACGGCCCTTATTTATTTTACTGAATTTAATGATCTAATTAAATACCCTTAAATCAGCTCATGAAAACACCTCTATCCAAATAGAGCTGAAGCAACTGCAGCCACTGCAATTACTATCCCACCCCACTTAATAACAGCTTGATCCTTGTCATAAGTTGTTGAGACAAGAATTGCTGCAAGAAGAATCTCCGAAAGATTTTCATTAATCATACAAAAGTTCCAAAAAGTATTGGCTAATACATTTTTTAGCAAGTGTTTGACTGAGCGTCTACCAAATGTGAAGTATACAACTGTATTTTTATTCACCTTTAGAATATCTTCCTAACGGTGATAAGCCTATTTATCTCCAAGAATTTTGCATTACCATAAAAAATTATTCCATAACAAGAGATCTGGTTCCTTTTTGGTATTTTTTATAACTTAAAAACTAATGGGAAAAGAGTTAAGAATATAAAAAGCGTCAATTATTTCCTGAAAAAACTTCTTTTTTTTAAAAGATCCTCAATATTAGGCCAAGCTGCTATTAATTCTTTAAGAGCTTTTCTATTTGGCAGATATAAGACACATGAAAAAGCGCTGAGAACATAACCCAAAAACCACCACCGATTTAAAGCAAAAACAGAAACGAATGAAAACAAAAAGCTCCCTAAAAAAAAGATAAGCAAAAGGCGATTAATTATCTCAAGAGACGATTTTCTAAATCGCATAAAAGGTATTTTCTTAAGTCGTCTTATCTTTTCTTCTTCGCTCTTCTCTTGCATCCACCTTTTTTCGTCAGCATCTAAAGCTTCAATTGACTTGCCAAGAGTTGCGAATTGTTCTTTTGTGAGATTTTCTAAAGGTTCAGAGTCTTTCTTGGTGGACATTGTGAATTAAACCAATTAATAGAGTAGGGTATGAATCTCAAAATTTAGGTTATCAAGAATTCCCATAGTCTTTTATTAAACCGATATTTTTTTCAATCTAATATTTAGAAGGAATAGAATTTAAAGAAAATATAGAACTCAAAAAAAGCATAATTTTTATCCTTTCCTAGAGTAGCTTTATTCAGAGAGAATAATTATTGGACATGTTTAAATTTGCTTTTATAGTTTCTATAGGCTTGATTTTGTCTCCACAAACTCTTGCTTTAGAAGATTCCATAACAAAAAATCTAGAATTAAAAAAAAGCACTCAAAGCCATAACTTGCTTGCAGGTTGGAATGCAATTGACAATAGAAAAGGATCGAAAGGTCATGCTAGTACTAAAACAATTATTGCTCTTGAGAAATTCAAACAGATGCCTGAACTTATGCCCTATTTCAATAAGGCAAGCGGATATGCAATATTTCCAACTATTGGAAAGGGTGGCATAGGAATTGGTGGAGCCCGAGGGAAAGGTGAGGTTTTTCATAAAGGAAATGTAATTGGATCAACAACTGTTACTCAGGTTTCAATAGGTTTTCAATTAGGAGGTCAAGCTTTTAGTCAAATTATCTTTTTCAAAAGTAAAAAAGATTTGGATAGATTCACAGATGGTAATTTTGAATTTGGAGCCTCAGCTAGTGCTGCATTAATCAATGCGGGAGCATCCGCCGAGTCAGCCTATAGCAATGGAGTGGCTGTACTAACAGTCTCAAAAGGAGGCTTAATGTATGAGGCAAGTATTGGAGGGCAAAAATTTAGATTTGAGTCCTATTAGTAAAAGCTGGTTTGCAAGCCTTGTCGAAAAGAATAGGCTAAAAAGAAATTTCTTTTTAAGTAATAGAATAAAGAGGGCTTGCCTTAACGACTATCTACAGGATTATTAGTTTAAGAAAGATTGGAAGCATGAACGACGAAAACTGGAAAGAAGAATTCAAGAAATGGAAAGCTGGTCTCAAGCCTTTCCAAATTAAATTACTTGAGGAGGGAGCGCAAAGTCAAAACCAGCAATGGTTACTTAATGATATGTGGTGCGAGTGGAAGGTTCTTGCTGTCAAAAGAAAACTCAATAAGATTTCAGGGAGAACTTTACTAATAGATGATCCTTGGGAAGACAAAGAACTCGAGGTCGTTAAACTTCAGAATAAATGAGAATGCATTCTCTAACAAAATTTACTAGTACTACTTTGCCAGCAGTGATTGGACTAGGAGTTGCTTGGTTAGGCATAAAGCTTATCAGAAGCGAAAAGAACCTTACTGCGAGAAAGATCGAACTAGAAATTCAATTAGGAGCAAAGTCTCTGAAAGGCCTTTAAGCTCGAATATGTCTTTATTATTCAAATTCTATAAAGTATTAGGGTTCTCAATAACTCACTCATAGTAAAAAGAGAGTGGCTATTAGCAAATATTAATAGCAAGGCTCTATTGCTTTAAAAGTCCTCTTTAGAAATTACTTCTGTATCTACTACGACTCTTGAATTAACACCTACATTTATTTTCATCTCTATCCAACCTATTGAGTCCATTCACAATAGGTTTTGAACCTCGATAAATGAAGAGTTTAGTTGGCAAAATAAAGATGATCCATCCTGTTGGACTTTTAGAAAGAAAACGACCTAAGCGATGATGAGAAAAAAGCCTGCAAATTAAACTTCATCATACAAAAATTTATATTAATAATTACAGGCGTTATATAAGCGTTGGGCCTTCTGTTGGTCTTGACATTTTTTAAGCTTCTCTTCTAGCTCTTTAATTTCCTTTTCGGCTTGATCTATTAACTCAAGAGACCATTCCCAATTACGTTCTGTGCAATGTTTTCTTGCAGATTCCCAATCCATAATTCAGAGTTAATAGAGTAAATCTGTCTAAGAGCAAGTCTTGTTGCCTTTGCTTAAAAAATAAAGCATTGCTTAAAACTAATTAATAGAGTGAAATTAAGAAAAGATTTGTTTTTGGATTTTTTCCCTCACTCTATCTTTTTATGAGACTGTAGGTATAGAGCGCCACTGATATTAAGAAGGTGCATAGCTATGGCTGTATTACAAAGTAAATAGCTGAAAAACAAAGCTACTGTGATTAAGTATTGCTCTGAAGATGAACAGCTTTAATTATTTGAAGCTCTTAAGAGCACATTCATAGCCTGATTCTCGAACGTCTTGTCTTTGGTCAACAATCAAATCAAGCGCACAATCACAATATTTTTTAATAGAACTTTCAGAGACGCCTTCTATTGAGGCGTTTCCCCTAGCACTTGAGATACAGTCATCTAACTGGATTTTCTCATAGGCTCTCACGATAGGAGGCAATGCAATCAAAACCAATAAAAGAAAAGGTATAAGAATTAGCTGCATGATTTTTTTCATTTAAAGAGGATTCTTTGAGTCGTAGGTAAATATGTAGTACAAAAACCACATAACTCCAACCATTAGCAGAACCATCATTAAATTCACAGACCAAACAAAATCATTATTCATTTATCAAATTGACTGTATAAGGATTTTGTAGCAGCAAATTAACTTTTTGCCATGGAGAGAAATTAAAAAAGGGGTAAATTAAGCCCCCCTGTTTATGGATCAGCTCAACTAAATGGTTTGAGCAAGCTTGGCTGCAGCTGATTTAGCAGGTGCTCTCTTTGCACGCCTAGCCTTCCTTGGGGCTGTTGTTGCTGCTGGTTTCTTGGCCACAGGCTTCTTAGCAGCTGGTTTCTTTGCAGCTGGTTTCTTTACAGCTGGTTTCTTTGCAGCAGCTTTCTTAGTAGCTGTTTTTTTTGCAGAGGCTTTCTTTACAGCTGGCTTCTTTGCGGTAGAACCTTTACGTGTGCGGTGAGCAAGAAGCATTGCCCATTCTTCTGCGGATACACTCGCTGGCTTGCTGCCGTGTACCTCTGACTGTTTAGCGGCCTTCTCAATGTCCTTGATCAAGTTCTTCCAGGAAGATGCATAACGCTTGTCAGATTGAGATTTAGCACCGCTTTCTACAAGAGATTCAACTACACCCTGTGCAGTGATCTTCTTGCGTCTACGATTAAAGATCTCCTTCTGAAGCTGGGCAATCATAGCTTCTGCTTTTGCAGAAATCTTAATAGTTAGTTGAGCCATTAAAGTAGTTAACTTCTTACAACCACCTCTACCATAAATAGGGTATATGAATCAAATTGATGACTTAACCTCTGTCATGTCAAAGATAAATAAGCAACCAAATCGCGCTAAAATTGTACTTGTCTACGACAAATTTCAATCAATATATTTGATGCTTATAATGTTGATCTCAATCATACTTTCCTTCTATTCCTTTTAAAAGAGATGGTTATCAAGAGGCGTTTTTCAATTTTACAGATAAATAATTTGATAGATCTAGATTGCTATGCTTGTTCTTAAAAAAAGAAAAGCAACCTAGTCACCTCTAGGCAGACTAGAAAATCTTTATTTTCTTATTCCTTAGCAGAATACCTTTTATGGAGCATTTTTAAAATCAATCAAACGCTTACTAATACTAATGTTTCTAGTTTCGTTGGAAAAATTAAATGCGCGCTATTCGCTTTAACTTCTCATCATTCCAAACTTCCCATAAGAACATAAGAGTAAAGGGACAAAGCAATACCCCCACTGTAGGAATTATTAAATAGGAGAGCGACATAGACATTACACTACCTCTATTAATAGCCATAAAAATGAATAATGAGAACAGAAGATTTACTTAAAAAAATCAGATTGCTCTTATAAAAAGCTCTAAACATATATTGAGGGGCTTAGAGTATTTAATCTACTGATTAGCTTAGAGGTCCAAATCGTAGGCCAAACAAAGTTGAAGAACAATTAAAAGAATGTGTCAAGTCAAGCCACCTTCTTATGAGTCAGTTCAACTGAGCTGAAAAATGGCAACCGTCACAGAACGAAAAAGGTGGTGCCATTCGTAACCGGTGGTACGTCTATTGTATTCAAAGACTTTATACCCTTCCTCGAGTATAGAAAGATGAGCTCATCGTTTATCGGTACTATTTTCTAACGAAATAAAGCATCTTCAGGAAGAGAAGCAACTTTGACATGGAATTAAAAACCAGTTGATATTAGATTTATCTGCAACCATCTTTTGATTTCCTATAGTTGTAAATTATTGATGACTATGTCCTTCATGAATCTCTGTAGATCCTCCCATCTCATGAGATCCAGCTAATTCCTTTAAAGATTGAGACCCGCATATTGCCGACAAAGCAATAGCTACCAATGAAGCTGTGCTTAGAAACTGCAAAACTATGGGCAGATGTGCATTAATTCGATCTCGGAGAGCTGACATTTAATTAGTTGATTATGGACATAATTTATTAAATCAATAAATTTACAAGTAGCAAGTCTCAAACTACTAGCAGTGCAATAAAAACACCTAAAAAATGACATGATCTTGAATTGAGGCGAATATATAAATATTTCCAGATTTCGTCCCATGAGACACGCGCCTAATGAACTAATCTCCATCTCAAGATATATGCAATAGTCAACAAATTAAAAGCTATAAAAAAGATAGGCAACTAATTTGTTACCTACTAATCAATCGCTCTGTTAAGTAATGGTTGCATACGCTAGAGCAAGAACAAGATCATGGCTTTCAATACTATGGCCTGAAACAGATCAACCAATTAACAATGCGACAGTTGATTTAGACAATCACGAAGAACAATTGAAACGAAACAAGCATTTTTTAGAAGTTAGCAAGAATGGTGGAATGTGGTTCTCATAATATTCTGACTAAGGTTTTAAAAGTAGTCGCAAGGGCATAAAGCACTACTGACACAATTGTCTTTAGGTGTTGCTATTTTGTGGGGGTTTTATACTGATTCCCTCCAAGTCCACGACTGTCACATGTGACAGTCGTGGATGTTTTTACTTGTCTCTAGCACTTCTTTAACCCATATGAGATATTTACTGAGTGAGAAGAAGAGCTTATCGAGCAGTGGGAACAAGGAAACACTTGCTCAATATCTCTAAAAAAACCTGCCTTATGGCAGGTTTTTTCCTTTTTTAAACTCTACTACTAAATTTTTGTAGGGCTTGGAAGATAATTTCATTAAGAAATTGAAAATAGTTAGAGATTTTCTTCTGGATATTTTTTGCATACTGACCTATTCATGCATAGAAATCTAATTTTGAATCTTCTTCTAGATGCATATCTCTTTGGCCGTCCTCTAAATTATCTGCAATAGCTCTCAAAATACTCGCAATATAACTAGGAGGACAGTCTAGCTCTTGCATTAACTCATCAGCCTCATCTGTTATAAATTCAATAGTTCTACTAATCACACCATTTTTTTGCTCATCATTGGGTTTCCAGCTATCAGCCACTTACTCATCAAGATCGAATTAAATTAAAAATTATCGTAAGAACCATACTTACAAGAAGACAAGTAACGATTGAGAAATAAAAAAGTTGCGTTTTGACCGCTAAAATGAATGTCTCCTGGGAGTTGTCCTAAGCCTAATTTTCTTAAATATGGCTAGATCAGACCTATTAAAGAAATTATAAGACCTATAAGAATTAAAATTTTCTGCATTAAGACAACTTATTCTCTGCGTATAAAATAACAAGCACTATTGAAAGTTCTTTAAATTGTTCATCTACTTCCGTATAAGGCATAACCCTTAATCTTTTCTTGTATGAATTGATCCAAATTTCTTCAACATCCACTGATGTATATAAAACTTTTGAGTCTTATTGAATAAAAAAGGTTCATTTCGTTTATTCCTAAGAATATTCAAGGCGCTATAAGCCTGAAGGCCTAGGAATGCAACGATAAATAAAGAAAACCCAGTCATATAGTGATTGTGAAGAGTTAAGAGAGGAGTTGCAACACGCTGCCAGGAAATTGTTATGCAGATCTATTGGGTAAATGGCAACCAACTATTTATTTGTCTTCTTCTTTCTGAATTTTAACCTCTACCCTCATATTCATTCCTAAAAAAAGAACGATCATTCCAATTACAAGCCCCCAAACTGAGATCTGTCTTACGGGTTCAGATGATTGAAAGATTTCTGGAATCATTTTTATATTTTACTCTAAACTCTCAATTAAGATGGTAGTAATATCCTCAAATGTAGCAAATATTTCCAAGTATATTAAGCCCCTTTGAAGAAGCTAATCTAGATTGCACCATGTAGATATGCTATTGACGCAAGCCAAATTATTAATCCCTTGGAAATTAATTGAAAAAGGATGCAAGCATAAGATAAAGACCTTACACAAGGTTTAAAGATTTTTTTCTATTTAATATCTTTATTGAAAACAAGGGTTTTAGTTATTGAGTTCATTAATTAATGTTGATCTCTTTGTAGCTTTCATCACATTCTCTTGGAAATTTTAAAATGGATTCAACAAATAATCTTAGGATTGAATCATGATGATTAGCAACAATTAACATGTTATTAGTTACTCCAATTTATCTAGTAAAAAAATCACATCAGAATTCAGCTACTAAAGTAGTCTATTTACACAAATTGACTAGTTTTTATAAAAGAATTCATGTCAAATAATTCTTTGGGGTACGAATTTCTTGGACCGACGGAACCCTTAGGGCTTTTGATTTTAATAATTGGAGCAATCTTCACAGGAATAATCCTCTTGATATTTATAAATGCCAGCCAGGGGAAAGATTCAAGTGTCGATCGAAAAAGAAAGGAATTAGCTAAAGAAGAGCAAGCCAAAAAGATAGCAAGACTTTACCCAAAAAAAGATTAAAAATAATTTAACAATGGAGGCATATCTACGCTTCAATCAGTTGGCAAGCCAATAGACTAGGTTCCTCTCCAATTAAAGCTGGCAAAGTAGTAAAGAGTGAATGGCCCATAGCCCCATTAAAAGGAAAGACCAACCAATGAAACAAGGTGCTACTGAATTAACTATTCTTGGACTTGCTTTTTTATCACTTCAAGCTTGGTGGGTAACAATGACTATCAAGACTCCAAGAAAAGAAGTGCTATTAAACAATGAAGACCTATTATCTGAAAAGAAAAAGCGCCTTGAAAGACTAATAAAGAAAGAAGAGAGACATAAAGGCAAATAATGTTCAAGTCCTTATCTGCACATAAATAGTATTTGCGCTTATTTCAAGATAAGAAAAAATAGCTATGTATTTACTAGTAGGTCTCTTTCCTAATTGATGAATTCCGACTCACAGCTAAAAGAAACTTTGCACATGGCAGTGCAAAATACTGTATCAAGAATGGAAGCACTAAAAGAGCCTTCTGATCGTCGTTGCTTATTTCATGAATATAAAGAGTGGCTAGGAGAAGATATTAATGATGAAATTTGGGCAATTCCTATAGAGGCAATTCAAAACGAAAATGAGTAAAAATCAAAAAAAAAGAAGTTATGCTGCTAAGGCGTGTATATCGACAGATGGAAAATGACTTTGCTGCCACTGTTCAGAAATATTTTTTATTTTTACTCATAGGAATTGCTCTTTTTGCATTAATTGGGGCAGTAATATTTATAATCTCTTCAATGCTATGAATAAAAAAAGAAAGCTTTTAATAACTTTTTAGCTCTTTCAGAGGAATACCAGAGAGAACAAAATCGTGATGAAGCTGATGAAACTGATGAAGCATACTTTCCTCTTGATGAATCAAAGCCTCCTCACTATTAAGTAATTGTAAACCTCGTTACAGCTAAAGTAGACTTTTGTACCCCTAAAGAAACGAATAGTTCTTCACTTAAAAATCATCCTACTTACTCTAAGTGCTAATACTCTAGTTTTTTCACTCATGTCTAAAGAATTTTTTTTTTCTAAAAAGTAATTAAGGACTCTAAAATAACTCACAATGATCACCAAAAACTCTTATCCAGCTTGCAAAATTCCAAAGGATCAGAAAGCAATTGAAGTAATTTATTCTTTGCTTTGGAAAAGACCAGAGTCAAAAAGGGTTTTAAAAACTTAATTAGGTTGTTCCTATAGATTTAAGAGTAGTTAACTAGAAAGACTATTATTCTAACTAGCATGCATATTAAATCAAAAAAATGCAAGAGCAAAATAGCTAAATATAATTTTTAGTGCTTATAACGTTTTTAGCTTGCCGTAAATGAATCGATAATCTTAAAAAAAAACTATCAGCATTTACTGAAGAATAAATATTAGTTAAAAGGTATACAACATCTTAAATCAACTTCTTAGGTGATGATTACACAGAAAAAATCAAATAAGAAAGCTATCAGCTTTGCGTTGGAGCAATGGCCCTCAAGGCCTAAAAACTGCAAACTTACCTATTGGGTCAGTAAGCACGAAAATAGTTATAAGCAATGGTGAGATAGTTGAGCGCATTTACAAGACTCCTAATGGGCAGACTATTTACTTATTTCCTAATGCAAGATTTGATAAAGCTTCATAAAGAAAGCGATTAGGGCATAAAGAAATGGGTAATTTCTTACTGAAGTCATTTTTGGGAGTGGTAAGAAAAAGATTTTTTTTGGCTCAGGAAATCAGCAGATTTACATGCATGGAATGAGAATTATAAAGAGTGTATTGCTATTAGTATCTGCAATGGGGTTTAGAAAAGCAAAAATTAGAGCTTAATCTCAGACAACACCTAATTTCATTGCCGTTTTAACCTTTGCAAGAATTTTATCATCCAAATCGTTGTCTGTCTGAATGACCAACCATTCAATTGCACTAACAATAAAACCCTTCATTTGCTTCTTGAAAAATTTCTTTAGCATCAAAAATAGTAATGGCTTGAAAAGTAAAAACAGAAAACTAACTATCACTTAAAAAGATTATTCAATATGGGTTTACCTTATATCATTCCATCTAGTGAAAACTCTTATCCCATATAAACCCATAAATGAAAAGAACAGTTCCAAAATATAATCCTATCTTTTGCTTTCATGTCTTTCTATACAAAAAGAGGTATATCCTTCCCAAAGAGTCCTAATGAACAAATACAAGTCAAAAAAGTCCTTTGTTCATGAAGAGTTTAAGGACAGAGAATAATAATTTAAAGACAACCAACAGAGTTAAAATAAAATTATAGAAGCATTATTTGATAGGTGTCTCTGTCCTTCAAGTTGGTTCTACTACTCTCAATCGGGCCGCTGACTTATGCACGTCTCAAAGCGGTGTACTCTATAGAAAATATGGAAGCAACAAGAGCGTTATTTGGTCAGCTACCAAACTTTGGGGGAAGAGCTGTCTGGGTTCATCAGAACTGCTGGGAGAGTCTTACTTGGTCATAACCCTTTATTCCTTAGCAATGGAGTCGTCTCACCAACAGCCTTGATTAGTGCATGAGACCATCCCCTTGCAAAGATGTTTTATTTCGGTTCTTATATTGGGGATATACCTCGTTCAGCCAGGGGGGATTTGCTGGGTATCTGGAATTTTAATATTCTGGCATCCTATATAAATCAGGAATACTGCCTTACATTTTTTTTAAAGCTTACTTACTCTAATCGACAAATCTCTTATATAGCCATCTAAAGAAACTACCAAGTACTGGCACTGATCCAAAAGTTCCTGAACAGAAATCAAAGTAATCTCGATGTTCTTTAACCATTCCTATTTCATCCAAGACTAATCTAGTCGTACCGGGATAAATAAATTCAAGGCCTTTTATTTTTAGACCCATCGTCCATTCAACAAAAGCTACATCTCGATTAATTGCTATTGCATGCGTCTCAAGATAAACATCATCACATCTATTTATCAATCCTTCTTGGGCCTTGATGTATGCATCTATTCCTGTTTTAGCTTGGGTCGGATCTATAAATTTCACATCCTTGCTGTATAAAGCTTCCCAATCTTCTCTAGATGGTGCAACTGTTCCATAAGCCTTTGTAAACAACTTTTTTAATTCGGTTTCATTGATTATCATTTTATTAGCTATAAACCAAACACTTTATAAAAAAAGTAGACATAACAGTTAGCTAAAGATAGAAACACAAGTGAAAATATAATGTTTTAGATTCCAACTAGCAAGAAGTGGTTGCTAGCACATCCATAAAGTTTCACTTTGCGGGTAACATTCTTTTATTTACAATCAAACCACTACTGTGCTAAAAAAACAGCAGCTTAAAAGTAATTTCTTTGAAAAGACTATTTCTTACAGGTTTGGCTCTTGGCTTTATTTACCCTGTCGCAGCTAGCGCTGAAAGCTATTGGCTAATTTTAAAGTTATCAGGTAGAAAAATTCCTGCATCTATCGAAGTTCTTGAGATGGGAAGCATGACGCAATGCCAAGAACAAGGTAAATATTGGAGGTCAAAGGATCCCAATCGCTTTGAGAATATGGATTATGTTTGCTTGACAGGTAAATAGAACGAACTTCGCAGAAGAATCAAGGATATGCTTAAAGCGTTTTTTTATCTCATCAAACTAAAAGTCATTTAATAGCTATTGTAAGACGAGTTTAATTATTATTACCTAATTTAAGAGACTGGTATTCGGCAATCAAAAGTTTCATTACATATATAATATAATTACTAAAAGGATTAATTTCTTATCGACAATTTAGAAGATAGGTTTATTTCAAACCGAAAACAGAAACTACGCATTCTTTTCAAAATTCATTATTTGTATTGACATAGAATTGCTACAGGTCTTCCAATAATTATTTTTTAGCCTTCTAAGCAACCTAAAACTATGCCATGAGGAAAGCATGGGACAATAAATTCCTATAAAAAAGATGTGCTATAAAAAAAACTGGCACTTTTTATAAACATACGCTTTGCCTTTTGCTATAATTTGATTTAATCGCAAACTTAGAAGAAAAGTTTGCAAATTCTATTCAATATTTAATCAGATATTTTCTATTATTTTTCCCCTGTATCACTCAAATCTAATGAATCCAAAAAAACAACACGCAAAGCTGCTCAAATTACAGGCAGAAGCTGAACAATGTTTATCAAGACAAGAAGCTCAGAAAATAATACGTAAAGCAAATAAGGCAGATGCTAAGCTATCTTCCTAAAAATAATACCAACATCATAAATAAAAAGTTTTTAAGATTCGAATAACTCTTTCATCTATTCATTAAAATTTAACCTCCAATATTGGCAGTACAGATAAAAGAGAATCTTGCAAAGATTACTAGTGTAACTTTCTAATTACTTTTTAAATATATAAAAATATCTGATTTTCTCTTTTATTAACTGGTTAATACGGTATTTATCTAAAATAATAATATAATAAGACTTATTGATCTTAATTTAATATTTTCATCTATTTCAATTTAATTATGACTATTTCTAGGAGGAATTCTTTATCAATACGATAAAGAGCAATTAGTTTAGACCAAAAAAGAGCTTTCCTTAAGGGTGTCATTAATAAAAGTTGCAACCTAATAATTACACAGCATTTTAATTTGTTTTTGGCATGATAAAGAGTAAAGGTTTTTTTACTATGGATCAACTTCAGCTCAAATTTATTTGGCCTATTGCTCTAATCGTTATTTTAGCCTTCCTTATGATGATTGGAATTATTGTAGGGATTATAGATCCAAAAACTCTGATGATTTAAACAGAGGTAAAAGGTGAAAAAAGTCTTTAATTATAGGAATATTGGTTCTTTTTGCTTTTACCAGTAGCATGATTATGTATTACGAGAATTTCCCCTTATACGAAACAAGGCGGAAAATATCTATAGATAGCATGTTTCTTGATTAATACAAGGTTCATTGATTACGCTAGCCTCTTTTCTATCAAGAACAAAAGTCGTCTAGACAAACTCAATCCATTAGAAAATAGAATGTGCTATCAAATGGTGTTTAGCGTAATTTGAGCCCTAGAAAAACAGGTGTTTATGCTCTTGGTATTCCATAAAAAATTCGCTAAAAAATAATTAGGAGTCCTAGCTCGTTGATAAAAAAATAAGAGCTGGACTCAAAGGGGGGCATCGAAATACGTCCCCCTTCTTCATGCCTATAAAAATTTCTTTCGCCACCCTGTTTTTCATAAAACAATTTTAGATGTTCAAGAATCAGAATATGAACCTAAACCTCTGCAAAACTAAAGTCTTTCAAAACTAATTAAGCAAAGAGTTAGAAGCGGTAATAGTGCCAATCATTGAGCAATTCTTGAATCAAACCCATTCAACAAAAAAACGAAGAGGAATCAAATATTAATAAGTGCTAAATAAAGCAAAATTCTAGAGCTAAGACTTAGAAGTAAATGGCCAAGAGTAATTAAAAAGAGGTGCGGGTGAACAAATTTCCTCCCCATTTGAAGAGATATAACACCTTTCAATTCCCCATTCTCTTTCAACTATTTTCATTTCGATAGATCCGTTTGGCAAACGAGAAGAAGGGATTGGAGTCATTTGAATTTGCAATTAAACACTTCTAGCTACTAAAAACTTTTTAGCAATAAGCAATTATTAGCATTGACAACTACGCAAGTACTAAAGATACAGGAAAGTAAAACGCAAATATGCAAATATGCAAATTTAACAGGTCAAAGAAAGTAGCAAAATATTTGAACAACTTTTAAAACTCATGAAGCATTACAATCAACGAAAGAAGATTCAACTCTATGAGCTAGTAAGTCAATCTGAAATTGTTATAGCAAAATGAATATATGGAAAGGATAAAATTGAATCCAGAAACTGAGGAAGTGGGCAACACTTACAAAGTAATTGCAATCTCTTTAACAGTTCTATTAAATCTTGCGATCTTCCTTTGGTTCTTCTTCTTCTCAGGTCTAACCAGATAAATGAACTTTGCTGATAATTGGGCGAGAGTACTTGTAGTCATTACTTTCCTAAGTTTTGGTGAGGCTCAAATTATTGGAGGGATAGTTCCAAATTTGATTGCTTTGGTGATGTTTTCTGGAGCAGTTGTTTATTGTGCCTTTACTGGAAAAATAGCAGAAATATTTGGAATAAAGGAACCACCTAAATAAAACACATCCTCTTGCTTCTATAGAATCGCAACAAGAGTAAATACAAGAATTGAATAAATTCGGCAAAGGACACTTAAAATATTTATTATTGAGAATTAATTTGGCTAAATCTCTAAGAGTTCTAGAACTTTCCGATCAACTACAGAAAAGTACAGACGAAATAATTGCCATCTGCACTTTGCTAGATATACCAGCTACTTCAAGAGTTAGCTGTTTAACAGACGAACATGCTCATAAGATCATTGAGTACTGCAAGCAACTCTTGCTTAAAAGATGAAGCTGGGGTCTATTTGATAAGTCAATAAATTAACCTTCGATTTAGTCAGACGAAGCAAATTTAGAAAGATTTGGCCTAGCAATAAATCCAACTACTAAGATAGATCCACAATAAAAAAAGCAAAATAGTTGCGTCAAGGCCCAGATCCAAGTGTGATTACTAAAAATGTAAGTTGGAGCAAAAATATGAATAAGAGTTGGTTTAGTAATAAAAACAATACAAAGAAACTTATATCGACTATTCCGAGATCTAAATAAATCTGATCCTCAAAACATTTGTAGTCAAAAGTTCATGGTGAACGTCATTATCTAATTTTAGGCACATTATCTATATAACTACCAAAAGCCATGACTTCTAAATCTTCACAGGATGTTCTTTTGATGAAAGAATACAAAGCAATTCTTGACGCAGAGGCTAATAGCAAAGAATCCTTTTCAAAGATAGATCGTCTTCATCAAGATAACGTCCTCCTAACAAGAAGTAAATGGTTCAAAGGTAGTAGAGATAGAGGACTAAAAGGTGATCTTGCAGCTTAATACTATGAACGAATTGCAAATTATCGAACTATAAGCTTTTGTAGCTAAATTAGGAGTTTTCTGGGCTTTTTTCTGAAGAGTAATTTTTCTATTAAAAAAGCACAGAGAGAATGAATGCTCTCTGTGCTTTTTTGATATTGAACTAATTAAGCGAGCTTGGCTGCAGCTGATTTAGCAGGTGCTCTCTTTGCACGCCTAGCCTTCCTTGGGGCTGTTGTTGCTGCTGGTTTCTTGGCCACAGGCTTCTTAGCAGCTGGTTTCTTTGCAGCTGGTTTCTTTACAGCTGGTTTCTTTGCAGCAGCTTTCTTAGTAGCTGTTTTTTTTGCAGAGGCTTTCTTTACAGCTGGCTTCTTTGCGGTAGAACCTTTACGTGTGCGGTGAGCAAGAAGCATTGCCCATTCTTCTGCGGATACACTCGCTGGCTTGCTGCCGTGTACCTCTGACTGTTTAGCGGCCTTCTCAATGTCCTTGATCAAGTTCTTCCAGGAAGATGCATAACGCTTGTCAGATTGAGATTTAGCACCGCTTTCTACAAGAGATTCAACTACACCCTGTGCAGTGATCTTCTTGCGTCTACGATTAAAGATCTCCTTCTGAAGCTGGGCAATCATAGCTTCTGCTTTTGCAGAAATCTTAATAGTTAGTTGAGCCATTAAAGTAGTTAACTTCTTACAACCACCTCTACCATAAATAGGGTATATGAATCAAATTGATGACTTAACCTCTGTCATATCAAAGGCTAGAGCTAACCCACAATGCTGATAGTTAGTCCGTAGTAAATAACTGTTCCAAGTATCAGTGCAATAGCCAATACTTGTGCATTAAACCTAAAGACTTGCACAACAAAGGGTTAGACTATAACTCCGTATCTACTAGCTATTCCAGCAATATCATCCATAGAAAGCTCTTGGAAGTAATCACTTAAACACTTGTAGGTATTGATATAAGCATTAAATGTATCCATGCGAGCATGTGGTGGTTTATGCATCGCTAAGGAAATTTTGAGAGCGAGTTGATCTTTGGTCATTTGTTAAGCAACATTAGAACAAGAGGCGTGTTGAACTTCAAAATCATTCTTCCAGCTAGAGCACCTACAAGTTAAATGTGATCCTTGTGGAATAAGACGTTGATGCTCACTACAAGTAAGAAATGAGTGGCAATACTTATCGCATGAATAATTGAAGTGAGTACATGTCATGCAAACGAGAGCTGTACGTGACATTGTGAGAATTCCTTCTTCGAGATATTCCCAATCCTCTTCTTCTGCGTATCGCTTTTTGGGTAGTACTTTTTGGGGTTCAAACGAATACATTGACCAATACCAATAGGTGAGGCTACTGCGTAACCCCAGTCAGACGCTTTAAATACAACGTAGGGGGAGGAGGCTGAAGTCATAACTTTGCTAGTAGTACACATATACTAATACAGTTTTTCTGTAACTGTCAATACATCAATCAAGAGCGATATCTTTTGTTTTTGGAACTATGGTGAAAACACAATTACAAGACGATTACTTAAAGACAATGCATAAAGCCCCAGAAGCCTCTAGGAGAAGAGAGGCTATAGAGCTCTACAAAAAAGCAAGCTCTATTAGGAAGAAGCTTTTTGGAACCGAGACTGAAAACTATTTACGGCAAAAGGCCTAAAAGGAACTTGAAACCTAACCTTAAAAAGAGCCTTATAATTAGTTGATTGAGGTTCAACTGAACATTTACTTGCCATGTCTATACGGAATAGATATATATAGGAGACTGCATCAACTTAAAAATGCTTGCTTTTTTCGCTGTAATTTTCGCGCTATTGGTCGTGGGTCTAACAGGATGGACTATTTCAACTCTAGCAACCAAGAATGAATCAAGAGAACCTATTCAAGAAGAACTTAGCAATATGTTCAAGATTACTAAAATGCTTTTTGTATCTATTAAGAGCCTTACTCAGATTTTAAAGGAGGCTTCATTCCCCTCTAAATCTGATGCGTCATCTGAAATAGATGAACAGCTATTAAAATTTGTTCCGCCTATTTCTGATAAGCAAGAAGAAAACAAGGCTGCTTAGTTAGGAATATGAGCGACTCATTACAAAAAGCTTTCTTAGGTGTAATTGCGCTGGGAGTATCTTGTATCGCAATTGAATTAGTTCCTGTATCTAGAAAGGCTGCATATTGGAATCGTTGTCTTGATAGTACGGTTCTATGGCTTAATAAAAAACCTGATTTAAAGGAATGGAATATGAAAGATAAGGAATCCCTCGCTGTTGGTGTATGTAATGGAGCAGTGCATGAACCTAAATTAAAGTCCCAATAAGCAAATTTTTTCTAGTTATAACTTTTATCTAAATTATTACGTCATATCTCTGACCTAATACCATCTTTTTTCATAGAACAGCTAAAAGAGGAAAAATAATCCCAAGCAAAAATGAGATGGCCTCCTAACAAAGCTTGGACTGCATCAAAAAAACGTGAAGGTTATCGCCACTCTGAGCTAAAGCAATACGTTAAGCAAAGGAGATGAGCGATGGATAAAACTATATACAGTCCTGCACAAAGGTCTTCAGATTAGGGTTTCTATAAAGGAATTAAAGGATAAAAGCGAATGGACAAGCGGCTGGCAGCAATTGCCTGAAGACGAAAACTGTGATGGGAAAGGATATGACAAGAATGACGTTTCTGTCGAAAACAGCTAGGAGGAACAATCCGTAAAGGTTGGAAGTGATTTTATTTTTTCTTGAAATCCCATTCTTAGCTATAGGTTTCTAACTTTGGAGCTATTGCAAACGAAGCAAACATTTTTCTTTGATTGACCATATAGATTTTGCAAATACATCTACTAGGTGCTCAACTGTTATTGAATCATTCAAAACTAGCTTGATCAATGCTTTACATTCAGCACTGGAGATTTAAAACTGGATATCACGAGAAGGCCGCAAAGAAATTCCTATCTACTCAAGCTCCATACCAAAGAGCAAATATGCTAGGTCGTTATCACGGACCAGGATCTTTAGAAGGCTGGATAATATTAGAAACTGACGATCCAACAGCTTTATATGAGCATGCAGCTGATTGGGGCGAATTTATGGATTGGGAGACAACTCCAGTATTTACAGACGAACAAGCTGGGCCACTTGTAGCAAAAATCTATGGCTAGTTACTAGGTCTTTCTAATAAAAAATTTTCTTTATCAAAATTCAGAAGTTACTTATTTTTTAGTAAAATCCAAGTCGAGGGGGGAAGATTTTATTTTTAATTTTTTAAAGCCAAAATCGTTAATTTCTCTAATTTTTAAGAATTAAAGATTGGAACAGCCCAACGTTATTTTTGATGGTTAATGGAACCAATCAATTAGAAAGAAATGACAGCTACAAATTAAAAGGGAAAAGATTTTGAAAATAATTTCTGTGCAATTTTGGTTAAACTTCCTTAAAAGAACATACCCAGACAAACCAAAACCTTATAGCAAAAAGACGATATGTCTATGCCAACCACCTCAAGCGCGTTCGAATTTCCAACAACAACCACTTTCGCTGATTTTTTGCAACGGGCTGACTATTCGTTCATGGATTCACTCCTATCTGATCCGCAGGCGACCGGCAATGGCCACGATCACAACCCTCGCCAAGTATTCTCAGGTCATTACGTACCCGTTACCCCTACTCCAATTCCAGCGCCAGAGTATATCGCTCATAGCAAAAACCTTTTTAACGAATTAGGGTTGAGCCATGAGCTTGCCTTCGACGAAAAGTTCCGTCGTTTGTTTTCAGGTGACATTACCGTAGCTCAAGAGCCTATGCGTCTAATCGGTTGGGCGACCGGTTATGCCTTGTCAATCTACGGTACTGAATACATACATCAATGTCCGTTTGGGACGGGGAATGGCTATGGTGATGGCCGGGCAATCTCAGTGTTCGAAGGTCTTTTCAAAGGAAGGCGCTGGGAAATGCAACTAAAAGGTGGAGGTCCTACGCCCTACTGTCGTGGTGCTGATGGACGAGCTGTCCTCCGTTCTAGTGTGCGCGAGTTTCTAGCTCAAGACTACATGCAAGCCCTAGGCGTCCCAACCTCACGCTCCCTGACTCTGTATGTGTCTCGATCTGAAAAAGTAAAAAGGCCCTGGTACGAAGAGAACTCCAGATCAATAGACCCCGACATCGTAAAAGACAACCCTTCGGCAATCACAACACGTGTAGCACCATCTTTTCTGCGCGTGGGGCAGCTTGAGTTGTTTGCCCGTCGTGCACGCAGTAATGCTCATAAAAATGCACTAAACGAGCTTCAGATGATTGTTCAGCACCTGATCATCCGAAATTACCAGCAGGAGATTAATCCGAATCTCACTTTCACTGATCAACTCGTAGAGCTGGCTCAGTTGTTTCGTGGGCGACTCACATCCCTAGTCGCCAACTGGATGCGCGTTGGCTACTGCCAAGGTAATTTCAACAGTGACAATTGCGCCGCAGGTGGATTCACTCTCGACTACGGTCCCTTTGGATTCTGCGAACTATTCGATCCTAGATTTCAGCCCTGGACAGGAGGCGGCGAACATTTTTCATTCTTCAACCAACCAATTGCAGCTGAAGCTAATTACCAGATGTTCTGGGCAGCAATACGACCTCTGCTAGCTAACAACAAGGAGGCATTGGCAAAGCTGGACAAGATCCGCGAGGGCTTTGCCGAAGCCATGAATCAGGAGATCGAGTCCATGTGGGCAAAGAAGCTCGGCCTGAGCAGATATAACCCAACTCTAGTGAACGAAATGCTAGAGCTCATGGTTCGCTCCAAGGTAGACTACACTATATTTTTCCGAAAGCTCTCGCATATTCCAGAACAACTCACAGCATTGAAAGAAAGCTTTTATCTGCCCATCTCAGAGCAAGTAGATGCACAGTGGGGTAGCTGGTTGCTGCGGTGGAGGGGACATATCACAAGTTACAGTGACCCGAAGGAGACATCAGCATCAATGAAACTCGTTAACCCCAAGTACACCTGGCGCGAGTGGCTTATAGCACCTGCCTATAAGAAGGCTGAGCAAGGTGATTACAAACTCATCAAGGAGCTACAAAATGTGTTCAGCAATCCCTACGAAGAGCAATCATCTGAGATAGAAGCGAAGTACAACCGACTAAAACCTAAGGAATTCTTTAATGCCGGAGGCTTATCCCACTACAGTTGTTCTTCATGAAGAAAGGGATATAACGTTTCACAAGAAAAGGTAGTAATTAGACTAGGATAGAAAGAAGAACCGCTCTAACTATTTAGAGATCAATGGCAGAAGAAAAACAGCAAAAGGGTTTTCTCAAAAAGTTTGGCAAATGGGCGCCAATCGTTGGTGGTGCTTGGATTGTGCTTAACATTGTTCTCCCTTTAGCCCTATTACGTATACCAGCTGTTCAAAAAGTTTTTGTAGCATTAGGAGACAGGCTTCCTTTTGATATTCCAGGGATTGGATAAATGAATACCGAACTTATTTGCTTTTTCTTGCTTGGTATCGCAGCACTGCTTCTAAATGCTGGACTCTCCTTTCAAGCTCTTCCACTCTTTTGGTTAGTTCTTCCATTGGTAATAAAACTCTTTATCGACATTAAGAAAAAAAATAGCTTAGAAGCTATCAAATCCTATAAAAACTAAAGCTAACTAAAATACAATCTGCAAAATTTCTCTTTAATCCGATACTCAATCAATTAGAAAAACTAGGTTCTTCCAAGATCAGTATATATACTTGAGTGATCATCCTCATGAATTTTTTCAGTCATAGGAGTAAAAAGAAAACAGAATAGTTGTAGGCTTAGTCATGTCAAAACTTCTACTCCAAAACGTCAAAGAATTACCTCTCAATCATTACCTGTTTTCTAATAACAAACCACAATATGATGATGATGTAATTGAGTGCATGCAATTTGGTATCTGTTATACGCGCCCTAAACCCCTAAAAGAAATCCCATATTATTTTCATTTCTAATCAAGCCTATAAGCCATATAACAGGCTAAAGACTTCAGCTAGAGGTAGTAGAGTACAATCCAATATTGAAATTTTTAATACCATACTGGGTAAAAGGATTCCACCCTGCGACCTAGCAGGACCTAAATCTTGAATAAATAACGAATACATCAAATAACGTTATTTAAATCAAAGATCTTTGATATAGATTATAAGTGACAGCTCATGATTTAATAATGACCTTTGCACAGAAGGCCCTTCTTCTCTCCTCAGTAATTGCCTTAGGTACTGGCATTTCAGCGTGCAGTTCATCAGACAATTCTAATGTACGTCTTAGCGGTGCAGGTGCTTCTTTTCCCGCAAAGATCTACACAAGTTGGTTTTCTGATCTTGCCAAGGATGGAGGGCCTAGGGTCAACTATCAAGCAATTGGTTCTGGTTCTGGGCGCAAAGCCTTCATTGACGAAACAGTGGACTTCGGAGCATCCGATGAACCAATGAAGGCAAAAGACATTGCAAAAGTAAATCGTGGTCTTGTTCAGATTCCAATGGTTGGAGGTACTATTGCATTTGGCTACAACTACGATTGCGAGCTTAAGCTCACTCAAGAGCAAGCGGTTGGTGTTGCCATGGGGAAAATAAAAAACTGGGGCGAACTTGGATGCCCTGAAGGTAAACTGACTTGGGCCCATCGCTCTGACGGTTCGGGTACAACGAAAGCTTTTACTAGCTCAATGCAAGCTTTCTCAAAAACTTGGACTTTGGGAACAGGGAAATCTGTTAATTGGCCTATGGGTATTGGTGCTAAAGGTAATGCTGGCGTTGCAGGATTAATTCGCAACACTCCAGGGACAATTGGTTATGTAAATCAATCATATATTAGAGGAGTAATCCAAGCAGCTGCTGTAGAAAATCTTTCCGGCGAATTTCTTAAGCCATCAACAGAATCTGGTGCAATAGCTCTTAACGGAATCGCCTTAGATAAAAACCTTGCAGGAACAAATCCAAACCCTACAACTAGGGGTGCTTATCCAATAGCGACCTTAACTTGGATTCTCGCTTACAATACTGGAAATGGCAAAAGCACTAAAGCCATTAAGGAATCACTTAACTACCTACTAAGCGACAAAGCTCAAAGCAAAGCTTCATCCTTAGGGTTTGTTCCTTTAACAGGAGAGATACTTGCGCAGTCACGTTCCGCTATTCAAATGATTGGGGAATAATCTTTAACCATAAAATCAGAATTTCCTTTCACACTAAGGTTCTTAAGTATGCTGGATTGATAACCAATAGACAGCTTGGGTGTTGGGTTTATTAAAAGATCAAATAAAGAGCACTAAGTGAATTGAAAATCTCGGTAAAGATACTTGCTAAAAACTTTCAGAGAACATCCCCTTCATGCAAAGAAAAACATATCATGAAAAATCAAACAGCTATGAAGCAAGACAAACCCCATTTCAAATAGGGCTATTCCGATATTCTAGCCACCTTTAGAGCAACCCTTTTGCCCTGAACAGTAATTGCATCCGTTCACAGAAGCCTTGATTTGAGGATCTTGCATTAGCCTCTATCGCTAAAGATAAATATTAATACTAAAAAAGAAAATAATTTTTTAAAACCAAAATGATAGTATAGATCAAGTTTTCATCAATAATCTCTTATAAAATGCTTAATAAAGAATCCTATAATAAAAGATACTCTTCGGGATACGGAATTATTTATCCAGAAGGTCATGTCATACGTCTTTATGAATCAATACTAAATAGAGAATTTAATATAGACAATTGGACTCTTCTTGACTTTGGTTGCGGAAACGGGACACATATGAATTATTTTCAAACAAAGGGAATTGATACATGGGGAGTAGATATCTCTTCAAGCGCAATTGAGAATGGAATTCGAATTTATCCTAATTTAAAAAATCATTTAAGAACCAAAGGCATAGATCAAAGCTTATTAGATATATTCCCAGATCAGAAATTTAATATTATATTTTCCAATCAGACACTTTATTATCTTGATAAAAACACATTAGAAGTTTATCTTCAGCAAATAAATTCACTACTTAAAACTAATGGGTTAGTTTATTTTACTATGATCAGCAATGAGCATTACCTATACAATCTGTCATCTCCTATTGAGAATAGCAGCCTAAGGAAAGTTAAGCATACTTCAAGAGTGGCAGAAGATACTGAAGTTTTTTTTATTAATAGTGAAGCAGATACAGAAAAATTATTTTCTTTATTTGAACCTTATTTCATAGGACATTATGATATCCAAATGAGAGAGGGTAGTAGAAAGCATTATCAATTTTTAGGCAAGAAAAGATAAAGAAATGTGAATTGATTAAATTCGGTAATGGAATAATTTTTGTTAATGTAGTTTAAAATCTTTTAGGCATCTAAATTGTGGATAAAAACTTTGAAGTAGATTCCAAAGAACTGTTTGATGCTCAATATATATTTATTGATGGGCCAAGCAGAGCAGGTAAAGGAGGTATAGCGCCAATTATTTGCTCATTTGAAAGAGTTGAACATATGAATGGTAATTTTAACTTTGATAGAACATTACCATTATTTGAAACCGGAAATCTTTCTTTAAGTGGGTTTAAATATTTCCTAGAATCTGATCTTCTAATAGATTCATGGTATAGACTTATGGGTCGTGACTTAAATATGAATAAGCATGACTATACAAGTATAGTCAATTCAGCTAGATTCGAAGAATATAAAGCAAGGTTGAATACTAAAGATACAGAAGAAACATTTAAAGAAATAGAGTTAAGAATCAATAGAGACAAAATAATCTTCCCTTACGTATCTGAAGAGATGCTTCCACTAGCCAGTATCTATCCTTCAGTATTTGAAAAAATAAAAATCCTATTAGTACTTAGGCATCCAATAGAAATAATTTTCTCTTGGCATCGAAGTAAACGTGGAGCAAGAATTGGGATTGATCGTAGAATGCCTCACCCAACTTTTAGTGTTAGATCAGTAAAACATATTCCCTCTTATGCAGTAGACATTGCAGAACAATTTGCATCTGAGAATCCATTAGGTAAAAGCTGTTTAGCCGTTATTTCAATGTATAGATCTTATCTAGATGCTCTATCTAAATGCGAAGTACCGCTTATAAGTATTGATTTTGACGATTTTGCTCAAAATCATGAGTCTTACATTGCAATGTTGGAGAAATTTGTAATATCAAAAAGAACCTCTTTTACAGAAAGAGCATTAGAAAGGACAAGAATTCCTAGAAAATTAGATCACAATTTATTTTCTGTTAAGGCAGCTGCAATTTTTGCGAACTCAAGTCCATCACTACACCAAGAAATTATTAATCTATCTCAGTCTTATGAAAAATTATTTCCAACATGTCCATTTAGGCTATCTAAACCAACTGTAAGCGAAATAACTAAATATAAAGATATTAACTTTTCAGATATAACCCCCCAACCAGCTTATGTAGATGGCATGAGAAAAAATTAAACGTTTTGAATATTTATTTTAGCAAGCGTAATTTAAATATTTTAAGAATATGGTTCTCTAATGGGATTAATGCACCTTAATAAAAACAGATTGCTAGAATTAAGCAGATAAGATCACAAATCAATATGTAAGCCTTTTCACCTTTCATTAAAGGCTTTGGAATTCATCTTTAAATAATTCTATTCCCTAGAGATAGTTAGTTCCTTGATGATCACAAGGAGTTTGATTAATAATAAAAAATTCGGCTAAAAGCTCACAGCAAAATCGACTCGTAACCAAAGTTATTTTAAGAAATCGGCAATTCATAGACTTACTACCCATAATGAGGTCATGAAACCCTTAATAAATACCCTGACAACGGTTTTAATCTGCCTAGGAATCGGCTGGTTGCTGTCCAAAATGTTTTTATTTTTAATAGTTCAGATTGGATCAAACAACGCTGTTCAATGGACGCAATAGTATTAAATATAGAATAAGCAATGTAGAGATTAAAACCATTGCCAAGACATCTTGTTTTTTTAGATCAAGTTAGTTTATTATTAAGCAATGAAATTTAGAAATACTGCTTATAACTCATTGATTTTCCTTGTATCAATTTATACTCCATTATTTTTGTATTCTATATTCTGGACATTTAAGACAAACACCTTAAAATTCTCTTCCTCAAAAATACTAAATATTCAAAATAAAAATGCTAGGGTTAAAAAGATTAAAGCAATAAAAGATGGATTCCTTCCTTTTTATCATCCAACATTTTCAAAAAAACATGGATTAGAATACTCTATCTACCCTATAGGTTCCTTGCCTAACTCCAATTCATATTACTGCGATGAAGGTTTTGGTTTAATAAAATATAGAACAGATAGATTTGGTTTAAGGAATGCAGATGAAAAATGGAATAAAATAAGTAATCAATCAAATATCTTTGTTTTAGGGGATTCTTTTGCTCATGGTGCTTGTGTAGATAATCAATCAACAATACCCGCAAATATTTATAAAAAGTCCGGAATCAATACAGTCAATTTAGCCTCTGGAGGCAATGGACCTTATGAATATATTGCTTTGATGAAGTCAATTATTGATCCAATAATAAAAGAATCAACAGAAGAGAATTGGGTAGTTATAGTCTTTTACTATAATGATAATGTAAATCCAGATATTCACTCCCAAAAACTTCTCAACAAAACAAATTCTATAGTTAGCTTTAAACCTAATGGAGATTTATATCCAAGCATAAATTACAAAAAGAAAGTTAAAGAATTAATAACTAAGCATTTCCCTACAAGTGAAATAGAACTTATAAACTCCACAAATAATAAAATAGACTGGAAATCATCTGGTTTATATCCAAATATAACTCTTATGCCAGTTTTAGCTAGGTTGAATGAAATGCAAAAAGCATTTTCTTCAAAAGTTAACTTGCCAAATCCATCTAATCAGGCAATCAATCTAATCTCAGATATATGCATAAATAGATGCAAACCAATTATTAGCTATATTCCATATAGTAGCTTTTGGGACCCTACTCCTGAGGAAAGAGACCTTACTTATAAAAATCAACTTAAGGATCTTGCATTAAAACTAAATATAACTTTCATCGATGGAAGCAAGGTCATTGATAGGAATAATCTTCATGACTATGCTTCTAAAGGCACTCATCTGTCCCCTAACGGCTATAAAAAAATTGGAAATCTGATTGGTTCAGAAATAAAAAACTAATTATTCTAAATTAGAACAGTAGACCTTCGATTAGTTATTACTTACAGGTGAATGAAAACCTTCCAAAGCTGTTTTTTTTCATAAGCGGTTTAATATTTCCTTTCTAGCTGACCTGGTTATGAATCCTTCTTCTTAAAAAACGTTGGGAAGAGTATTTCCATAAATACTTTAAATACGTTTTCAAATAACTCTTAGGGCAGCTTTAGGATGCAACCGAAAAACTCATCACTTCAGCATCCTAGTCGGACCACAGGCTTCGAACCTACAACCTAGTGATGCCAAAGAACACATACCCCTATAACATCACGCTGATTTTCTAAATGTGAAATAACTTTTTAAAATTACAATTAGTAAAATCATCTTCTAATCATTTTTCTCTCTACATCTTGGATTATTTGGGCTTAGTTTCCCAGTGAGACAAGCTGGTGGTTTTGTTCTTTTCTTTTTTTGTTTTTCATATAAAGGAAGGGTATGAATAATTGGACAATATTTATCCGCAACAGCTCTAGCCGTAGGGTCTTGTATTACATCCAACCAGCCCCATTTATCTCCATTTGCATTCTTTAAATCTCCTTTTCTATCAAAAGTCATATCTTGACAATCCAATTCATATACAAACTGTTTGTTTTGTACACCTCCAGGTTGTCCAGGTATGGAGGTAGGAGCTATATAACCAGTTGTAGAGCAAGATGTATAACTTCCAATAGTATTGCAACTAGTTGTTCCTGGTGAGCCAGGTAAATAAATTCCGCTACTACCTCCAAAAACATTAGGAGTACGGCCAACAAAAGTTATATAACGTCCATATCTATCTCTGACTTTCAATTGTTTTACTGACCAAGACTCAAAACTATGCGGTGAGGGAACTGGCACTGAAATAGTTTTATTAGTGTTCTCATAATCTTTTTTGCTTTTATTTTCATATTGAGCTTCTAGGCATCCTTTGTAATCAGAAGCTTTTAAGCACAACTTATGAGCTTCTGGATCTACAGCTGCTTGAAAAGTTGAAGGAAATAAAAAAAGTAAGTTTAGGAATAAAAAACGTTTCATATTTACATAATGCCAGAAAAGTTTGATGCCTTAAAAGATCTTGAGCTTTTTTATAAGATGATCTAGCAAGTTTATATAGATCGACGGCAGGAGAACAAGTTGGAAGATTTACTTGCGAGGCTGAATACAGCAAAAGGTGACGATGTTGTTGATGTTTGATTAAGCCAGATCAGCCGCTTAAAGTATGTTTTATGTAATTAGAAAAAGGAAGTATATGCCAACAGTAGAAGCAGCAAATTCAGCAGTTGGTACATTTAGCTTGATTTTGTTTATAGTCTCAACTCTTTATTTAGTGTGGATGTTCCAAAAGTTTTTCAAGCAGAAGGATTCCTAGCGGCCTGAGGACTTAAATTAAATCAGCTAGAAAGGAAGAATGAAACACTTATTACTTGCCTGTCTTACGGCTATAACATTTCTCCTGGCTTCGGTTGCAACTTTTGCCTCTACTGCAGATTTATCACCCGCTGTGTCAGATGTAAGTAAGAATTTCTCAGAGAAGTTCTGTACGTCTATTGGGAATGGACTTACTCCTGAAAAAGCTGGTGAGAGTGCTGCTGCTCAACTATCAAAAGGCTTATTATTCTCTCCTATTATGAAAGAAATAATGTCTGCTTCAAAAGAAGATTTAGCTGCATCTTTATCCAATAATATTTTTGATGGATGTGGAAACGACCTTGGAGGTAGCAAAGAAGAACTTGATGATTATCTGGTTCAATTAGCAAATAAAGTTCCAAGTAAATCCTCTGGCGGTTTGCAGCTTCCTCCCACTCGACAGAAACCATCTAAATAAAGGCTTATGATTTAGAGAGAAAAATAGCAGAGAGTTGGGCTCAAAATTGATGTAACTTCTTCCAAAGACAGGTAAAAAATTACTAACTAATAAAATGAAAGAATTACTTTTGCCAGCAATTGTTTCGCTTGCTGTATTCACAGCCGCTTGTTCTGAGAGTCATGAGCAGAGCAACACGACCAGAGCTGAAGAAATTGTAGAGAAGGCTTTAAAAAATGCAAATCATATGAAATTGGATGATGTTTTGATCGCTTGTGAGAAAGCAATCAAAATTGCTCCTTTAAATTCTGTTGGCTATGCCTGCAAGGGCAATGTGATTTTTTATGCCCATGGAAACTCAATAGGGTTTAGCAAAGAAAGTTCGGACAAATACATACAAATACCTGCGAATCATTGGGCCCCTAAGTACGAAGCGATAAGAGAGTGGCCATCTGTTGGGCCTGAGCTTCTAGTAGCAGCATTTGCTTTTACTGATGCAATTAATTTAGAAACCGACAATGAAAAATTACTTCAGTGGCATTTTATTAGAGGAGTTATTTTGTTTTCAGCTCAAAGAACTCAAGGGTCACTCACAGACAAGGTAGCTTGCTTTGATATGGACAAGGCCTATGCAGGTAGAAATAAAGACGCAATTGATTGGGTCAAAGACAATTTACAGTTTCTGCGAAGGGATGGATGCCGAAAGAAATTTCGTAAAGATGGCTCTTACAAAAAATAGCTAAAGAAGCCCCCTATTTAAAGAGCGGACCTTTTATGAGATCTACGCTGTCACATCAAATTAATTTATTCTGGGTTCATCTCTAAGCATGGGTCATTCAATCGAGTCTCACCATAGAAATTATCCTTACTCAAAAGAATCAACTACTAACAATGCCTTCAAGCCTCCAAGAGAGAGGTCTTTAGCATGAAAATCGCCAAAATCGCTGGTTCACGTAATTCTTTTCTAGTAAATGAAAAACCAATAAAATGCCCAATATGCGGCAAGAAAGAAATTAAACCAGCCTTATGGGGCTACCAAGTCCAGAGGCTTCTTAAGAAATTTCATATTGTTAGTTGTGAGCCGGATTTTTCAACAGCTAGAGATTGGGGATGCTGTAATTGTAATGCTGCTTTTTTACGGAATCTAACCAAGTGATTCAATCCTTTGAAGAGTTTTATCCAAGACAATTAGATACATGAGCAAAGGAAAGATTAATGATTAAAGGTTGTTTCGGCTGCGCAACAGATTTATTCAAGATTGGGCTTGGAGCTTTAATCGTCATCATTGGAATCAATTACTACTCCAACAGAAGTGATTTAGTAACGATAAAAAGCTGTTATGACGGTGACACTTGCACAACCACGAAAGGTGAAAAAGTAAGATTAGCTTGTATCGACACACCAGAATTGCGTGGTTCAAAAGCCGATCCTGTCCCAGCAAAAGCAGCTAGAGACTATCTGAATAAGTTAGTGGCGGGGGAACAAGTTTCGATTCGCCGAATAACCAAAGATCGTTATGGACGTACAGTTGCAGAGATATCTAAAGGTCGAATGAATATTCAAAAGCAACTCGTTTCAAAAGGATATGCACAAATCTATCAACGTTATGCAGACCAATGCCGGTGGTCTAGATAACTGGTACTTCTACTTTCGGTAAACCCAACATTATAGTAGTAGCAACCGATCTGAGTAGTAGAGACCGAATAGAAATTTTCGGTTTACATCCTTCTAGATTCGAACACCTCGGTGCATAGTAGTTATGTACTTCACAAAGGCCACCATGTATACGTCACTCTTCGATAGCTTTTTTTCTGATTCCTTCTTTACTCCTCATCGGACTGTTTATGTCGTCTCTGACAGTCAACTAGAGGAACTTAAGAAAAGGCAACATCAAGAGGAACTAGACAACCTCACGGAATCACGCAAGCGTCTTGAGGCTAACTATCAATCACGCATAAAAATTCTTGATGAACGTGAAACTGAATTAAAAAAAGAGCTCAAAGCACTAGCTCCTGCCGAGAAAGAAGCAGTTAAAGCATAAAGCTTACTAATACTGGGTAATTGGGATCACTGAGGACAAGGCGACAAGGGGCTGTGGTGGCCCCTTGTCGTTTTTGTGAAAGAAATCAATCAATACCATTTAGGAATTTCGTTCTTATCAAATCGAAAGAAAATAGATATCAACACTGAACTTTTGAAACTGATCCTAAAAATCTACAACCAAAGGTTAGACCTCTGAACATCAAGGTTGCTGATTTCATAAGAAATAACGTTCCTTTAAATATTGATCAGCAAAAAGTAGATTTAGTTCTTGATATTATTGAATCTCCATGGCCTAGACGTGATGAAAGAAATCTCAGAGAATGGTTTAGATTTAATGAATCGAACAATCCTAAAGTTGCTTTCCTTATAGACAAGATACTTAGCTCAGGTCTTGAACCATTTAAGACTCAAAACCCTTTACCCCCTATAAATGAAGAAGAAATCGAGCTTCTTACTTACTTGGATGGCTGTCTCTTGCGAAAAATAATAATACTTAAATAGTACATCCAAACTCTTGCGACCCAAATCAAGATATTGCATCATCAGGAACCAACTCACAAATCGGTACACTCGCAAAAATGCTCCGATGGGAAGCGAAATCACAATTCCTTGATCAAACAGAGAAGATCAGAGATTCATTTATTCGAATTGAATTGATTTTTCGCTAAATACAACTCCTCACAATTGAATCCAATGAAAGTTCTATCTCGCATAAGAGCTTTACCTCTTAATGTGGTTGAAATTATTCGTCGCACACCTCCTCTTGTTTTTGCCACGACAGTTTTATCAGTTGGCGGACTTATTGGATTTATAAGCGCATCAAAAATCTTAGTAGATGGACTCAAGCCTCCTGTGAATTACATCACGGTAACGGGAGCGAGTACAGAGCCGATAGAAAGTGACATCGCAAAGTGGGACATCAAAGTACAGGCAGAAGGGAGCTCACAAGTGAAATCATATAAAAAGCATCAGGAATCTATAAGAAAAACTATCGAGTTTCTTAATCGCAATGGAGTTAGAATTAATGACTCTCAATCTGTAGCCTTACTACCTGCTTCGGCATCCGAGGTGAAAAGCAAGAATTCAAAAACAGGTGAAATTATTTCCACAAAATGGGTCACTACTCAATGGATAGAAATTGAAAGTGATGATGTTTTTAATATTGATAAGACATATCGAAAGATGAGTGAACTTCTTGGCCAGGGAGTCCTTGTAAAGCCTAATCGACCAAAATTCACATATACAAAGCTTGCAGCAAAACGAGTCGATATGCTTTCTAAAGCAACTAAAGATGCACGAACACGAGCAGAGGCAATTGTCCAGCAAGCAGGTTCAAGTCTTGGCAATGTGAAAAAAGTTGATACTGGTGTTTTTCAAATAACAGTCCCCAACTCAACCAAGGTCAGCAGCTGGGGTTCTTATGACACAACCACGATCAGAAAAGATATTACGGCCGTGATGGGAGTCACTTTCATCGTCGAATAAAACCTATTTTTTAAACCCTATCACCGAAAAGTCCATGTGCTTAGAGCCCGACATCTGGGAGGAGTGCTACCAAGACACATCAGCCCTCTCATACGAACAACTAATTAACCTAGATCAGCATTATCAACAACATAGTGAATTTTCTTCTTCTATTGATGACGAATTTCATCACATCGTCAAGCTGGTCATGAAAGAAAAAGCAACTCAAATAAAAAGTTTGGAAAAGTCTTTATTTT
Organism: Prochlorococcus sp. AG-436-C13; assembly: GCA_003212695.1. Classification (GTDB taxonomy): domain Bacteria; phylum Cyanobacteriota; class Cyanobacteriia; order PCC-6307; family Cyanobiaceae; genus Prochlorococcus_E. The sequence goes on along the minus strand of QCPC01000005.1, from coordinate 25,141 downwards.
TATCAACTTCTAAGAAAAACCTATTTCTAAAACTTGGAAATATTGTGAAAAGTCTTTTCTGGTTCTTTTCTCGCAAATATCCCTATAGAAATGCAAAAAGGAATCCAGACGAAGCTTTCTATTCCTGTATTGTGCCTGTAGATGACGGATGGAACTTATAAGTAACCAGTTAGATAATTTATTAAAAGCCAATTCTCTACTGATTAATAAAGGTCTGGAACCATGGCTAGGGAAAACTCATCAAGATCAATTCTTCACAATTTCGATCGCTATTCAAAGCTATCTATGCCTTTTTTAAATCCTTTGGTAAATACAATTCGTATCAATGTCAAAAAGAACGGGGTATAGATATACACCCACTCAAAGAAGCGAGAAGAGTAAGCACTGAGAGGCCTAACGAATGTCCAAGGTGTAGTTATATCCCTCTTGCGGAAATTTATTATGATCTGCCAAATTTCAAAGATTCAGAGTTTCAAAGAGCCTCTTCAGCTGGAGAAATCACTTGCGGTGGATGCTGTATTAAAGGGATGGAAGCAAAGTAGCAATATATTGAGTGTGGTCAAAAAGTTTGTCCGCCTCCTCTATGGGATGAAAAACAGGCATTAGCTAGATACATCTCTTCTTACAGAAAACGATTATGCGAAAAAACAATGAAATCAAATGGAACCTATTAGAAAGATTTAAAGGAAATTTATTGCCTTTACCTGAGAAGGTTGATGGTGAAGCAGCTGGTACTTATTTAAAACGTCGACAAAGCTGGAAAGACTTAAAAGCTTTAATGTAGAAGACTCAAGGAGCAAACATAACCTGCTATTCATTAAGGCATTACTATACGCTTCGTTGCAATCTCAATTTGATTGATTCTGGCAGTGCATCACGAAGCATGGGGCATTCAATCGAGGCTCACTATAGAAATTATCCTTATTCAAAAGAATCAACTACGACAAATGCCTTTAAGGTTACAAGAAAGAAGTCAATGGCATAATTCAGATATGAAACTCATGAAGGCTAAATAAATGGAGAGCACAGCCAATAAATACCTTTCTAAGTCCATGGCACCTAGAATTTGAATCACTGGTATTGGTCAGTTTTATTTCTTATGTGATCTACACTAGGAGGAAGGCTAAGAGCTAATGCACTGCACTACCTAACAATATGAAGACTTGAGCTAAATCAGGAGTCTTTTATCCCTACTGAATACTAATTACGATGTTTCTATCCCTAGGACCATCTAACTCAACCATAATTATCTCTTGGTATTTACCTAGTTGAAGCTTTCCATTTTTAAACGGAACACTTACATGATTGCCTAAAAGCAAAGCTCTTAGATGTGAATGAGCATTCTTTGGTTCATCCTCTGGGATGTTCTCTCTAAGATGTAAGTCATCATGTTTATATCCTTGAGCTGTTGGGACCATCTCTTCTAACCATTTAGCTAGATCCAATATCAGCCTTTCTTCCATTTCATTAACTATCATCCCAACGGTTGAATGTTGACTGAAAGCACAAACTACACCTTCTAGCTGTTGAGATGTATCCAAGAAGCTTTGTATGCGCTCACTAATTGGATGACAACTAAAAGAGGAAGTTGATTTAACTTGAATAGTTTCAGTGAACATTGTCTGAGAGAAGTGAGATGCTCATTATGTTTATTTTGATTATTTGTATGCGATAAGAGGAGGAATTGATATGAAAAACAATTGTTAGATATAAAACTTCAGGAATAGCCTCAACCACCTTTTGGGATGAAGTGCTGATGTTCATTTATTTTAAAAACGCTTTTGTCAGAAGAGCCTAAAGAAATGGCCTTTCCTACAGAAATCCCAAGGTAAATATGTAATCCTCATTGGGAATCGCACTTATTTTTTGATGGCACTGGAAACTACTGTATTTACTTTCAAGATCTCTGTACCTTTTTCTGAATGGGCTAAAGGTTTCGACAGCCCTGAGGTCGCAGCAATGCATGAGGATAACTCAATGAAACCTTTATACAGAGGTGTTAGTAAAGATGATCCTGAATCAGTTGTTGTGATCCAGCAAGCAGAAGAGGGTGTTGCAAAAGCGTTTTTCAAAGCGAACAGAGAAGCTGTTGAAGCTACAGGTCATATCTGGGATTCAACAGTTATTACCAGTTACTTGGCAAATTAGTCGGAATCAAACGGGCTATCAAATAACACTCTCTTCTAAATAAAAGAAGGATGGCTAAATTACTAAGGGTTCAAGAACTGTGCGAGCAGATACAAAAAAGCACAGACGACATAATTACCATCTGTGCCTTACTTGATATACCAACCACCTCAAGGGTTAGCTGTTTAACCAATGAGAATTCTCAGAAAATCATTAATTAATTTAATTTAAACAGAATCCTTTAAGCTAGCTTCGAGGGTGCAGGCTTACCTGGTGCTCTTTTTGCACGTCTAGCTTTTCTGGGCTTTGCTGTCATTCCTGGCTCAGCTTTTTTAGCAGCAGGTTTAGCAACTGCCTTCTTTGCAGCAGCCTTTTTAGGAGCAGCTTTCTTTGCAACTGCTTTCTTGACAGCCTTTTTGGCAGCTGGCTTCTTAGCAGTCTTCTTGGCCGCTGCCTTCTTAGGTGCAACTGTTCCCTTACGTGTGCGATGAGCAAGAAGCATTGCCCACTCTTCTGCAGAAACACTGGCAGGTTTATTGCCATGTACTTCTGACTGTTTTGCTGCCTTCTCTATATCCTTAATTAGATTCTTCCAAGAAGACGCATAACGCTTGTCAGATTGAGATTTTGCACCGCTTTCTACAAGAGACTCCACTACACCTTGTGCAGTGATTTTCTTGCGTCTACGATTAAAGATCTCTTTCTGTAATTGAGCTATCATTGCTTCTGCTTTCGCCGAAACATTGATTTTTAGTTGAGCCATTGGGTAGTTAATTCCTAACTTCTACCTCTACCACATACAAGGTGTCTAAATCAAATCGATGACCGTACCTAAGTCATATCAAAGCCAGAACGACTAAACACTTACACCATACTGACTAGCCATACAAGCAATATCATCCATTGAAAGATCTTGAAAATAGTTAGATAAACACTTATAGGTATTGAGCTATGCACTAAATGTATCCATGCGAGCATGAGAAGATTTATGCTTCGCTAGGGATATCTTGGGAGACAATTGATCTTTAGTCATTTGTTAAGCAACCTCCAGACAAAAGCCGTATTGATCCACAAAGTTCTTATACCAATGAGAACTTTTACAAGTTAGATGCGAACCTTGTGGAATAAGCCTTTGATGGGCCCTACATGCAAGGAGAGTATGGCAATGCTTATCAAATGCATCCCTGAAATGAGTACACGTCTTGCAAACGCGAGCTGAACGTGACATTTTGAGCGCACCTTCTTCGATATACTCCCAACATTCTTCTGCGTATCGCTTTTTGGATAGTGGTTTTTGGGGCTTAAGCGAATACATTGACCAATAGCAATAGGAAAAGCTACTGCGTAACTCCAGTCAGAAGCTTGGGATACAGCGTATGCTGAGGAGGCTAGAGCCATAGTTCATCCAGTAGTACATTTACACTAATTAGAGTATCTAAAATTGTCAGCTCTTTTTATTCTTAGAGCTTCTCTTGCTATTTAAAACAACAGCCATCTACACATGAAGATGAAGTCCCGAGCTAAATCAGCTAGAAAAGAAATATGAAACGCTTGTTTATCCAACTAATTACTGCTCTTGCCTTACCTTCTATTTTTTGGCTTACATAATGAAATTCATACTACCTATCTATCAAGATCTGAATGATTACTTTGCTGTAAGAACTAAGACCATGTCCCGTATAGCCATAGCCGACATTATGGATAACAGCATGCTTATTAGATGGTATAGCAAAATCTTTGATAGCTACGTACTAGTAAAAGACTTGAAAGGCTTTGGATATTTTGAATCTGATTTCACACATGGTTATGTACAAGCAACCTTTCGTTTTAACAAGCTTGCCTTAGAGGTAATACAATTTCAATTAAACCTACGTGGACTTAACAAAAGAAACAATAGAGAAATTTCTATTATTGAAACGAGTATGAAAGGCTAATTACAGAGTTAGGAATAGGTTTGTTTATAGACATGACACTTACCAACAAACAACAATTCATTATCTGCGAAATGGTGAACGCAGATCCTACTTACATTCCAGAGAATGAAAGTGACGAGGAAAGAGAATATCGAGAATCCCTAGTTACTGAGGCCGATGCTTTAGAGAAAAAATATGGCAAACGACCTATTTATGAAATTCCTATTGATCCTTGGGATGCATCAGGGATGCCTGCATAAGCGGCAGTAGGCAGTGCAAGCGCAGCGATTAAAGGTAGTAGCAAGCGTTTCAAATTAATATCTCCAATGTCCCATTTGTGAAGTCATCGACGTCGGCAAGGTAACAACCTTTGGTAGTCATTTTCTTTAACATCCAATTTGCTGCTTCTTTATGTAAAGGTGCTTGAGGTTGTTCAGATAGTACAGAACAACTGTACCAAGGAATTAATTCCCAGAGATCATTTTCTCTTCTCCACATTACAGAGAAGAGTGAATATACTTCTTGATGCTTTGCTCTCCCAGTTGGTTCAGGAAATGAGCAAACATAAAAATATATTTTTTTTGTGGAGCATTTTTTGTTCAAAAAAGTTGCGACTTGAATAGTATCTGGTGGGAAGGAACTCTCTAGATTATTAAAGTCAGTTGATTCATCAAAACCTTCTTTTGGTCTCTCTCTCTCACCCAAAATCCCGAACGCCGTAGCAAAAGCGGTTACCTCGTCATGCCCAGATAAATCTATTCGATAAGTTTCTTTTCCCATTACTAAAGAGATAAGACCATAAAGCGTTTCATATCCCTTTTCTAGCTGATCTAGCTCAGGTCTTCATGCAGCTAGGAATCCTTCTTCTTGAAAAACTTTTGGAACATCCACACCAAGTAAATGGTTGAACCAACTAGCAACAACATCGGGAAGAGTGATTCCATAAATGAATTAAGTCCAAATAAATTCTTTTTAAGCCTTCCTTGATTACACCATGATTACAAGCGAAAAACCCATTCCTTGAGATCCTAGTCGGGGCGACAGGATTCGAACCTGCGACCTAGTGCTCCCAAAGCACCGCCCCTATAGCCCCATACTGACTTCTCTAGTATTTGCAATGGTTTTACTTCCTGTTGAATTACGATGATCGATCAAGAATCATCTGCCTAGGGCAAAACTAGGGCACAGATAGTTTTTACAGGTAAAGCTCTAGGAAGAACCAATCCGCTTATAAATGAAATAAGAAACTACGCCTGTTAGAAGAACAGCATCAAGTGCGATATGCCAAGGCGGATATAGCTGATGGAGAAATTGGAGCCTTAATTAAAAAGACTTTTATTTAAGGCTGTTAAGCCTTAAATAAAAGTCTCAAAGAATTTTAATAAGACGAATAAAGATAAGGGAATTAAGCAAAAGCCAAGTCCATACCTTGATCAGAATATACAGGCTGAGTTAATGGCGTTGTGTCATTGACAGGGGTACTCACTGGAGTCTTTTTGACTTGGAGAAGTGTAGGGTCTTTTACTATTGCTATAAATTGCTTGAATGAAGGGAGCTTTTGAAAGAAGTTGGCTACCTTCTGCTTATGAGGATTTAAGACCTTGTTAAACTGACTTGTATAGGTTTCTGCTATTTCATCTTTTGTAGGTATTGGCTTGGAGTCGACAAAATCTTGAACATAATCAGATGTAAAAAGTCTCCAGAATTGAGTCATCTTAATTTAAGGAAATAATATGATTATTGAAAACTTCACACTTAAATGGCAAATAATCAATATCAATCGCTTTTAATTGTCTTGCCTAGTAATAAAAAGATCTTGATTTCAAGATTAATAACTTCATTCTAAACAATTTAGCCTTTTTCTAATGCTTTATTCCTAGCTGATTTAACACATCCATAAAGGTTCACTTCTCTCCCAACCTTCTTTTATTAATTGCTTCCAAAGTTCTATAGCTTCATGCCTTGGCAAATTTTGGCATTCACGTATTACAGCCTGTGGGGTAATTCCATGAAAGAAAAGATATGAGCAAGATGCTTTTTGGATATATACATGTGGGGTGAATTTGTTATGAGGGTCATTAAAAAACCTTAGTCCCCAAACTCGATCAGGTTTAACTAGCCACCCTTCTTTTATTTTCAAGACCTACTTCTTATCTGATTCTTCTACTTGCTCAGTTTTAGTCTCTTGGTTTGACTTGTCTTTAGAAAAAGGGCAATCTCCTCCTCCCCAAGCAAGAACAGGAGCAGCTCCTATAGAAAGAGCAAATACCAAAGGAAGAATTTTTTTCACAGTGAACTTAAAAGTAAAAACATACTAAGAACTTTTTTAGCAGTCCGTTAAAACCCTTTATTTGCAGTGATCTTACTTAGATTTTGGGTTCAACCCTAAATACCCATTCCTTGAAAACCTAGTCGGGGCGACAGGATTCGAACCTGCGACCTAGTGCTCCCAAAGGACTCGGTCGCAAAAGATGAGATTCCTCAAGAAGCATTGCTATCAATGGACTAACAGAAGTCATGCAAATCGATTTGAGACTCAATATTGCAATAAATTAAAACATATTTAAAGGGATTAGAACTTTCTAGCGCCCCCTACAGCGCCCCTTTCTCATCTTGAGATCTTGAAAACCTAGTCGGGGCGACAGGATTCGAACCTGCGACCTAGTGCTCCCAAAGCACCCGCGCTACCAAACTGCGCCACGCCCCGTTGACTGACATTGTAGACCCTAACTAGAGTTAAGTGCTAGCAATGCTTTTGCTGCTTGACTCAACAAGCCTCAGATGCGACCATTTGGACAACGGTTGTCACTCGTTTGTCACTCGCTTTGTCACTCGCCTCAGCTAAGAACGATGCCTTCGCGTAAGCACGCTGACGATTGGGTGGTGGCTCTGAGAAACCAACTACGTTTAAGCGTAGGTTCAGCTTACCGAGTTGGTGCGCAACGTGGCAAAACTAAATTAGATGTTCGTTTTCAAAACACAACACGCGAGACCAAAACTCTAGATATAGCTTGGCTTCCTTCTAATTCCAGAAAGATCCAAGATACTGTAGAAAAGATTGCTGGACTTGTAACAGGCGGCAGAAATGTAAAAGAAGCTTATGAAGCTATTTTTGGTGCTTCTATACCAGTACCAGAGGGCAACGAGTCAGCATCAGCCTTGTTAGTACAGGCATGGGAACTATTTGGGGCTTATAAAATTAGAAAAAATCTAATAAAAGAATCAACTTGGGCTAAGGATTACGGGACAACTGGCAGAAGATTGAAAGAAGTTTCTGATGCTAAAGACGCTTTTGATTTATTAGATAGAGCAAGTGAAAAATGGGAGGCAGGATCAAGACAGAGGCAAATATCACTTCAACATCTTTCTGCAATGCTCAAGTGGGGCATTTCTAGAGAGGGTAATTTTATTCTTCCTTCTGAGCGTTGGACTCCCCCAATCGAATTAAAAGGGTTCTATGGGGACAAGGTTGAAGCCAAGCAAGATGCCGTTCCACTTCAAGATGAGGAAATAATTTCTTTCTTAGCTAGTCTTCCAGTTGAATCAAAGCACCCAAGAGATAAAGAGGCGGCTAAGCGTTGGAAGTTTGGATTTCAATTAATGGCAGCATTTGGATTAAGACCAATCGAAATTAAACATCTTCAAGTTGAAAATGGTGAACTTTGGTGCAATTACATTAAGAGAAGTGGTTCAGGTCAGACTAAACGTAGAAGGCTTAGATGCCTGAATCAGTGGGCAAGCGAGTGGGACTTAGTAAATCGCGTTGATAATGATGAAGCATTGCCAGTATGCAAAGTAGGTGTAGCTGATGCTGCGCGTACTTATCTTAAGAGGCAGAAATCATGGGAGCCTCTTGCAAAGGCTGGTAAGACTGCATATAGCTTTAGGCATGGCTTTGCTTTAAGAGCGCACCAACAATATGGACTTAGTGTAAGAATTGCTGCTGCACTGATGGGTCATTCGACTGATACCCACACCCGCAGCTATGGAACTTGGACTGATGAGGATGAAATTGATAAGGCTTTAGAGCAAGGCCAAAGGTACAAGGAGTTGACAAATAGAGACATCTAGGCAAACTTGGTAGCAACATTTGCCGCGTGGTAGTGCGTTAACTATCGCAGATTAATTTCTGACTTGTCTGGTCAAACATCCAGAGGGTGCAAACGATATACACATCAACAGGCCCAGAGGGTCTTTAAAATATGTCTATTGAATTACCAGCGGGGCTTTGGCTCCGAACTAAGGATGTTATTGGCGAACTAAATCTGTCTAAAGCAACGCTTTTTCGCAGAAAGAAGGAAGGCTACTTCAAAAAAGGCACGCACTTTGTAACTACAGGGCCAACACCTAGAGCAAATGTTCTTTGGAATGTTGCTGCTTGTCGAGAAGAACTTGGTCGTTGGGATGCTCCAGCGGCGGTCAAGGCTGATGAATAAATCAAAAAGTTGCTAGATTTATGTGATGAAGAGATAGCACGGGAAGGAGACGATTAACTATGGAAGCAATACAAGTCCTTGGACAAAAAGATGTAAGGAAGAATGTTGTAGCGGCTGACCCTGCAAACAAACGCATGGGTCAGCTAACTGTAGATAAAGGAAGAATTAATAAAACATTTGCTGGAGATACACTTGAAGCAACCGTAGAAGGTACAAGGGATCCAAGAAGATATGTAAAAGGAATGTCCAGGCCGCCTAAAAGGGTCTTTATTAACAGAAAAGATTGCCCAGTAAGAAACCATTTTGAAGGGTTGCCAAGCTGGAGCAGAAAAGATGCTATAAACGCATTTGATAGTTGGCTATGGCAACAGCAACAGAAAGATGCAATACCTCAACCAGCTAAAGATTGGTTTAATGCCCGAGTAAAGGAGTTTATGCGGGGACATAACATAGACCTTGTTGATGATATCCCCCATGTAGAAGGTATCGGTGATTCTCATGGCTACAGCCTCAAGAATTACATTGAATTATTAGCTAAGGAATCTAACAATTGATGCTCTTTTAGAGTCACTGGTAATCAATTTTTTGGGATAAGGGCTTGAGGTTATTCTCTGGCTCTTTTTTCTGGATAGCTTGTTATACATCAACTAACAAACTTTTGAATAAAGACGAGTACTACCGCAGAGAAACTTTTGGCGCTCCATTAGTAGATACGATCTGTTTTCGTTGCCCTAAACGCTTAGGTGTTTTCCTTCGTACTCAAGCAATTATCGAAGGTGTAAACGCTTCTGCCGTTATCAGGCGCATGGTTACTCAACAATGCCAATTGGAGGGTTATGACCCTGATGGCTGCTGATAATAATGACTTGTTAAGTGCAATGAAATCTGACTTCCAAAACATACAAAATCTTATAGATCCTCCTGGCTTCGGTGAAATTCTTACAGATATCGATAATGCATTTGAACCTTCTTGGACTCAGTTAGCAGTCATCTGTGCTTGTAAAGAAATTGCAAAACAAAATGAGTTAACTCTCAAAGAACAATTACATCTTTGGAGACCTTTTGATGTTTGATCATCAGACAGAGGCTTTTGAAAGACTAGTAATGCTTGGGAAGCTCCCTCGAGATCACAAACAAGAAAAAGGCTATGACTACAAAACCGATTTAAAAGTCGAACTTAGGGAGAGAGAGAGAGAAGACAAAAAGACAAGTGTATCCGAATTAAAGCAAAGGCTGAATGATATTGAAAAAAATTTCTCCACTAGACCAGAAAAAGAAAAGAAAGAACCTCCTGGTCTCCTTGAGTCTGCCACAAGTGCAGTAGAGGTTATTGAAAAAGGTTGGGAAAGAATTTCAACTTTGCCTAGACCATCTCAAAGAACTGCTGCATTAGAAATCCTTAGAAGAGAGGCTGGTTTAAGCAAAGAAGGTTTTAGAAATGTAGTTCAAGATTTAATAGCTGAATCAAATACAGATAATAAAAATTATTCCACTTTTGAAGATTTGATGAACGCTAAAGACCTCAAATCTGAGGCTTTAGTAGATCGCCTCCTACCTAAAGGAAACCTTGTAATTCTTGCTGCTCAAGGTGGTACTGGTAAATCAACTTTTTGTTATGAAATTGCCGAGGCTGTAAGCACTGGTAACAAACTTTTTGGTCAATTAGATACTTCTAAAGGCAACGTCAAAGTAGTTCAATGCGATGAATCTCCAACGGATGCTCAAGTTAAATTCGACATCATGGATTACAAGCCCAATAACGCAAATCTAACCTTCAAGTGGAACTTCAATCCCTCCATGCTCCCTGACCTAGAAAAGGAGATTGAAAGAGATAAAAGTGATTTGTGCATTATGGATTCTTTAGTAAAAATCTTTGGTGGTGGGAATGATCTAAATACTCCTGAAGTTGGTCTTTATATGTATCAAGTCAACCAAATTGCTAGTAGAACAAGATGCACATTTCTTATCCCTCATCACCTAAAAAAAGATCAAACTCAACAGAAGAAAAAGGGTAAAGATGATACTGAGGTCTTCCGTAATCAAGTAACTCAAGACGATCTTTACGGTAATGTTTTTATCTTCAATGGTGCTTCTGACGTTTGGGGCTTTTGGGTAGCAGGTAAAGAATCAGGACAAAAAATATATCGACTTAAGAATCTTAAAAATCGTTCTATGATTGCCCCCTCTGACCACCTCTATCAATTAATGGGTGATGAAGAGAGCCTTAGATTCTCACTCTCTATTAGAGCTAATGGTGATATTGATAAAGCCCATTCCATAGAAAAAGCAGCTTTACTATTCCTAGAAAAGAATCGGCCTAATAAATACACCGTTAAAGAGATCTATAAAAAAGTTTCTGAAGTGAGGGGAATTATGAATGGTGAAGCTCATCTAGGTGCAATGGTTGCAAGGTTATATTCCGAAAGAGAAGTCACAGGAGTTGGTCGCTGTAAGTCTTCAGAGAAAACAGGTGGTAGACCTGCTTTGGTTTATTGGAAAAGGTAGGATTTGATAGAAAGAGACTAAGAAAGGAAGACTAAAGAGGGGTATCTTTTATTTTTTTTTCTTATAATAGTATTTAGAAAAAAGTGATGAAGTTAAAGGATAGTTTTTGTCAAAACCTTTTAAAAGTAAATAGTTTTTCCATGTCGACAATCCAAAGAAAAAAACCAAGAGATATTTTGAACTATTTATTATAAATGGACCAAACTGTTCAAATATATAACGTGTCCTATAACTACTATAGAAAAATTCTATAACTGATATCTGTTGTGGATCTGAGGGATCAAATTTATATCCTATGAGAAATAAATGTAAACCTTGTATGACCAAAGTTACTGATAGGATAAACCCTATAATTACTAGAATTTTAGTTAACTTTTTTGAAAAATATTCGTGATACTTTTCCTCTTGATAGATCAAACATGCTGGGATAACCATAGCAATAACTAAGATTATCAATCCAATAGTAAGGCTCATCTTGTTTTTATTGTTTAATTATTGATATTGCTGCAATTCTTACATATGGGAGGGGCTGGACAAGTTGGCACAATGGCTAAGCATTAGCCCTTCCTCCTAGCAGGGTGGAGACCAAAGAGGGTGTCAGTGAAAAACGCAAAAAGTCCCAGAGAATATAGTCCCAGCAAGGGATTACAGACAATAAAAAGTACCTTTTTAAGGTGTTAGACCTTTTTAAGTTCCTTTTTAATCTCTCTAATTACTTACTACTACTATTATCTCTCTACCTTTTGGAGCTTTTTCTTACACACCCCATAAAGTATTTTCCGCCCAGATAACATAGTTTTTTCACGTTCAAAAAAAGCCTTTTATACTATAGGAAACAGATTGAGGTCGCCCATTCATGGGTATTGAAAGAGAATTAGCGGCAATGCGTCGACGTTTGAATAAGATTGTCCCTCAAGTTCAACCACCTGCGCTTAAACTGCACGTAATTGGCCCCTCTGACGCTATTCCTGCCACTACAGCATGGGAGATGGTTCTTAGGGTTGAAAGTAAGAACCCCGCTTTTGACAAATGAAACGCTTGCTACTAACACCCTTTCTATTACTGATCCCATCGGCTCAAGCATTAGATTACGTTGAATGTGAAGCTATTAGAGCTGTCATTTCAAGAAATAGTATTCAAAGACAAAAAGCTTTTAAAGATGCATATGACGATTTTAAATACAAAAAAATGAGAGAAAAATATGGGACAATATTATGCACAAAATTTGGAGAATATGGAACAGCTAAATACAAAGAATGTCGGAATTTTGAAGATAATGTTTGGAAGAATTTCCCGAAAGAAGGAGAAGAATTTAGGGAGTCGGTAAAGCTTCCATATAACAACATTGAGGAAAGGGCTTCAAAAGATTTTGATAAAAAAGGTTGTTTTTGGTTCTAATAATTTATTGCTTAAATAAAGAAGGTTGCCATTCCACTGGTATGGAGTCAGGCATATGTTCCCTATCATCCTGAGTCGGTCTAAACCCTTCAGTGATCCCGCTGGTTCCTCAGCAGTTGTGCTTTGCAGCCCTGATAGTTGGATAATGCGAAGCCTTTTAATGCAAAGCAGCCAATGCCTTCATTTCGTCAGCAGTAGAAACATCAATGTATTCAGCTAACTGCGCCAAACTTTTATGACCTGTAAATCGTGAAATTGTTTTCAGCCCGACTCCAGATTTATGCATTGCAGTTGCCAAAGATCTTCTAAAGGAGTGGAGGGAACATCCTGAAGGCAACCCACAATTTTCTAAAGTCACCCTTAAAACTTTATCTGCATTTTGTCTGGTCATACTTTTATAAGTTCCATACCTAGATGGAAAAACGAACTCATTTTTAGAAGGTTGTTTTTCATACTTGGCAACCCATAAAGTTCGATAAAAATCCAACTCTTTTCTTAGCCTTGGATCTATCAAAGGTTCTCTTGTTTGTTTTGTCTTTGTTGTACTTTTTGAAAAGGTAATCCTGTCTTCATGGATAGCACCCCAAGTTAAAAGCAAAGTTTCAGTAATCCTTGAACCTGTGAATCTTTGTATACTCCAAATCGCACGATGTTCAGGAGATGGAGCTGAATCTAATAAAAGATCTAATTGTTGTGGATCAAGTGTGGTTGCCTGCCCCTCACCGTTGGTCTTTGGCATGGTTTGAAAAGTATTTGAGTTTACATTTCGTCTGGAATGACAACTGGCTTGCAATTACTGGCCCTTTGAACCTTGGCAACCCAATGCTAAAAAATGACAACTCATTTGTTTTACGTGGTTCTCACATATTCAAAGACATTCTTGCTACCAAAGTCTTGAAAGTATTAATCTCTTATTATTACTATTACCAATAAAGTTGCACCTTACAGATTAACACTAATTATTTGACAATTAGAGGGGGGGTTGCACTTTTTCAGTATGTATAGCAGCTTACCTATTACTTAGCTAAACAAAATGATAGCACAAGTTTATAATTTATGACAACACATTTACCTGGAAGGAATGCATTACATCTACCAGCAATATTTAAGGTTAATATTAACAGTTAGCAAGTCTTATTATGGCCTTAGATCACACAGAAGCTATTGCTCAAGCATGAGCTGAGTGGGGTGTAACTGGCAAACCTGAATGGCAAAAGTAGGGAAACCAAGGCGGGAGGATATGGAACTTCCGCCAAAAGTTAGGCAAGCAATCCTGCTAAGAAGCCAAGGATTGAGTTGGATTCAATGTGCAGAGAATGTTGGTGTAACTCCAAATAATCTGAGGGCTTGGCGAAAGCATCCTGACTTTGAAGCCTTCTTATCTGAAGCAATAAAAGAAAATCTTGCTGAAGCTCATACTTTATTTAGCGATGCTGCACCAAAGCTTGCAGCACGATTAATCCAATTAGGGCTAGACCCTAAAGTAAAGCCATACGCCCAAATCCAAGCTATAGCAGAGAGTTTCAGGATATTGCAGCAAGGTGTAATTGAAAGAGAGAATCGAGAGCAACTCAAAAAGATAAGAACAGCGCTCGAAGCATTAGAAGGTGGAGCGACACATGAAGTTATTGATGTTTAGTTGATTTTAATTATTGATTAGTTTTTATATCAATTATGGAGCTAAATCAGGACTCTTTATATCCCAACTAAAAAGGAAGGGAATTATGATGGAAAGGTTGATATTTAGTGGAATTTGACGATAAAAAAGAAATATTTAACTCTCATGTAGAAAAGGCTACTAAAGAATATTTCACTGGAAAATTTGGTTAATTAAACACCTAATATTTTTAAATTAAATATGATGATTCTTATGTGAATAGTAAGAAAGTAATCTTTCTTTTTACTAGTAAATGTATGCATAGATACATGACAAATCATATCTAAGATGGTTGAATATAAATATGAGGATAGAAAAGAAAACTCTCACAAAGAGAGAAACCGAATTTAAAGGAGCCCAGAGAGGTTACGCAAAAATCAATGTTGTTGATGTTGCTATAGAGGCAAGTGGGCAAAGGAAGAGATATCTTCGATCTCTAGTAGAGGAATGTTCTTAGTCTTAATCAGACAAAGGTAATATCTTTCAATTTGATATTTAGCTTTTAAAAACTAAAAAGAAGGATTTTCTGCTTTGGTTCGCATGAATCTAAGGGAACATAAAGGAGATCAAATTGAAGAGATAATCGTTCGAGGGCATCACATCTTCTCCTTTTCCTTTCAGCTCTTGATGTGATGACCATGCCCCTTAAAGGCAATATCAATATCCCTATTAATCCAATTTTAACTACTTAATTCGTTGTTTTTTAATTGCTAATAAAAAGGAATGCTCTTTAGTAAGAGCACTCCTTTTTGTCAGATTCTTATGTCTAAAAGTACTTGTTAGATTAGAACTTGAAAGTTGTTTTAACTACAGCTCCTAAATAATCGTCATGCCCAGTAGCTGCTCCATCACTTATATCCTGTGCACCGAAGATAGCAGGGGTGACAGTCATTCCATCATTAATCGAGACGTCATAATAGACTTCCCATTGCAGACCAGACTTGGCTCCATCATCAGCACCGCCTCTTATTGAGCTAGCTATTGTTGGAGACATAACTGCTGCTGCAAGTTTGTTGCCATCTTGGAATGCATCTTTCCAAGTTAAGCCAGCCATCCACATGCTCTGCTTTTCAGTTTCAGTACCAGTAGTTGTATTATCTACATCCATTTGATCTAGTCCGACCTGAATAGAAGGAACAATTCCAGTTTCTTCTGGCTTCCAATAACCTCTTAGGCCTAATCCTCTAGAATCGCCTGTGGTAGTACCTCCTTGAGTACTTGAACTATTTGCTGCCCAGTCTCTACAAGTAGTATCAGACCTGCATATGTTCTGAGCATAAGCTAGAGATACCTGCATCCTAGGAGAACCATAACCAACTTTAGACAGCCATTTCCCTTGTGACTCGTCAGTTAAAATTCCCCGAGTAGAATCGTCTCCACCGCTTGCAGCATAATTGGTAGCAACTTCCCATCTAAAATCAGATTTGCTTTCTGTAGGCTGAACCCAAGCAACGCCAAATCCAGGAGATGTACTAGAACCGTAAACAGGCCCGTTTCCACCTAAGTCAAAAGATTTTAGTAATGGCTTATAGATAGAAGGTTTACTAGCAACCATGGAGGAATTTTCAATCCTTGGACCAGCCCAAACTTTGAATTGCCCTACTGGGAATTCATACCAAATTTTGTCTACTTGGATAGCATTAGTACTATTATGAGCATCTTTAAGGTGAGTGTTATAAGCTGTGTTCTCCCATGGTGTATTAGCCATATCGCCTGCTTTTAAGCGTGTGTATAACTTATCTTCGCCAGTAAAACTTGTTTTGATGTTGTACTGAACCACATAACCTGAAGTAAGCTTATCGCCCATATCAGCGCCAGCTACATCGTCATCTAGATTGATGGCACCAACGTTGAAAACAACTTTTCCGCTAAGTTTTGTAGTTGTCTCAAAATCGTCGGATTGACCAGCATAGTCGAATTTACCAGCAATAAGGTCTTCGGCAACAACATCTGAAGTTTTACCTTCATTAATGTTTAGCTCGTTTGCAGTAGCAGCGACTGGTGCTATAAGACCAAGCGCAGCAGGTGCTATCAGCAATTGCTGAAAAAGTTTCATTTTAGGATTCCTCACAGAAAACCCAATAAGTGGGCAATTCAATAGTAAATAACTCCAGTCAAGTAAAAAGTATGTCTAAACACATGAGCTATGTATAATTTAATACCTCTAATAAAAAAAGAACTAATGACAAAACTCTCGAGATGTAGTAGAAAATAAGCGCGATACTTCTCACACAATTGTCGCTAGGCGTTACTCTTTGAGGGCGCCTTTTTCATGCCTTTTTTGATTTACCTAGCTCTGTTGTTATAAGGAGTATTAGCAGCCAAACTGTCTGTAGATTCTTTATGGTTAACACCTATTTGGTTGGGCTATTGAAAGACATAAACCACTGCCTATACTTACGATCATTGTTCTGCATAAAAAAAGAGAGTTGTAAAACTCTCTCTTATTAATTTGGTAATTTAATCAAAAAACATTCCGTCTACTGAGAGCTTTCTTCTTATCTCTGGTGAGCGATTTTGCTTCCTGTAGAATAGCATCCTAAAGGTAGGAGTTATTGGAAACAGTATCCAATCAATTAATGGTTTTTGTTTCATTGTTTTGATAAAAAGAGGAGTTACAAACCCCTCTTTTTAATTTGGAAATTTAATAAAGCTTTTGCTTAAATTACTTTCTAATCCTTTTGACAGCTGAACGAGATTTTTTAAGGATGTCTCCTTTAAGAGGAACGAAGCCTAAAGTTGGAGCTTTAGCTTGAGCCTTATCACTGAGAAGATAGTTTAGTGATTCTTGTATGGCTTTTGTTTTAGAGCCATTACCAGTCTCATAAGCAAGGATCCAAGTTAAAGTAGCAATTGGATATGCCCCTCTAGCTGTTGGATTCGGGTTTTTACCAGCTAAATTTCGATCCAGAGTGATACCATTTAGAGCCTTTGCACCAGCTTCTGTTGATGGCTTAAGAAATTCACCAGAAAGATTTTGCAAGGCAGCTGCTTGAATTACTCCTTTGATATATGACTGGTTTACATAACCTATCGTTCCTGGAGTGTTGCGAATTAATCCTGCAACTCCAGCATTTCCTTTGCCACCAATGCCAACAGGCCAATTAACTGATTTACCTGTTCCTAAAGTCCATGTATTAGAAAAAGCTTGCATTGAGTTAGTAAAAGCTTTCGTTGTGCCAGAACCGTCAGAACGGTGTGCCCAGGTTAGTTTGCCTGCAGGGCATCCAAGCTCACTCCAGTTTTGAATTTTTCCCATAGCAACACGAACTGCTTGCTCTTGGGTGAGCTTAAGGTCGCAATCGTAGTTGTAGCCAAAGGCAATGGTTCCTCCGACCATTGGAATCTGAACAAGACCACGGGTTACTTTTGCAATGTCCTTTGCCTTCATTGGATCGTCAGAGGCTCCAAAGTCAACTGTTTCATCAATGAAAGCTTTACGCCCGGAACCAGAGCCAACTGCTTGATAGTTAACCCTAGGTCCATTCTTGTCAGCTAGATCAGCAAACCAACGTGTGTAGATCTTTGCTGGGAAAGAAGCACCTGCACCACTAAGACGTACATTGGAATTGTTTGATGAGCTGCAGGCTGAAATGCCAGCACCTAAAACAATCGCTGAGGAGAGAAGAAGAGCCTTCTTGGAGAAGGACATATTAAAAGCAAGAATTTCAATCTAACTCTAAACAATAAATATTGATTTAATCAAGTATTCTTGATTAATGTATTTCAAATACTGCCTTTTCAAGACATACTGGCAGCTATTCAGAGGTACTTTCGTTCCGTATGTCCTCGAGTCTTATATCGCTTAACCCTTGTATTAATTGCCAAGCGCATTCGCCACTAACCATGTGCCTGTCACAGAAATCCCTAACGACGCCATCAAGAATCACTGTAAGCTTCGCAGCTTGCTGTAAAAGCTCATCGGATTCTTTCCATTCCATAGAACCATGCATAATGTGTATTCATCATATCAATAATTATTGATATGATGATATGGTCTTATAGAAATAGCCAGTAAAAAGTGGATTTAGCTAATGGCTCCGTTATAGATAGGGCGGAGCTGGCTCTCCCTCAAAAGTCTCAAGAGTTTGGCTTATCGCAATTTTTGAGAACAAGCTTTGCTAGAACTAATATTGTTCGTATTTCCAAAGATAAACATATTCCTTGGATTAAAGGCAACATCTGGATTGTTGTTAATGGCTTTATTAAATTACGAGCGCTAAATGATAATGGTGAGGAATTAATTCTTGGTTTTCTTGGGCCAAACCAAGTGTTTGGAGAGCCTATTTCTTTGATTGACGAATGCGACCCATATGCTTTGGCTGACTCTAAGCTACTTAGCTTGTCTGTTAAAGAAGCATATAAATCTCCATCTATGGCTATAGCGATTATGGAGTCGCTTTCATTACGCAATCGTTATACAGAATTGAATTTGGCTGTTTTAGTAGAAAAGAAGGTCGAAGAAAAGGTTAAAAGATTCCTTGAATTGATTGCTACTGAGTATGGCAAGCCATTGGATGGGGGATTGATGATTGAGTTCAAGATTACTCACCAAGATATAGCTAATGCTATAGGTTCAACTCGTGTAACTGTTACAAGAATTTTGTCCAAACTACAGGAAGATTATTGGTTAACAAAAACAAATGGAGGTTTTTTTATTATTGCTTCTTAAATACATATTTGTTTTATCGAACGACTCTCTTTAGTAAATCTTGCGGTCACTTTCAATCACATAATGTCAGATTAAAAAGTAAAATTAATCTTTTGGTATGAGAATTTTAGGCTTTTCAATAGCTATAGCACTTGAAACTGGTGGCAGTCGTAGACTTGTCAGAAATGAGATGAATACAAATAAGCTTGAACACCATAAACAAACTTGCATTCCTACAGATGTATCTGACCCAAGCATAAATAGGACACCAGATAAGAGCGTACCAATCAGTCTCCCTGCAGCATTTGCCATGTAATAGAACCCCACGTTTAGACTTACGTTTTCCTTATCTGTATAAGCAAGAACCATATATGAATGTATAGATGAGTTCATTGCAAAAATGAATCCAAATGTTATTAATCCAACTGTAATTGCTATTTCTGGATTGCTTTGTCGCCATAGTGCTATAGCTATTAGAGCTGGTATTGCAGTTAAGATAGCGCTCCAGAATTGAACAGAAGAAACTCCTGGACTAGTTTTATTTCCCCATAAATTTCTTAAAGAGGGTGCAAACGCTTGGATAAAGCCATAACCAATAACCCACAATCCTAGGAACGATCCAATCTCAGAAAAATTCCAATTTAGATACGTTTCAAGAAAAACAGGTAGTGCCACGACGAACCATACGTCTCTTGCCCCAAAGAGAAAAAAACGTGCAAAAGATAGGACATTGATCCCTTGAGATTTAGAAAATAAGTCTTTAAAGATTGGTTTGCTTTTCATCTTCCCAATATCTCTAGGCAAAATTAATGTAAATAAAAACGAAACACCTAAACCGATTGCCATAAATTCGACAGCTTGGTTGAAACCAAAACTGGTCAGCAACAGTCCACCAAGAAAAAATCCAACTCCTTTGAGTGCATTTTTTGAACCAGTTAAGATAGCTACCCATTTAAATAATTGATTATTTCCACCATCTTCTTCAGAGGAATCTGGAACGACAGTTTTGATTGCACTTTTGGCACTCATCTTATTGAGATCTTTTGCTATACCACTAATCGCTTGAGCAACCATGACATAAATGACACTCAAAAGTTTCGACCAACTACTCGAAACTGGTATCAACATCAATAAGGCCACTATTTGTAAAAGAGTCCCGACCCATAGTGTTAGACGTAATCCATATCTTGCTCCAATCCATCCACCATAGAGATTAGTGACGATGCCAAAGAACTCGTAAAAAAGGAATAAGAATGCGATTTCTAAGGTTGTATATCCAAGGCTATGAAAGTGAAAAATCACTAGCATCCTTAGAGCACCATCTGTAAGTGTGAATGCCCAATAGTTGGTCGTTACGATTCCATATTGCTGTAATGACGATAATCTCATGCTTGTATTTTTATTCTTTTTCTAGCTTTATTACATGTGAAACGAGATCAGCCATTCGACAGCTATACCCCCATTCATTGTCATACCAAATATAGACTTTAAGTTGAGTTTTATTGATCACCATGGTTGATGGAGCATCAATGATTGAACTCCTCGAATCATTGACATAATCAATTGATACAAGGGGTTTTTCTTCGTAACCGAGTATCCCTTTTAACGTTCCTTCTGAAGCTTCTTTGAACACATGATTGACTTCTTCTTGCGTTACCTCTTTCTCTAATTCAAATACAGCATCAGTTAAAGATCCATTGAGGAGAGGAACTCGAACTGCATGGCCATTTAATTTGCCTTGTAATTCTGGGAAAATCATCCCTATCGCTTTTGCTGAGCCTGTTGTTGTTGGTATTAAACTTTGTGATCCACTTCTGGCTCTTCTTAAGTCTGGCTTAAATGAATCAACTATTACCTGTGTATTTGTTAGGTCATGGAGTGTTGTAATGCTTCCATGCTTAATACCAAAGGCTCGATTAACGACCTTTACAACTGGAGCTAAACAATTAGTCGTGCAGGATGCAGCTGTTATTAAGTGATGTTTATTTGGTTTATATAAATCGTGGTTAATACCGTAGACGATATTCAGAGCATCCTCTCCCTGGATTTCACCTTTAACAGGACATGCAACGACAACTCTTTTCATCCCTAAAGTATCGAAATAAGGATTTAATGTTTGAGGGGTTTTGAATTTTCCTGAGCATTCGAGAATTAGCTCTACCCCAGTCTTATCCCATGGAACTTTTGTGAAATCGCTTTCTTGAGAAAAAGATATTGAGTGCCCTTCTATAGATAGTTTGTTCTGGTCGGAACTTATTGATTTATCCCATCGGCCGTGAACAGAATCAAACTCAAGTAAATGTGCAGCTCCGCTTGCATCACCAAATGGGTCATTGATATGCGTAATCTCGATATTTTCTCTATCCCAGAGAGCTCTAAGAACAAGTCGTCCTATACGACCAAACCCATTAATACCAATGCGCATAACACTCCGCATCACAAAACGAATGCATAGTATACATCAAGAATAGTTGATCTATCAATCTCTGTTGATAGTTATGATAATTCTTGTAAAATTAGAACATTACTCTGGGACTGATTAATTAATGCGTTCAGCTGTCGCCAATGAAAAAGCAATAGATTTACTAAAAGCATTAGCAGAACCTATCAGATTGGAAATAATTGAATCCTTGTCCAATGGAGAAAAATGTGTTTGTGACCTTATGCAAGAAACAGATCTAGCGCAATCCAAAATTTCCTTTCACCTCAAGGTTCTTAAAGAGGCTGGGGTTATCACAGATAGGCAAAGTGGGCGCTGGGTTTATTACCAACTCGATATAAGAGCATTAAAGTCTTTGCAGAATTGGATCAAAAAACTAAGGAAAGGGTGCCTGAATGAAGCTTCTTCTTGTGAATAAATCAAAAAGCATTCCTTAGAAGCTTCCATCCACACATTACAATATCGCTGAAATCCCATGGCATCAAAGGAGATTAACTATTGGCTAATGAAGTATGAGCCTTGACTGGTGAAAAGCCATTAGAAGAAATTAATAAATTCTATTCGGACGTTTACTTTATCCTGATCCTCTAATGAAAATGATTATCGTTTTTATCTGCTGTTAGGCTAATAAAAGGTTTGGCTTGCCCAAAAAATGGGACAAAAATTGTTAATTTCGGGTTCGCCAGGGTGCGGGAAGACCACTTGGATACTTAACACAATCAAACGCAATCAAGGTGCTTGCGGATATTTGCGTCTCACTGAGCAGGCTAATAACGGTCAAGAGAAATCACCTGAATCTCTAATTGATTGCACATTCTTAAAAGATCAGGTTCCTCATCTACAAGACTTATCGAGTTGTCCTGATACCTCAATTTCAAAGCACAAAGACTTTCTAAGTTTAATTGAGCTTTCGCAATCTCAATCACCTGATCAATTAGAAGCAGTCGGGATAAATCCTTACGTCAAGAGTCAACTCGAGTCCTTAAAGCTGCAACCAGATAGGCACCTACACTTTGGTCGAGACTCAGAATTACCAAATAATGACACATTGGTTTTCAAAGAACTTGAGTCCTGGAGCCTCAACCTTGCCAAAAGCGTCTGGGATCCACAGAGTCTGAATACCTTCTGGTTTGAGCTTGTGAATGGAGCCTATGGAGATGTCTATAGAGCCAAGGGTCTCATGAACTTGCCCGATGGACAGTCTATTTTCTTCAACTGGATTGTGAGTCAAAAAGGGTCACAGTTTCTTCCACTAAAAACAGTTTCTCCCCCTAATGGCAGGCCTGAAAGACCATCAGGGCTTGTTATACAAGGAAAAGGACTTGATTGCATAAACATTCAGTCAACGATCAATCTCTGCCTGCTAAACGATGCCTTACTAGAAATGCATCAAATACCTCTACGAGATCGACAATCAGAAGCCATTTACGCAAGTTAATCATCATGAAACATGCAGTAATCTCCTGCCTACATGCCAACCTAGCTGCTGTAAAAGCAGTACTAAATGACATTGATCAAAAAGGAATTAGCGACATCACCTGTCTTGGTGATTTAGTGGGCTATGGGCCACAACCGAATGAAGTAGTAGATCTAGTACGAGAACGTGATATTGCTAGCTGTCAAGGGTGCTGGGATGAAGATATTATTGAGGGTCTTAATGCATGCGAATGCAGCTACCCATCTCAACTAGCTGAAAAGCGTGGACATCTAGCTCATGAGTGGACAGCAGAACAATTAACAGATATCAACAAAGATTTTCTAGCAAGTTTGCCAACATCAATACGTAGAGATCGAATCCTGTTTGTTCATGGCAGTCCCAATAGCCAACATGAGTATCTTCTACCTGACATGAATGCATTTGCAGCACTTGAAAGAGTTGAGAAAGCCGGAGCTGATACCTTATTTTGTGGACACACTCATCAACCTTATGTACGTGAACTAAAAAATGGATCAATTCGTGTGAGGCTACAAAACACGTCTAATCACAATGCAGAAGAAAAAGAAATAAACTTACCGATGCGAAAAATAGTCAATGCAGGATCAGTAGGCGAACCTCGTCATGGTAGTACTAATGCCACCTATGTAATCCATGATGATGTTACTGGAGAAGTTGAGATCAAAGAGGTGGCCTATGACATCGGACTAACATGCCAAGCCATTATTGATGCCGGACTACCACGAATATTCGCATGGAGGCTGAGTCATGGCTTTGAATTTGCTGAGCAAGCCGAAGATGCTAGTCATGTTTGCGAACGATGATTGAGCGCTGGGCACTAGTGAGTGGTCTAAAAGGTGACCTAGAAACCTACGAGCTGATTCAACGTGATTTAAAGAAGGCTAGCGGAGTTACGGCCTTATTTGTCCTGGGAGATATGGTCGGGCCAGAACGCAACTGCGATGCATTGTTAAATCGACTACAGAATCCACGACGTGATGAGTTACAACCTCAATGCATTTATGGCTGGTGGGAAGAGCAACTACTTACAGAGCAGGGACTACGTGGCGAGCAAAAGGCCGATGCTTTGCGACTAAATCAAGGAGAAGAAGCAGTAACAGCCTTATTGAATGCCGTTGATACCTATCATCTCAAATGGCTATCATCACTTCAATTTGGCTTCATTGAATTGGACTGCGGTCTAATTCACGGAAGCTCAGCAGATATTGGAGATAACCTTACACCAGAAACCTCTCCGCTAATTCTTATTGATCGCCTCACTCGACTTGATGTAAACAGATTATTTACAGCACACAGCACTAAACAATTTCATCTTGAGCTCACTGGGGGAGGGCTCGATTCACAGGTAAAAGACTTGAATGGCGAAAGTCAACATCAGCAGAGAGTATCTAAACAAAGCATCATTGGGATTGGAGCAGGGGCGAATTACACCATCTATGACGTTGGTAGTGATGAAACACACTTTCTGACCGTTGGTGGTCAGTACAATACAAAAGGTAAGGGTTTTGCATAACAAGCATTCTTATAAGTAATTCTTATTTGCTTCAAATACTAATTAGATAGAGTAAAGAAATGAGGGTGAGATTGTTAATCCATCCACACATCACAATATCGCTTAGATCAGCTGGCATTACAAGGACTACGTTACTGGCCAATTAAGAGTAATCCAAATTTTTCTCAAATGACCTCTCCTAATTATGAGGGAAGTTAACCCAGTAAGCCTACTTATTAGATCAAGTAAAGAACAAATTGTTCTATGGATGTTCGAAAGGTTTTTCAAAAAATATGATTTCTAGCTGCTCATGTCACTAGTGTGAAATTCATGAGCAAGTTCAATATCTTCAAGATCTTGTTTTGTTAATTCATAGTTCGACCCATCTCTCTTCAGCTTTTCTTCTACCCAAGCAATACATTCCTCCAGAGTTGGATATTCAGGTTTTTTGCTTACAATCCAATCTTGTAATTGATTAGAAACAAACCAGGTAAATTTCAACTCCATCAAATAATTCAAATTTTATTGGTCATATTAGAACAAATAAAAATGATTATCATTACCGTTGCCACTAAGGGATAAATTAGGCTTCACGAAGTCTCAAGATAAGCTTTGATTAGTAATCAAAACTTGATTGAAATAGAATAAAGAAATGAGGGTGAGAATGTTAAGCCATCCACACACCATCCACACATCGAAATATCGCCGAGATCCCATGGCATCACAAGAACCTAACTACTGGCTAATGAAGAGTGAGCCAGATAGTTGTAGCATTAAAAAGACGCCATAAATTCATTGATAGAAATCGATCTCAGGTTTTGATAAAATAAATTAGTTAATTCTTTATAGGTATGGGCATCATCTTCCCACCACCTTGATCATCATCATCTTCAAATGAGAAGAAGATAACCACTATTCCAAAAGTCGCCATAAACAATGAATAAGAGATAACTGCAAATTCACTCATTTCTTTTTAGTTACTAATTTCGAAAAAGACTATCAGAAGGAAGAAAAGATAATGTGCCTAATTTTACAACCGCATTTTTTGAAAAACTTTAATTAACAA